>JBIPMW010000340.1:0-32308 GCA_044376455.1 Crocinitomicaceae bacterium | reverse complement strand
TCTGAATCGCTTTCTTTAAAATATACGCTTAAAAATTTACTAGAGTTATTATAAATATAAAACTTATCTCCTCCGAGAGAATCTGACTTTAGAACTCTCAAAGCATATTCATCAAAAGAAACGCCTTCTGCATTTACATTACTAGAACCGAAAACGAAGAGCTTATCATTTGGAGAATAGCTCTTTAAGTTAAACAGATCTAAATCTCCGAAAAATTCATTTTTAATGAAAGGCTTGACTGGCATTCCAGAGGCATTATATCTATAAAAGTTTGTGTATTTTCTTGCAGCGCTTCCGCTTCCATATACTGCCGTTACCTTTAGAGATGTGCCAAACTTTAGATTTGGATAGTCTTTAGCAACCTTATCATCTACTACTTCATTTTGATTTAAATCCATTATCACTGAAGCAAAAGAAGAAGTGCCACCTATTTCTATATCGTTTGAATCAAAAGAATCGGCTGTCAAGTTTCGATAGATCTTTACAAATCTGTTAGAACTCAACATAGACTCATTAGAATTTATAAATATTCTATTTGATGCGCTATTTAAAACGTAGAAGTTTTTCAACTGCTTGTCTGAAAAGCTATCAACAGAAATATTAAATCTACTGAAATTTGGCAAATATACAAATTCACTTCCATCTGAAATCTCGCTAGTTTGCGTCAAAGACAAGCCTTTAACTCTATCTAGCGTTGGATAGACCGGCTGCACCACTGGAACCCCAGAAGTGGATTTTATCCATTGCCCACCAGATATCTCATACATGACAACAGAATTTATATCTTCTAAAGACTCTGTTGCGGCACCATTGTAATTAGTTACTTTATTTTCTGCACCTGAATTTGCCTTTACAGTATTTACAAATATAATCTTTTTGCCAGACAATAGGCTTGCCAAAGTATAGTCTTGACCGCCATTACTGTAAACTACGCTCAAGTTTGGTAAGTATAAATGAGTCAGTTGAGAAGTTAATGGAATCAAAATTACATCTGGCAAACTTGTTACAGATTGATAAGTCGGCAACAGCTTCAGCAAATCTATGCGCTTGTATTCTATTACTGATAAAGGATATGGTCCAGCAGAAGTTACTTCGTCTCCTGTGGTATAAAATTCATTTTCTTTTATTATGGTTTCATTAAAAGATAAGTATAAGTAAAAGGCGTTGACTAAATATTTATTATCTCCAATATCTAAAATTCCGGGCTTTCTTCCATAGCAATAAACTATTCTATCTGAAGAAGAAGCGACAGTATCTAAAACATCAAATAATTGATATTGATACGCAGCGCCATCCATAATAAGCTCTATAGAGTCTTCTATAATAAAACCCTCTCTTATTGCATTTATGGAAAATCCTGAACTCCAAAGAGAAGACAAAGGGTGAGACGTGTCAACTTCTAGAGCTTGATTTTCAGTCTTTATGGAAGTTGAAGAAATCCTATCGTCGTAAGGAGTAGTGTTATTATTAACGTTGTAAGAAAAGCCATTGTATACGAAATCTTTTTGAGTATTTGGCTCTAAATTATGAACTAAAACCCCAGTCAAAGTATATATTGGATAAGTTCTTGAGGAAAGATTCTTTATTACAAATGTTAGGACGGCAGAAGAGTTTGGCAAAATAATAGACTCTACATCCATTTCTTTGCCTATAATCTGATAGAATAAAGTAGTTCCACCGCCGACTACGGTATTTTTTCTATCTGAATTAGAGTCAGCTATGAAAAATTCTTTATTATTATAGACTGGATAGATGAAATCAGCGTTGTCGTTTTTAATTAATCTATTCTTTTTTATTGTTTTTGAAACGCTAGAAACGCTTACGGTAACAGTATCATAAGAAAAATTAATCAAAATTTGATCTACTGCCAAAGCATTGGGGAAAGTTTTCGTTACAGAGGCTTTCTCAGTATCTCTGCTTATTATGGTTGAATCTTGAACGTCTTGACATAAAAGTCTTCCATTAACATATCCATCAGGGGAATAATCAAAAGAAATAGACTGAGACTTTGTTCCATAGGAATGGTTATTGTCAAAAGAATTTATTCTCATCTCTCTTGACGAAGGCAAAAATACTTTTCCTGAATACGAACTCTTTCTATTGTAGAAGTCTCTTATTGAGAAATTCTTCAGGCTATCATCTTTAATATAAAAGAAAGTGTTTACCGCATTTTCTATGCTGTCTTCTAACCCTGCAATTCCTTGATTGATAAAACTTGTTCTTTGCAAAGTTGGCAAAGCATCAGATACATTTTTTCTATATACAGACAAAGATATAGAATTCGAAGACAATTGTCCTACTTCGCTTATTTCTTTTGTGGATGGATCTTCTTCATTATTGATTAATCCAGCTTCTGCTGAGACAAATTGGTTGTCTATTTTATTTGGCGTAGACCTATTTCTGCATAACAAGAACGTATTTTTAGAAGCAAAAGACGACGCAGAAGGAAGCGTAATCGAAGTGCCGCAGAAATTAAGATCTAAAATATTAATTGTATCACTTAAATGCGTGGCAGTATTAAGGTCAAAGACAAAATGGCTATAAGCAGAATCTATAATGTCAACTTTTACTCCATTAGCATTTCCTAT
Organism: Crocinitomicaceae bacterium; assembly: GCA_044376455.1. Taxonomy (GTDB): domain Bacteria; phylum Bacteroidota; class Bacteroidia; order Flavobacteriales_D; family Crocinitomicaceae; genus UBA952. The sequence continues at coordinate 29,720 of JBIPMW010000340.1, read as the reverse complement.
TGTAGATATGGAAGCTCTAGCTATTTGATTTGGCGAGACAGTATATGCCGCTTGAGTCACGTCTCCCTTGTAAAAGACTATATCTGATTGGCTTTTATTTACAATATAGATAAAAGACTGCTTTGGAATGGAGGCTTCAAGATAATTTAAGTCTATGTTTTGTACATTATTCTTAGTTATTAGCACCAACTGTTCTTTGTCATCAGAGATGTCGAAGAATGGAGAGTCCGATGGATATAGAATTTTATAGCTTATTGTTGAATTTTTCTTAGATACAGTAAGCTTGAAATCCTGATTTTTTGTCGGTAAAGTATATGTAGAAGATCCATTAATTATATTGATATTGAAATATCTATTAATGATTTCGTCTTTTATGAAGAAGTATTCCTCTGTAGAGTTTTCCGCTCCTTGGAAATTGGAAACAATTATATCCGTATCGTCTTTTAGTAAAGTTATTCTGTCAGATTCTGATTCTGCGCCAAGAATAAAGATTTTGATAGTGTCGAATAAGTTCTTTTGAGAGTTTGTGGCAGTTGACCCATTCCAGCTTACTAAATTGAAAGAATTGGCATTCAAATCCAAAGCCCCATTCACAGAGAGTTTGCTATTTGATGCGTTATAGATTGGCAAGCTACTAGAAGGATTAGAAGGATCTAGATTGACTCTTGAATGGTTTATATTTACAAAACCGAGAGCTGGATAGTTTATCTCATCATCTTGAACAGCTATATTATTCCTTACTAGATTTACGGAAGCGCTAGATGAAGAAAAAGATATCTCTGCTGTTGTATTTGCTTGAACTGTTATAGATCCATTATAGCTTATTGTTATCGAAGACGAGCTATCGTTAACAATATTAAGAATTCTATTTACAGCATCAGAGTTGGATATTGTAAGAGAAGCAGTCAGATACAAACTTTGATTGTCTTCAGTGTCTTTCAGGTCTAATGCCGAGGAAGGCAATGTTTGCAAAGAAGTTGTAGAAATTGCTCCATTATTAGATATTGACGCCACAGTATTAGAAGACACAGACTGAGCGCCTACAGAGCAACTAGAAGCTCCAGTGTTAGCAACGTATCCTTCAAAACCTATATTCGACAGCCCTTCCAAAGAAGCGCTTGCACTATTAGATACAAAATAATACTGGTTGTAATTTTGATTAATCGCAAAAGTAGAGTTTTTAGACTCTGGATTATTGAAATTGATTAATGGAGTGTATGTTGGATTATTGATTTGCTTGGCAAACGCAGAGTTAGCTTCGTTACTAATTTTACTTATGGAAAATTGGTCGTTAGAGTTTCCAACATCAAACCCATATTCAGAAGAAATAGAATTAGAAGTCTCTTTTACGCTAGGAACTATTCCAGAAACTCTAATATCGTAATAGCCAGAAAAATTCGGAGAACCAAAATTTGCTGGGCCTAAGTCTATATAAGACTGCTTCACATCAGGAACAGCATAAGACAAATTATTTCTTGCGTTCTCTGTGGCTAAGAATGTCAAATTATTGCCGCTATCTTTTTGATATATGTTGTAGTATTGACAATCTGGATCTGCTGTCCACTGTACTTTTATTGGCAAGAAGTTTACTTTTTTAATGATATCTAGATCAGAAGAAAATACTGCAAGCTTTTCATATTTAGCTATTCTAAACTCATAATTATTATCATCCAAATACAATGGAATATTTGTTTTGAATGCGACCATTTGCAAGTAATAAGGAGATTGCAAAAGCCCAAGCAGAGCATAGAATGGGGAAAGCTGAGAGAATTGCGCTGTTATTTCTGAAGTGTTGAATGGGCCTTTCTCCTCTAAAGTCACCCAGTCAGCCGAAGATCCTTTGTTTCTATATTGCAATTTAAACTGCCATCCATAATTAAAATCTTGAGAATTTGGAAAGCCCGCGTCTCCAATTAGAACTAAGTCTTTTGTATAGAAGTTATATTTTACCTTTGTTATCTTTAGCCTCTTGACCTTATCGAAAGTTATAGAAGTAGTCCCTGCTGCTGGAGATTTTTGTTTATTGATTACTCCGTTTTCTTCTATATCTAATGAGCAATTTGATTCGTAAGTAGAAGTGAATCCTCTTTCTTCTATTACTAAAATATTGTTTTCAAATAATCCGTCAGCTAATCCATTAACAGAACCCGCTCCGATTGGAGATCCTTCATAGTTTTTGGAAGTGCATGGGCCATTTGGAAAAAAGAAAAGCTGTTGAGCTACTGCTACGCTCTCTTCAGAAGCGTCTTCGAAAAATCTTGGCTTAATTTCTTGGCTATTGTCTGTTACGCCATAAGTGTTGTCATTAATAGGATTTTTGTTAAATAGATACCACTGATAAACCTCTTCTGAGGAAAGGTTGTAATTGTAAATTTGGACGTTGATTTTCGTTTTTGCTGCATCGTATACAGTTCCATTAGAATCAACGGCTGGCAACAATAAAGAAAAATACTCAATCTCTTCCCCTGTCGAGTTTGTTTCTTTTATAGAGCTTGGGTTAGATACGAAGTTTTCTTTTTTGAATTTTATTACTACGGCTTTTGGTTGAGAAGTAGTTGCAGTTTCATTATGAAGAACATTGCTTCTAACTAGCACTAGAGCATCTGTATTATTAGTATAAGTATAAAGATGGTATCCGTATTTTTGAGTGTCTTGATTTGCGATAGTTATAGTGCCACCATTTAATCCAGTCCAAGCTGCAGATGAAGAAAAATTAGAATAGCTGAATGTAGAGTCGCTACCAATCACGCTTTCTGCTCTGAATATTTTCTTAGGGCTTGGGTTTTTATCTGCAAAAAAAACGACCCCAAAAGTAGACTGATCTGCTATAGTATAGCTATGAATTTCAGAATTTGGAACAAATGAATCAAATATTATTTTCTCATCGTAACTATGTATAGGATAGAAGAAAGTCTGTTTATCTCTTACAAAGTTAGAAGCATCGTAGTTCTGAACGCAGTATAATTTTTCTGCTTTTTTCGTTGATAAGTCTTCAGAATCAGAAACGTCTACTTCAGAAGAGATTATATTAGATAGCTCTTGGTCTTGATTAGAATTATATTCTTCTGTATAGATTTCTCTTTCTACGAATATTCTTGGCTCAACCCCGCCTTTTGCCAAGAAAGAATTAGTGGGAGAGACATTTGTATTTGCTCCTCCAATGGCCTTTTTTACATTTGTTACGGCTTGAGTAAATAAATTAGCGTAGTCTGACTCCAAGAAAGAAGGATAAACATCAAAAGACGCTACATAGTTTTTAGTATAGTAATAATTTAAAGCATTTTGCCAGCTAATTTGGTTTTCGTAATTCTCTTTTCTAATTATTCCATTAGCGTAAGGGATCTCCGTGACAGATCCTTTAGAGTAAGATATTTCATTAGATACTGGCGCTCTAAATTTTTGAGTAGCTGTATCTCCTCTGCAAAAAGATACCTCATTGATATAAATTCCTTCGCAAGTAGAATTATAAACAGATCTATTACCTTCTGAAATGTTTACTCCTAGTATTCCATAAGAATCTCCATAAGCCAAACTAGAAAAAAGATTATACTTAGCAAGAGGCAGCGCGACATACTTTTCTCCTGAATTTAAATAGTTAGAGTAGAAGTCGCTAGTAATTAATTTCTTTGGTAGTTGAAAACTTGGTAATGCGGTTTCGTTTCTTATTGTGCTAGAGTTCTCATTTAGCAAATTCTGAGCGTCTTTAATTTCAATAGCATTTTTAATATTTATTATCTCAGATTTATCTTCTTCCACAGGCTCTTCTCCATACTTATCGCTCAAAGCATCAGTTAAAGCTTCGAAATAGTTCGACATCGTTTTACCGACTACGCTTTCTGACTCCTCAGTCGCTGCGCCTTGGAGTTGAACATTTTGAGCAAATGTTTCTGACTCTAGTATTTGCTGTATATCTATTAAATCTTTTACATCACCTGCTCTATAAATCTTTCCATCTTCCGAGACTCTTGGGTAAACTGAATCTCCTTGGGCCAAAGTTATGGTCTTAGTAGAAGCTCCATTTCCAGTATTATAAGAAGACATCACATACCCAGTCACGCCTTCTTTTGAGTTCAATTTAAATATATCTAAACCTACTGATACTCTATATATATCATTGAATCCTTCATTGGCAGAAATCAAATTGATATCATACATTTCTATTCCATTTTCAGTGGTAGATTTTGATATCTTTAAAGATTGTAAATTATTATCATTCTGAATTGGCTTGATTATATTAGTTTTATCTGAATCATCTAAAAGCTCATTCTTGTCTATAGTAATTGTAGCTATGTTCTGAAAATCATAAAACAGATCTCCATTCAAAGACCCAGATACTTCATCCTTATATTTAGAATAATCTATTACCCCTTTGCCATCGGCAGTAAGATCAACGAAATAAGATTGCCCAAGAGGCTCGCTTTTTCTGCTAATTCTATATTTAAATACAGCGCCCGGCTCTAATTGTATTGGCAGCTCAAAGCTAGAAAAATTAGAATCTATAGACTTACTGCTATCATCATATAAAAATTTATATCTAGTATTTACTTCATTAGAGTATGGAACGTATCCAGTGTCTACATATGCGAAATTTTCTTCTGTATTTGTTACATTTAATGAGATATTTGTTTGCTGCCAGTCTTCTGCTGCAATAGCCAATACATTATTATTTGAAACAGGAGATTTAGAAGTAGACTCTATTTCTGTTCTTCTGAAGATCTTGCCAGTAAAATCAAGATCTGGCAGCAGTATTTCTGGTTTATATCCAGATATATAAGTGTTTGTTATTTCTGAAATTGCATCTAGAGAATCGTATCCATTTATTCCCTTTATGCCAGAAGTTAAGAAAAATCTTGCCTTTGGAGCTTTGCCATCAGGCGATACTACAGAGAACCTCTTTCCGGTTACAGTAAACTGGGAAGCCACGATATCTTCTACAAGCGGCTGTGGATCAGTGTATCCATTTTCGCTGTAGTTCACATGCTGAAAGAAAGACACCCAAATTCCAAAAGTAGCCTTGTCGAAATCTGGGGAAATTACTCCAGCCACAGTTGAAACGAAAGATTTGTTATCGGCTATTACGCTCATATTATTGTCTTCCTACTATATTTGGAGGAACACCAGCGCTATTTCGGCTTGAATTATCATAACTATTTCTCATTAGATCTTCAAATAAATAATCTCCCACAGCAGAGTCAAGGCCGCCTTCATAATTTAAACCAGTATCATTGTTATTTATTGCTGAGATTACTTCTTCTGCGCTCATTTCTGTTCCTTTATTCACAAAGCCATTACACATGGCTCTTAAATAATACTCAATTTGTCTATAGTGATCTGAATACATTACTGTATTTGCCGATACAAAAGGAATCAATTTAACAAAATAAAATCTTGGGTAGCAGCATCCAAATGGCCTATGGCTAGACCAAAATGATCCATTGCTCATAGAAACATCTCCAACCACATTTCTTGGGCATGATTGACCGGCTAAAAGATGAACCAAATAGTCCACCAAAGCATTTTCGTCTGTGCGGTAAGGTCTTCTTTCATTGTCGTTATACGCATAATTCCAAGAATTAGTGTCCTCACTAAGCTTGCCCCTAAATCTAAAACTATCTGCTGTTCTAAGTCTTCTATTTAAAGTTACTTTAACTATATCGCTTTTTGGATCGTAAGGATTTGCTCTTTCTATAGAATTTATTAAATAAGGAGCTTGGTAAATAGGACAACTTGCAGCAAAATCTTGTGGATAATTTACGTTTCCACTCCAATCTCCATATCCTACAGAAGAGTTAGCGGATTCTATATAGTTGTAACCAGAAGGCCCTTCTACAACTAATGGTAAGTCATTTGGTTTCCAAGAAACGCTGGCTAAATGTTTCTTCACATTTCTTGATGATCTAGCGTTTGGATTTAGAGCTCTGCTCGCAGTCAAGCATCTTGCATTCAAAGCTCCTAATATGTCTCCATAAGAATCAGGCTTCCAAGCAGAACTAGAAGATGGATGATACAAGTTATAACTCATGAACATAGCCCATTGATTGGATATGTTTCCATTAGAAGTTTGCTTTATTTTATCTACTAAGATGCTTGCTTTTTTAAAGTCTGGAATCAAGGAGGTGTTTGTGATTCCATCCATCTCGTAAACTCCAATTGATGGACTTGAATATTCAGAAACATAATAATAATCGCCTCCTTCAAAAGTCGAGCCGTGTTTTATTTTTATCTTTGCGTTTCCCCTTATGTAAGTTATGTAATTAGATGTATTTTTATTTAAATCTAAGACAATATATTTCTTGCCTTTTATTATCGGAATGAAAGTTTCTATTTTTGTGCCAATCATGCTTCTATTACCCACTTCAGTAATAGATGGACCCATGTTTCTAAATATGTCAACCCCTGTATTTTTCATACCCATTGCGTATCTATTAAAATACAATATAGATTGATCTCCAGAAGGGCTAGTCTTCAGTTCGTAGTCCACCAAAGAAACTCTATCTGCCATTCTTACATTACTAGATATAAACTTTCTAGCAGATTCATAAACTGGATTTGCACTAACATATGCGTCATTCTGATATAGTGTATTTTTTGTAAAGTTGTATGCTACACCATACCTAATATAATTAGTGAAAACTGTCTTTGCTGAGTCACAGTTAAAATGCCCAACAGGGTCCATTTGCCCAGCATCAGCCCCCATTCCTTCTGTGGTGGCAACTCTCATCATAACATAAGCATCGGCTGCATTTGGCTTCATTTCTAGCACATGAGCAAATTTTATGGATATTGAGAAATTCTCCTGCGATGTTTGCGGCGTCTTTATTTTGTATCCCAACGAAACAGTACCGAAAGAGCTTGACGTTGGTATGCTTACATTTTTAGATCCCCTGACTTTGAAACTTACTTTTCCTTTGACTGGATATCTGAAGTAGTGGATTTTATTGAATTGGAAAATTCTGTATTGATTGAATTGATCAACATTAGCATCATTTACAACTCCAGTTCTATTTGATACCTTATAAATATCTTCTTGCAGCATCGGAATGCTTTCATAAATAGTACCATTTACATAAACATCTATGAACATTCCTGCAAGCAACTGACTTTCTTGGCCTGTAAATTTTACTGCTATATCTGAACTTTGAATAAATATAGAAGACAAGCAGAATCTATTCTTATCTACAGAAGGATTGGGATTAGTATTGAAGACTGTCTCTTCTTTAGTGTTTCCACTGAAGTAGAAATTATTGTTGTCTTGAGTTTGTATTATATTTTCCTTATCCGCGAAAGCTAATGGATAAGACCATAAAAAGCTGGCCGTGCCTTCTGGAAAAAGCTCTGGATATCCAAAAGAGTCGTACTTTATTTTAAAGTTTCCAAAATTGTCTCTTATTGGAGTCTGACCATCAGCTTGCAACTCATATTTCGGCTTAGAATAGTTTGGAGCCAATAAAAACTGTCTAGAAAAGAAAGTCTCAAAATCAAAACCATTAACAGTAACGTCTTTACCACTAAGATTATGCTTAGCTCTTTGGTCTTCTGTTCCTCTAAAGTAACTTAAATAATAAAATATAGCTTGCTCTATTTGATCTTTAGAAGCATTCTTTTTTCTGAAAACTCCTCCTTTTCCATTTGTCCTCGGCACATAACTTGGAGCATATCTGCCCATTGAAAGAGCTTCTGTGACATATTTAAGATGCCTTCTTGCTGCTGATGATATCCCTAGAGAAACAAGAGAAAGCTCTTTCGTGGATGGAGTCAAAGCATTCCTCTGTAGATATTTATAGTTAGGAATAAAAGCAGCACATCCTCTCTGTAATTGAGAGTCATACCAAACTCTATTTAAATTTGGATCTCCGCTTATGTTTCTTGGCATGTCCCTTGGAGCCGAAATTTCTAATCCAGTTAACCTTATTGGCTCTGACCAGTACCCATGAATGCCGTCTTTCGTATCGTCTTTTGTTCCGTCTGCTTTTGTTGTTCTTGACTTATTTCCGAATATCCAAGCCATGAATGGATTCGCTATATTCGCTCCTTGAGCTTCTCCAGCCTGCACCTCTGGCCATCCAAACTTGCCCCAAGTCATTTTGGGCTCTAAATTAGCATAAAATTTAAACCACTCATCTTGAGCTGGGAAAGAGGAGTCTTGTGGGTTTCTTACTCCTCTGAAAGTAGAATAGGCATAGTAAAAAATTCTCCAAGCGCAATCTCCAACGCCTGACATTATTTTTTCATTTATAGCTTGAGCTAATCTATTATGATCATAATGGCTTGTTGCTTTATTAACTGCTACTTTTTTAGCTTTAGTAAATTCCATATATTAGCTCCATACTCCTACTCCTCCACCGCCTCCAGAGGCTTGAGTTTTCACGCTTCTGCCTATCATGTTCGCGTCTCTCCTAACTATATAAGAAACTAAAGAGTTTTTAGTTACTGGACTTCTGGTAGCAGAAAGATTTGGTATTTGATATATAGCCGCGCCATTTGTTTCTTGAGAGCTTAATACTCTTAGCTTCTCTCCGTATTCGTAGTCTTTTGTTAGGCTTCCCTTTTTATTAATGAATTGCTGAGGCATCAAAACTACCGTGAAAACAACATTATTAGGCAAAGAACTATAGACTCCAATTCCCAAATTTCCAGCAAAAGGAGCGGCAGGAGAAGATCCAAAAAATTTATTTAAATCAAACTGAGTATTAACGCAAAGGATTAGCCCACTCTTATAGTTTATAAAGTCGTCTTTAAACTCCGCGTAAGCTTGAGGCCCTATTTGATTCAAAACGGCAGTATTTAACTGTGCGTTTTTAATTGTAGATAAGCCAGTTTGAGTTTTACTTCTATTAAAAGAAGCAATATAAAGGAAAGGATTTTCTCCTCTTAATTGAGACGTAGGAATTGGCATATTATTTTAATCCTGTAATGTATCTTTCTATTATATTGTTGTCTGCCCCGCTAATTGATAATTTTGCAACTAAAGGATACTCATCAAAAGATGTAGCATAAGATACTTTAATATTTACGCTATTATTATTTGATAAAGAAACATTGTCTCTCCTATAGTTTACTCCGCTGATATAAGCATTTGTTAAATAACTAGAATAATTATAATTCAAGCCAGTATACAAATCAAAAAAGCCCGTAAAGCTCTTGGTATAAAAAGAAGTCAAAGCCAGCCCAGAAGCATTAGCTGGCGACTGGTTGTTTATAATCCCAGTTCCTCCCGAGAAAATTACTGTTGGCGCAGATGTATATCCAGAGCCATAAGATGTCATTTGGATATCTATAACCTTATCGTAATCTACACTTGTTACGCCAAGAATTGCTGTGCCAGAAGCTAAAGATCCACCTCCACCGCTAAAAATTACAGCGGGAGGGCTTAAATATCCACTGCCACCATCTATTATATTTACATCTGTAATTTGGCCGAGATATCCTGTAACTCCAGAGCTATAGCTTAAAGAAATATTTAAAGGCAAAGACGCTGGAGCAAGAGCAAGATCATTAGTACTATATCCATAGCTAAGCTCAATTTCTCCATTCTTAGTTATTCCGCTCTCTAGCAAAATATTCGATATTGAATCTAATGTGTCTAATCCATCAGCAAGCTCAAATGTATAGCTAAGATAAGGAACCTCTAGGCCTAAAATCTCAATAGAATTATCATAATCTCCAGCAGAAGTATGTATTGCATAGTCTGATAAGAAATCACCAACTCCAGTAACATTTTGACCAATTAATACTTGCCCACTCGAAGCTGATGTTATAAATCCAGTCGGAAAAGACTTAAAGTAAAAAGTAGAGCCGTCTTCAAATTCCCCAGATAAAACCTGCAAACCACTTGGAGAGTTCGTAGTTAAATAACCAGTTATATCAAATCCAGTTATAAAAGTTGGATTAGTTGCCAAATTTAAACTAGGTTTGCTGCCTCTGATAGTTAAATTAGAATCAATTGTTGCCCCGGTTGTATTTACATAGAACCTTTCGGCGTAAAAATTACTTTTAGAACCAGAAAAAATAACCCTATCATCATTAACTATGTAATCATAAAAAGATCCAGAAAAATTGCTCTGTATGTTTACTTGAGTATTTGGAACATAAGAGAAAAAATATCTTCCATTGTTGTCGTATATTTTTCCACTGATAAATGAGAATTTGTAAGTCTGGCCCTGACCGCTAAAGCCCACCTCTGAAACTCCAGTGCATGAATCAAAAGACGCGTCAAAGTCAAAAGAAAACTTGTTGTCTCTAAGAACCTTTCTAAAAGTATTACCAGAAATAATCATTATTTGAAGAGGTTTATGTTTTGGAGTTTGATGTTTGGTCTATTTTTGTATATTAAAGTTTCTAACTTATCTAATCTAGGAGGTCTGCTTTGGAATTCGCATTGGATGTTTAATCCGCTTTCTCCCATAGTTATGTTTAATTTGGTTAGTCCATTTTTAACATTTAATAGGTCTTTAAGAGCTGTGGATATCTTTGCGCAAAAGATATCATTAGAATAAGACACAGCAGGCTCTCTCAAAGAGTTGCTTCTGTCATCATAATAAGACTTCAATATAGAATGAAACTGCTCGAAAGTTTTGAATTCGTATTTTGGACTATCTGCTGAGTCATTATAGCCTTGATAATCCATTATAAATGGAGTATTATTTTTGATTTGAGTATCTATAAAGGTAGAAGAAGTATACACTGGCTGAGATTGATCAGAGAAAAGCTCTCTTACGTTTGATGTAATGTTATTAACAAATAAGTCTAGTGAGAACGTTTCGTTTTCTAGTATTTTTTGTATGTCTCCAGCGTCCTCTAGCCCTCCTCTAATATAATTCTGGAATGGCAAATATATTTGAGAAGTAGTTTTGCTAACGAGTCTTATTCTGTAAGTCCTTTGGGATGGAAGAGTAATCGTTTCTACAACAGGCGTCATTTCAGTGTAGCGAACTGGATTTGGATTTTTAGCGCTTTGTATTAGTATATTTCCAAGATTAGTAGGCGTTAAAGTTATGAATCCATTAGCAGACATCAAAGATTTAGTAACATTAGACTGCATTATTGTTTGGCTAGGAACTGCTCTTCTAATAAATAATCTTTGACAAGAGAATGGGTCTGGGCCGCTTGCTGCTTGCAACTCAGCAGAGTTGTTTTGTTGAATTAGCTTTTCTTCTGTTGGCAAAACGCAAGTAGTATAGAGAACTGTTTTATTACAAACATTCTTTGTTTGATTAATAACTCTTTCATTTCCTTTAGCGAGTTGTCCGCTTATAGTTTGGCATCTTTCTCTTACTGAGTTTTGGAACTCTATTGGATTAGTATATACTGGAAAAGCTATCTCTTGGAATGTAAAAATATTAGATTTAAATCCAACTATAATTCCAAATTTATAATCAGACAAAGGAACACTTGTAACATTAATTGGCAGCGCTGTTTGCAAAGCCCCAAAAGAAACTGGAGATAGCTGCTTAAATGTAGGAGTATATATGTCTGCCAAATCTATTTGGAAAAGCTCAGAGCTTGGCTCTATTCTATACTCTAAAGATTGAATTTCCTTGATAAGTTCGCCTAAAACTCCATAAGCGACATTTGGTCTAGCAGTATAAAATCTAAATTTCTTAGAGGCTGATAGACTACTTATATATTTTTGATAAGAAACTGTAGCTTCAGCGCAAGCTCTTTGAGTGTCTGTTCTTAATCTATTAAACTCAGAATAAGCGTCAAAATATCTTTCCGTCCCTGAGAACAAACTATTTATTTGACTCAGCAAAAATTGAGCCTGTTGAAAAGCTTCTATTTTATATAACTGATCTGAATACACTTTCTGGACTTGAGGCACTGTAGTAACCTCATATTTAGCGTAGTAATTTTCATTTGCTATAGATCCTTCTTGAAATTCGAATTCGTTTGTCCAGTAGTGTTTGCCTATAAATTCAGCAATAAAACTTTCTATTCTTTCTACTTGAGCCGCCAATTCTGCGTTAAAAAAGCCTAGATTAAAATTTAAAAGAGGCTGGCCTGTTAAACTGTCGTAGAGCAAATCAGCTTGGACTTCTAGCACTTTAGAAACAGCTTCTTGAAATACTAAACTGGTATCATCAGCGATAGGCAACTGAGAGTATGGATTGTTTGGATTGTCGCTTCTTAAAGGAACGAATCCTAAAGCCTGATAAGCTCCAATACCATAGTTGTATATCTGCCTCAATCTAGGAGAGTATTTGCCAAGAACAGCAGATGTAATTACTTGGTTGTATGTTCTTTTGGAGCCGCAAAAATCTAAACCTTTAGAGTTCCAATTTGCAAAAAACTGAGGAAATATCTCGTTTAAATTTATAGCATAGAAATCTCTATCTCCCAAAGATTGCTCAAAAGAAAGATCGTGGGTCTTGGAGTCTTTGAAATAATAAGAGGAGTAAAGTTTTAAAACTTTTTCGCTCAAATCAAAATCAAAGTTTTGAGATTTGATAACAAAGTCTTTTTGCTCTTGAGCCTCCAATTCTTCAAAAGTCAACTTAGTTTTTAAAACAGACTCTTTAGCGGCTGGGCTTGATAAATCTATTCCTTTTATCAATACGCTATTTCCGACTGTATAATCTACAGTATAAGCAAAAGAATAATCGTCGCACCATTGATTTAAAACATCTTTTAGAGTGCCATGATACTTTTTCTTTATTCTTCCTCTAGATTTATCTTGCAACGATGAATAGTCTATGCCTTCTTTAGGAACTCCACCGGGAGGCAATGGCTCAGAATAAATTGTTATTCCTAGAGCAGGATTCTTTAAAGCAGCAAGCAGAGACTTAAACGAATAAATAACATCAGCGGACTCACATGGGCTATCTTTGAAATCTTCTTCTCCTAATATAATTACAGCACCATATCCATTTACAATGCTCTTATTCGGATCTTTTGATTTTAAAATAATGTAGTTAATTTTGTCTTTTGACTTTGTATTATCTACGATTACATCAACAAAGTTTTTATCTACGTTTAGTTTGCTGGCTAATTGAGCTTCTGAAAAATGCAACAGTTGACTAAAATTTCTAATAGTCTTTGTTCCGCCCGGATCTCCATTTACCGCAGGGCAACTTAGTTGCAATTTGTCTATGATGGCTGGTCTTTCAGATCTTTCGTCTACAGCCACCTCTTCTCCTAGAATGCCAACATATATTTTGCTTAATACAAATGATGCGTCTCTAAAGGATACAGTCAGAATTTTTTCATTGTTTTTCTTGCTTAGTGAATAAGAAGCTATTCTAAAATTCTTTAAATCGTAGCAAGATTTTCCATCTCCATCTAATATAGAAATGTTATAGCTAGTATTAATTCCCATGTACTGCTCATCTAGCTGGAAGTCTTTGTCTACTATTTGGGATATTACGCTTGGGGTTCCTACGTTTCCTTTCGAGGCCAATTCTGAGGCTTTCTGTAAATTTTTCGAAGCTATTGTAGAATTTAGGATAGCTATGTCGCTCTTTCTCTTGGAGTTGACCGTATCGTTAGTCTTAACGTTTTTTAATGTTCTATTAAGAGCTAAATTTAATATTAGGCCAGTTGGCTGGCCATTAAAGCCTATATCAAGAGACATGTTGTAGACATATCCATTGAAAAGCTTATTTCCTAAATTTTGCACTTGAGCTACGCCCCCAGAAGACGTATACTGCGTTCTAGAAATGTTAACGCTGCTATTATTTTGTACTTGTCTTTGAGCCATATCCCTTGTAATACATTACACGTTAAAAAAACCCGTGTCATTATTATAAATGATATCAGATAGTGGCTCCAAAGAAAATGTAGAATACTTAAGGCTGAAGTCGGCTACTTTTTCGTAGTCCAACATCTTTATTTGCCTCAAACCATTGACCCAAATCTGCTCGTCTATTAGTTTTATGTTGGTGTCGAAATTATTATCGTTATATCCTGTATATCTTACTAGATTTTGATTGTGTTTTGGCAATAGCATCAAGTCTCCATCAATAAGATCTGAAGTTGTTATAACTATTGAAGCGCCAGAAGCTGAATAGTTGACCCCTGATATTAGTTTATTACCATTCAGATATAGGTCTCTATTGCTTACATAAGAAGAAGAAAGAGCTTTGGTTCCTGCCGCAACATCTCCTGTAGTTATTCCAGTTATGGAAGTTGATCCATAAATAATGTCATAAATTGGGAAATCTGACAAGTCAAAGAACCCGTCTGTATCTATGGCATTTCCAGAAACAGTAAAGTCTCCACTCATAGATTGAGAAAGCTGGCTTACATAAGGTTGAGCCAATCCATTAGCATAGAAATTTATGGTTTCTCCACTGCCTGTTGTTAGTATGGAGTATTTTAATGTGCTATTAGAATAGTTTGGGATAAGGTTTAAGTCGTCATTGTTCCTACCAGAGAATGAGTAAACTTCTTTAGCCGAAGAGTCAAAATTATTTAATAATACAATCTTAGAGTTAGCGAAAGTCGATATGTACCCATAGTCATAAATTCCGCTTGGTCTATTGTAAGTTAATATTTCTGATTGTCCTGTTACTGTTCCAGTTATTTCTACTGCGACCGTATCATAAATATATCCAGTTACTCCTGAGTATGCATATTTATTAATTGTGCCGCCATCGACTTCTTCTGTTCCAGCCAGATATTCTACATAACCTGTTACTCCGCTGCCGACAATCACTGTTTGCAATTCTACGCCAGTTACAGCTTGGAATGTCTCAATCGAGGTCACAAACTCGCCAGTTTGATAAGATGAGCAATAAAAAGACTTAGCAAAAGTATTTCTTTCTGCGAAGCCAAGCCCAACATTGAACATCATAAAGCTGTCTATTATTCCGCTGAAATTTTTATACCCTTGCCCAGAAACTCCAAGGCCCCCTAAGTAAAACTTATCTGAATAAGAATAGTCTATAAGAGAGAATTTATTATCGGCAGATATTTTATTGAGAGAGTCATCGAATTGATGAAGCCCTATGAATAAATTAGAGTCTATTTTAGAGACTGAAATTAAATTTTTATTGTCTAGCTCTTGATTTAAAGTATATATTCTTTTGCCGCTAAGAGGAGTGTTATGCTCGCAGAAAACTCTGTTGCATCCATTTATTCCTACAGCGAATCCTGAAACTGAAGCGTCTCCAGTTTTAGAAGAGAATAGAACTTTGCTATTTACGTTGTCTCCAGTGTCTAAATTTTGGAATACTACAAAAGCTGCCCAATCTCCATCGGCTGCATTTCCCAATACTTTATATTTAGAATCCCCATTGAAAACTCCGCTTACAATCGACAATGGAATTGCTGAACTGTCAGAATAAGTCAAAGCTGGATTGCCAGTGTCATAAATTTTTCCTCCAGAGTATTGATTTGCTATTCCAGTTTGGCTATTAAAAAAAAGATATCCAACATTGCTACTAGAGTCAGTAATTCCAGTGTAAGATGGGGATCTAAAATTATAATCAATTTGAACGTCAGCTCTCTTACTGAAAATCGTGTCTAAAAATCCAGATTTTATTATTTCGTTCATGTTAGTTTTTTAAGATTATTCTATTTGGGATTTCGCTGTCTTTTAGTTCAAATGAGAATGTTTTATTAGCACTTATTTGAGATCCATATTTTAGATCTGTTCTTAGTACGTTGGTGCTAGAACTATTAGATACTGTAACATTAGAGCTTTCTTCTTGAACCGTATCTAAGTCTGATGGAGAGGCTATTAGATTTTTAACAAAGTTATTCACTAAACTAGTAAATATTGTGTCTTTGTTTCCTAGCAATAAGATTTCAGAAGATTGAGCGCCATAACTAGCTACTGTAGTATTTAAAGAAAGCTTTTCTCTTCTCTTGACATTCATGTCTACAACTAGATGTTTTAAAGAGTCATTGCAAGAAGACTCATAACTGTAAAGAGTATTGTAAGGACTATAATCTATGCTATAATCAGAAACAGCCAAGCCTAAGAATCTGTCTTTATTATCAAATGCAGCATTTATAGATATTGTTCCTAATTGTGGATTTGCATTTATCTCCATCGAAACTGGAGTAGCATTTAAAGAGAACAAAGGGTTGGCTCCAAAATAAGAAACATAATAATCATTTACGAAATCATAAATTCTTGGCTCAGAGCCGCTGCTTCCTGCTGTTACTAGTTTTTCCAAGTAATTTAATGTGTCGTTGTATCTTCTAGTGCTTGATCCTCTAGCCTTGATTTCTCCTCTTACTTGAATAGTAGATATGTTACTTAAATTGTCTAGGGAATGCTCTATCTGAGCGTCTAAATAACATCCTCCATATACAAATTTATCATTAACTGAAGTATAAAACTCTAGATTGTCATAGGAAGCATTAAATGATATCTTTCTGCTTTTTAGATCTTCCGATAGAGAGATTTGTATTGGGTCTTTGCAGAATTTAAAGCCATTTGGCTCTCCATACTTTCCTGATATTACTGCGTATGGATTTAATCCAGATAATTGAGATACAAGTTCTGTCACCAAAGCATCACCAGTCGATCCAGTAATTCCTGCCTTTATCTCGCCTTGTATTGTCGCGGTAACAAAGTCGTCTCCAGCGCCAGAGCTTAAACTAGTGGAGTAAGAAGTTAAATAATAATTATTAAAGTTATAACCATTATTCGCTTCTGTGTCTCCAGTGAAAAGCTTAAAGCTATAAACCTCTTCTACTGAATAATTAAGCGCAAGTCTGTCTAGATTTTCTGATATACTAACAAGCACAGGAGTAAAAACTCCAGAGGTATCAATACCAGAAGCTTGAGGCAAGTTTACTATATTTGAAATGCCAGTTCTAGAATAGACATAATTTTTTGCATTATTAATTGCATTATCTATTGATGTAGTGACAAAAGCTGAAGCCGCGACTGAGTGGTTTATAGTGCCAAATCCATCTTGGCCTTCTGAGATTCTTATCTCATCTCTTGGATTTAAGACTCCATATGTGCCAGAAAAATAACCAGTTAAACCAGATGGGTAAGACACAAGCTCTACCGTATAAGGCACGACTTTATTATATGGTGCATTATCAAATACAACTCTTTCTACAGAGCATCCAGAAAAACTATAAGCTCCAGAATACAAAGCTGAAGATCCAGCAGAACCCGCAGACCCAGCAGACCCATTCGTGCCACCATAATATCCAGTAGCGCCATCTGGGCCTTCATAAACTATTAGAGTCTTATAAGAACTAGCAAAAATATCTACAAGACCAGTTTGTGCTGTATAAAGAGCAGAATAGTCTACCCCTGTTATTACTCCATTAAGAGTAATTCTATGAGCTATTCCCCATCTATTGCCATAGTTAATAACCTCATCAGATAAAGACAAATAAGGAGTAGGGCCAAATCCAGAAACTGGGACTCTTTTATTATTGTATTTTATTTCTACATCTGACATTTTACAAAACCTCCTTTTTAGCAAAAAACTTGTAAGAGAAATTTGCTTTAATATTGTAGTTATTATTCGTAGACAATGTTAAATTATCTAAGAAGTAAGTAAGATCTCCGACCTTAAAAGAGAACCCTTCATTGAATATTTTTGTGAATGTAGATAAGAGTAATGGGCTACTGCCAGAAACTAAATATCCACTTGTGTTCTTATTTATCATCGCTGAAGTAAGCAAGTAGTATATTTTAGCAAAAACGCTATCTACATTTGTATTTACTCCGGGGCTTGATCCTGCATACAAAACATTTCTATCTATTTTAATATCTAAAGAAATATTCTTTGATCCTTCCCCTAGCTGTCTAGTTTGATAAATAACTTCTTTGCCAAGAACTCTTGAAGGTGAAGAAGAATTGGATCTAAGATTGTAATGTCCGGGAATATTTACTGTAGAGAATCTGTTTGTGGGCAAGGCTATATTTTCTGTGATGCTGACCTGTCTGACTAGTCCGCCAGCCGCTAAATAAATTCCTGAATTAGAATAGCTTTTTGTGTAAGTTGTTTCTACGCCAAATTTAGCGTGACTTAAAGAAGAGTTTGTCTTTATTCCAGCATAAGTTCCAGACCCAGCAAGTTTTGCGTAGTAAGGAGTGATTAGATCTTTTCCTAAAGTAGTATCATTATCTATAATCGATTTAATATCTGCAATATTTGAGTAAAAAGACTTATTCTTATTGGTGTAGTATTTTATTGATCCAGAAACTTGTGCGTCATAAATGCCTTCTGGGGTTTTATTTAAAGAAACTGAATAAGAGTGTATGCGCGTAGAGGAAGCGTATACTGGGCTAGTAGTAAATCTAATTTCATACCCTATCTCTGGGCCAAACTCACTTAAATCCTTGGAAATAGAAATAGGATTATTCTGCAAAGAGTCACTTGAATTAAATTTAGGCAAAAGTTGAGCGAACTTAGAATAGTTCGTAGTAAAATACCTATTGAACGCATCATTACATCTAGAATACGAAGAAGATAGATTAGATTCTAATTTAGAGATAGCATTAGCTCTAGCGGATGAATAGTTATTTCCTTTTCCTTTTATTCTTGCTTTTTCTATTACTTCTATTACGCCATTTTCGGCATAATTTATTTCTGTGACTATTGTTTCTGTAGTAGTTGAAGAGTTATTCGAAAAAACAATATAGTTTTTAGAGTATGAAAATGTATAGTTTATTAGATCTATAGTTTGATCAACTAAAGAAGATCCATAATCAGAAGCAGATATTTGAAAATCAGTAGAGCTATAAAATGACCTAATAGAAGAAAGAGCATCTAAGCTTTGAGCGAAAAATTTATTAGCTATGTCTCTAGCTTCAGTTACTACTACAGAATCTGATGACTTATCTATGTTGTCGTATCCGAATGATATGGTATGAGTTGCTGAAAAATTCCCATCTTCAGTTAGAGCGAAGGATAAATTTTCGTTAAAATTCTTTAACTTATACCAATTAGAAGACAAAGAAGAAACTGAACTTGGAAGATTGTTATTAGCAAAAGTTCCAGAGGAGTCGTCTTTTAGTATTTCTAATTGAATATTTATCTTAGAAAATCTGACTGAATTTTCATCAAAAGCTACAGAAGCTGGAAAAGCAAAACTTAAGAATCTTGCCTTTCCATAAGACTTATCATTTAATTGTAGATCTACGAAGTCTGTGGCATTTTCCAACAACAACTGGATTTGCCTAAAGTGTTCTTTGATAGGAATATTCGATTCTCTATTAGAAAACAAACCCTGCAAAGATACAGTCTCTTTTCTTCTATAGGCAAAAGCTCCAGCCTTCTCATTCTCCAAAGAGTAATCTAATAAAGTTATAACGGCAAAATTTATGGTAGTGCCGCCAAACTTTAGAATAGTCTCAGATGTAAAAGCCATATGTTATTATAGTATTATTTATTTGAATTTAGTGATTTTTGGTCCTAGAGCTGCCATCTCTTGAGGATATTTCTTAAACAGCAAGTCTAGAACTCCTTCCATTACATCATTAGAAGCTTCTGAATAAGATCTATTGTCGTTCAAATAAACATTGTTGCTTGTTTGAGGAATAGATCCAGCGGCGTAAGAACCCATTCCATTCTTCATAGCCTCTGTGATCTTAGAAGTGAACTCATCCATAGAGAAGTTTGGAACAAAGCCTCCAGCAGCATACCCTAGAGCATTTTGCTGAGCAGGATTCAATATAGCGTGAGTCTCATTTGGATTCTTTGGCTTCATTGAGTAACCAATTGGCCCAAACATTCTAGCATAAACATCTTGAACTGGAGTTTCTATTTCTGCTGTATTTATAATCTTATCATCATAAACAGAAGATCTTATTGGCATTGCATTTCTATATCCAGCGTAGTCTGGTCTATTTTTAA
This sequence comes from Crocinitomicaceae bacterium, assembly GCA_044376455.1. Classification (GTDB taxonomy): domain Bacteria; phylum Bacteroidota; class Bacteroidia; order Flavobacteriales_D; family Crocinitomicaceae; genus UBA952. The sequence continues at coordinate 9,945 of JBIPMW010000340.1, read as the reverse complement.
TAGCAGACATTTCTTGATACATTGCAAAATTTGGAACGAATCCGCCAGCGGCATTATTAGAATCAAATAGATAAGAATTTGGATTAAAAACAGATGACCCAGCTCTATAAGAATATTTCTTTTTCTCTTCTTCTAGGTATTTTTTATAATCCTCTGCGGTTTCGAAATCTTTCTGAGAAAGTGTTGTTTTTGAGCCATATTTGGAAGCTCTTTCGGAAACTCCAAGTAAATCATCGATTTCTTGCTCCAAAAAGTTACCTATTCTATATCCTACTCTAGCAACTGCAACTCCAGCACCAATTCCACCCATTCCTGCTGTGAAAAGGTTGCCAGCAACATCTCCAGCGGCTGATAAAGCTTTTTGCCCAGAAGAAACTTCTTTTATCTCGCCAGTAGTTGGATCTTGATAATATTGACTTTCAAAATTTTGGCCAAACAAAGCGGATAAGAGCCTTCCTTTTGTCGTGTCTCCAGAAATTAATTTAAAGTTGTTATCTCTAGCATTGTAAATTTCTCTTGCAAGGCTCAACCCAGCTCCAATTCCGAATAAGCGTTGGCTCATTAAGCCTTGTCCAGCTATAGATGCGACTCCAGCTCCCCCGCTAGTGATTCCTTGCAATGCAGAATAAAGACCTTGACCTGTTTTCCCTTGCGCAAGCTCTTCAGCGGCTTGACTGTAAGAGCCAGCAAGGCCAGCGAAACCAAAAGCTCCTCCAGCTATTCTGCCTAATGTTTCTTGACCACCAACTTTTTCTATTAAAGATTTTAATCTTGCAGGTTTTGAAAGAAGGTCTACTGGCAAAGAAGCCGCAGCTCCAATGGCCGAAAGAATTCCTTCTTTAGTATCTCCAGCTTTAAGCTGCTCGTATGCCCCTAGCCCTCCGAATACTGCGCCAACCCCCGCCATACCAAAAGCACGAGCTTTGCCAAAAGCAGTAATTTGCGTAGTAGCAGCTGCTAATTTATTATTTCTATCTTGAGCGGCTTTAGCAAATGACCCTTTCTCTACTGCTTCTCCTGTCAAAGGATTGTATTCAAATCCTCTATTCTTTGCGTACTCTCTCTTTGCAGAGTATTCGTCTCTCGCTCTATTTGCTCTAAGTTGATCTATTATTACCTTCTTTTGTTCTTTAGTAGTATTAGGATTTTCATTTATGAGTTTTGTTGTTTCTAATACATATTCAGAAAAACTTCTCCAATTTGGACCACGCTGACTTGTTACTTTTGTTCTCAGACCAGTGTTGGGATCAACTTCATAGCCCACTGATCTATTCATTTTTTTATTTAATAAATTTAAATCTTCAGCCATTCCCTTGGCTTTCAATTGATCATTTAAATTTGGCTCTGTAGCAGCAGAACTCAAATAATCAGCAAGAGAACCTGAATTGACGCCCTTTCTTTTCAATAAATCTGCATATTCATTAGGCCCAACATTAAAAGTTTCTGCGTATATTTTTGCCTGCAATTTTGCTCCTTGTTCAGGAGTTAATCTGCCTTCTGAAATAGCTTTATTAATATCTTTTGTCACTAAGTCAAATACATCTGATCCTGTAGGACCGACAATCTTATTATTAAGAGTAACTTTTCCAGTATTAGGATCAAAAATTTTTTCAAATTTTCCTTTTATATCAGCGCGCGCTTTTGAGAGATTTTGCTTCTCTAGCATTTGATCACTTATTTCTTTTACTTTTGATGCGTAAGGCCCTAATTTCTTTAAAAATCCTTCTACCGCCAAAGCTCTGGTTTCTGGAGATATGCTTTTATTATTCAATAAGCTTTTATCTAATTTTAAAAGATCAGCAGCTTGACGATTAAGATCTTTTCTAGAAACATATCCTGAGTATCCTCCAAATCCAGTAACTAATCCAAATTGATTTTTTAATGCAGCGTTGCCAAGAGCGCCAACAGCATTACGCGCAGCAAAGTAGCTGCTAAAACCACCTCCGGGACCGCTTCCTGCGCGAGCCGAACCACGCCATCCACCTGCGCCGCTTCCAGCAGCTCCCGTAGCTCCGCCTGCTCCTCCACCAGCGCCACCGCCAGCACCGCCGCCAGCAGCTCCGCCTGCTCCCGCGCCAGCACCACCAAATCCACCGCCGCCAGCGCCACCACCAGCGCCACCACCAAGACCAGCTCCGCCGCCAGCAGCTCTAGCAGCTCTAGCAGCCGTTGCCAAACCTGCGTTTATTGCTTGGCTTGCTTGACTTTGTTGCGTTGTAGTTAATTTAGCGACTAAAGAAGAACCATCGTTTTTTACTCCAACTATAGTTTCGCCTTGAGATTTATTCCATTTCTTAAAAGCTGATCTAGATCTTAAAACATCAGCGAAATTATCACCAATAATACTTTTAGCTAATTCTGGATTAGATTCTAATAAGGCTTTTGTAGTATTAAAACCTTCAGTTGTATTTATTAATAAATCCCTAGTAGTTTGAGTAGGACCGCCAAAAGATCCTGTGAACAAAAGTCCGGGGCCAGCTTTTTTAAATAATGGGCTAGTGCCTTCTAGATCTAATACAGTTGGTTTAATAAATTTAGGATCTGCAGGAGGAAGAAATTTAGGAACTGTAGAAGAAATCCTGCTTCTTCTTCTAGCTTCTTTTTCTTTTCGACTCGTTTCAAGTTTTTGAAATGTAGCCTCTTCGGCGGTCAAAAGCATATCTTGAGGCTTACTTCTCATAGACTCTTTATTAGCTAATCTAGGATCTAAAAGACCTGCCTCCAAAAACACCTGATCTAAGGAAAGAGGGGCCAATCTAGGATTTAAAAGACCCTCTCTTTGTAGTATTAGATTTTCTAACGAAGATTGGTTTTTTAAAAACTGTGATGCTTCTGCTTTTTTCCTTGATAAAGACTCTTCAGGTGAATCTGCAAAAATTGATGGTTTAGGATTATAGACACCTAACACGCTTTCATATGCTCTAGGCTCTTGCCTTAATAAAGCTCTATATTTCTTTTCAAATGGACCCTTTTCCATCTGCTTTAATATTAATTCATTTTTAATATTTAGATTTTCATTTTTAATACGTTGAGCTTCTTGTTGCTCGGCTAATGATAAATATTTTAATCCTTTAGCTGGCGCGTATCTTCCAAGACCCTTTCCGAAAACAGACCCCCCGGATCTTTCTTGCTCAAATAAAGGAAGCTGGCCCTTGCCCGATTTGCTACGCTTTCCTTTCTTGAGAGCCTCTATTTCTTTTTGATCCTCAGCAGCTTGCTTTTGTTTAATTAAAGATTCGTTTACAAATGTTTCTACCGATTTTTGAAATCGGCCTTCTTTTGTTCTGCCAAGCATTTCTAATGGCAAAAGAGATTGACCAGACTCTAATCCTATTTCTGGATTTACAAATCTTTTAGCGCGGCTTCTTATTAGCGCATCAGATCTTTGCTTAATTAATTCTGCATTTCGTTTTTTTTCTAGTCTTTTGCTCCTTCTTAGCGCATTAGATTCTTCCTTAATTAATTCTGCATTTCGTTCTTCTGCAAGTCTTCTAGCAGAATCTTTTGCTTTTACGGCACCTAATCTCTCAAAATTAGTAGCTCCGGGATCATATATGCTAGAGCTAGGATCAACGCTGCCTTGAGCAAGACTTGAAGAAATTAAGTTAGCAGTTTTGCTTTTAGGTTTACTAAGCTTTGCTTTTGGAGTTGATTTTTTAACTACTTTAGCAATTACTTCTTTTATTGTTTTTTCAGCTTGAGCTGCTTTTTTAGGAGAAGGCTTTTTAGCTTCGGGAGTTAGTTGAGTGGTAGAAGGTTTAATCAATTCTGCCTTAACAGCTTTAACTACAGATGTTGCAACTATAGGTTTCGGGATATCCGCTTCAATCTTTGCAGGCAGAAGAAGTCTAGGTGCTCCTTTTCCAGCAGAAGCTAGTTCAGCGTCAACGGCTTTCTTAAAATTATCTAAGTTAGGATCAGCCATTTTTAACGCTTCAAGCTCTCGCTTAGACTTAGGATAACCCAAAGAATAAGCTTCAAAAACTTTTTCGAATTCTCCGCTAACAATCTTCTTAGGATCATATATGTCATAAGGAGACTGTCCCGGCTCTACATTAATGAACTGTCCAAATAGAAAGTTAGCTACACTAGTAGCATACTTACTGATTAAATCATCAGGGCCTTTCGCGAAATTAGGAATAAATCCTCCAGAAGCTAAACCAATACTCGCCAAACCATTTGGTTCATCAATGCTATTAGTAACAGCCAATCCCATTGGATTAGATCTGTTCATTAATTTATTGCTTCTCTCTACATTTATTTTAGCAAAATTTGGAATTGATCCTCCTGAAACTACAGAAGGAATTCCTCTTTGCATTAATGCTGTTTTTTCTCTGTCTACTGCGTCTGACAATGGAGACTTGGCAAAGCTAGGAATAAATCCTCCAGCTAAACCCAATTCAGCCCTTCTAGCTGCAATATCTTCTTTCGTCGAGGCAGCGCTTCTTAATTCTCCTTCTCCCGGTTTAGGTGGGCTTTCTTTTCCTCCTAGAAGACTTCCAATGTCTAAGCTTTTAGCTATAAGAGTTGCATTGGCAATTTCCATTCCTTTGCCAAAAGTATTTTGTATGGCTGTATTTAATGGCTCTTGTAATTTATTGATTTGATCAACAAAAGAAGTAGTAATAGCATTTATAGAAGGAGCCAAAGCTTTTTCTGCATCTCTTAGCGACTGGTCTTCTGCGGCTTTTGCTTTTCTTTCTCTTTGATCCGCTTTTTCTGCCTCAGATAAAGATTCGTCTACAAAACCTTTAGGAGACAAGCCTAATTGTTGCTCTGCTTGGAGTCTGGCTATATTATAGATCTCACCTTGGTTCATTGGGCTTAACTTGCTTTCGAGCGAGCCAGCTAAACCAAATTGACCAATATTTCTAGCAGTCATTGCGTCTTTAGCCAAAGACTGTCTGATATCAAAAGCTCTAAGCTGAGTTAATTGATCAGCTATTCCTCCAAAAGCAGCTTTTCCGCCTTCGCCCTCAAAAAGCCCAGCGTATTTTTCTTTAAGATTTGTGGCAAAATTTGCCAATCCTCCAATTTGAGTCTCTCTAGAACCAAATAAAGATCCCAATTGATACTGCAAAGCTCCTCTTTGAGTATTTTTGAAAGCGTCTAATTTAGAAGATGCATCTATAGAAGTCTTTATTCCTCCTCCGAAAGACAACCTCTCTTGATTAGATAAACTCTTTAAAGCAAAATCTTTTTGAATTCTTGCAATTTCGCTAGAAGTTCCAGACTTCTTTATCGCAGATAGTGTTTGAGCTGATATTCTTTGAAGTTTTTCTATATCCTTAGTTTGTTGACTAGGCTTTGCCTTTTCTTCTGTAATTAATTTTTTTATTGATTCAGCAACTTCTTTAGTTGGCCCTTTGGCTGTTATAGCTTGAACTAGATTTCTTAAAGCTGGGCTAGAGAAGTCTTTTGATTCGTTAGCTACTCTATTAAAGAATGTTTCTTTCTCAGGCCTATTTAAATTAAATTCATCTATTCTAGCCTTTGCTTCTATTGCGGCTCTCTCACCAAAGTTTCCAGCAAATCTAGACACGTTCTCTAAATAGCCTCCTCTGGCCTCTCTTGAAGCGGCTCTTACAGCTTGGGCGCTTTCAGCAGCGCTTTGCAGCTCTCTCAGAGGTTTTTTTATTTCAGATAATAAAGACTCAGCTTCTTTATTTAAAGTGACTCTCTTTTCTTGAGTCTTTAAGAAGTCAATAAAATATTTAGTTAAGTCTTGTCCGCCATTTTCTCCAGAAAAGATAGAAGCAGTTTTTCCAATTCCTCCTTGTTTAAGAAAATTATTAAAATTGGCAGCACTTAAAGACTTTATGTCTACTTTCTCAGTGTCCAATTGAGCCGCTAATTCTGAGAAAAACGAAGTAATAGCCTTAGAGTCTCTCTTAGCTGTATCTAATTGAGCAAAATCTAAGACAGTTTTTGAAAGAGATGCCTCTTTTTGAGCGACTTCTTTAGCTGTTGACAATGCCCTTTGTTTTTCTTCTGGAGACGCAGCTCCTCTATAAGCAGCGGCAGCCTCTGGATTATTTAAAGAAATTCTTCTTAATAAGTCTTGCTCTTTTTTAGCTAACTTAATCAAAGCGTCAGGTCTAGCATTTGGATCAGCATATTGAGCTTCTAGATCTGAAATAGTTTGAGTTAAATCTGAAATATTTTCAGTTAACTTATTAAATCCATTTACTGCTTTATCTCTAGCTTTTTCAAAAACTTGTTCTTGAACTCCAGTCTTTACTTGAGATGCTTGAGACAACAAAACTCCAGAAGTTATTGAAGCTCCTGCTGCGGCGGTTATTGCGCCTCTTGCTCCTCCCTTGGCAAGTCCATTAATTGCAGCGGCTAAAACATTTACTGCTGCCGCTCCTTTTAGTCCTGTAGATATTAATTCTTGATTGCCCTCATTAGCAAATCCTGTAGCAATACTTGGCAAAGCAAAGTAAATAGCAGAAGTTACTGCTGATCCAATTGCGCTTTCAAAAGATGATTTTTGATTTGGATTAACTGCTGTTTGAGAGGCGTTTCCAAACCCAGCGCTTGGTCTAGAGCTTGGAGGAATAAATCTTCCTGCTGCAAAATTTGGAATATATCCTGAAGCTAAGTTTCGATTTTTTCGTGAAGATCTAGCAGTCAGCACTTTCATCGAATCTTCGAAACTGGCAGTAGCAAGAAAAGATGGATTTGCCAAGGCTGCGCTAACTTTTGTTAAATTTTCTACGCCCATCCCTCTCAAAGTTTTAGAGTTAAATGGAGAAGTTAGGCTATTAGTTTGTTGAAGAGTCGCTGATGGAACAAATGAATTGCCCAGAGCGTTTACCTGAAGAATTCTATCTGCTCTAAAAGTTTTTGTTTCTCCGCTTGTTGTTCTAATAGAAATTGTATTCGTGGCTTCTCTGAAATCTTTCCAAGTTTTAAATCCTCTTGGAGGAGACTGCCCTTTGTATTCGTCTATTTTTACTGATGGACGAAATTGAGCCCTGTATTGTTTAGGAGCTAAATTTTCTACTACTCCATTTTCGGTTATATACTTAATGTTTGTGATTTTTTGAGCATTTTTTTCAAATAGCTTTCTAAATCCAGCTACAGTATTTATATTAAATTGCTTCCCAGCGAAATTAGGAACATATCCCTTAGAAGCCATCATTACGTCTTCTAGGCTTCTATAATTTGGAATAATAGCAGTATCTCTTCCTCCAGCATAATTTGGAATAATAGTTTCTCCAGTATTTACCATTACATCTTGAGGGACTCCTTTAATTACTGCTTTTGTCATGTATGGCTGAACGCTAGAATCAGCACCATAAGACATAGCCTCTCTTTTTTCGGCGGCAAAATTTGGAATATATCCAGAGGCTTTTCTCTTAGTGGGTTTATATATACCAACTTCTGGACTAGCGACATAACCGCCCTTAGAGAATGTCTGAGCCAAGCTTGATGCCAATCCTTTTTGCAGCATCAATTGTTGGTTCTGCATGGTGAACACTTTAAGCAATTGAGAGGCAGCTTGTTCTCTTGTTATTTGCCCCCTCAAGATAGCTTGAGTAATCTTTGGTTGTTGAGCCAAAGTATTATTGATAGCTTGTTCTATAGCTTGCGTGTTTGCCGCTGTAGAATTGATATTTAATAGAACTTTAGAAGCATCTGCTACGAACGAAACCAATCTCTTACCAATGTTAATTGCTAATGCTCCAAACAAAACTAATCCGGGGCCAGAAATCGCCTCTCCGATTCCCTTGAAGAAAGATTGACCAAAAGTAGTTCCAAGATCCTGCCCTTCTTTATCAGCAGAAGATTTATCTACTCCAAGATTATCTAAAAGAAAATTAGCTAAGCCAGCTCCTCTCTTTACTAGTGGCTTAATTATGGGTTCACCAATAGAGCCGCCTCTCTTTTCAAAATTTGTTTTTGTATTTTGAATGATTGCTGAAAGGCTCTTATTTAGCTCTTCATTTTTCTGAATAGCGTCATCAGTAGCAGAGTTAGCGATAGCTAATGATCTAGCATAAATACCATTTGCTTTGGCCAAGTCATTAGTGATGGCCTTTAATTGGTTGATTTGATAAACACCACCTAGCAACTCATCATTTCTAGCTTTTTCTACTTGCCCTAAGTTCTTAGTAGCAGAGATATAGTTAGTTAATATTTGTGTACCGCTAAGAAGAGCGCCATTCTGATCTTTTACAGCTACGCCAAGTTGTTGCAACTGATCCAAGACTTCAGGCCTCTTGAGTCTTGTAAATATTGTCTTTAAGGCGTTACCGATAATAGCGCCACCGCGACCAGTTGTTTGTTGGGCGGTAGTTACTACTGCAATTAGCTCTTCAAATCCTACTCCAGAGTCTTGCGCGGCGCTACCTACGCGGGTGAGCGCTTGAGCGAGATCAGCAGCGCTAACTGCAAAGTTTGAATCAACTTTTACTAGCTTATTAACTATCTCAGCAGAGTCTAGTCCAGACTTATTAAAGCTGTTAATGGCAGTAGTTAGAGCATTAACTGAGTCTGCGGCTCCCAATCCAGATATTCTAGAAAGAACAAGTGCATCATTTGTTCTCTTTAGAGTTTCTTCTACTGACAAACCTTGTCTGGCGAATTCTTTCGCAGCTTCAGCAGTATTTGCAAATGAACTAGCTGTATCTTTAGCAATCTTAAATAAACTATCTCCAACGCTTTGAAGCTTAGACTGAGATTGCCCTAAAAAGGTATTTAATTCAATTAATTGCTTATCTACTTCAACTACTGATTTAGCTACTTGAGAAATTGCTTGGCTTACGGCTATGATACCACCAGATGTAGCTCCGAATGCTGTAACGCGGGCGGTAGCAGCTTGTAGTGACTTGGTGAATTCTGCAACGTCTCCAGTGATTCTTCCTAGTGGCTGAGCTAAAGACCTAGTATTAAGCTTAATGTCAATGGGTCTTCCTAACGAATCTCTTAAAGATTTCGCATCCCTTAGAGCCCCTTGCTGATTCAGCTTAGTATTAAAAATAATCGTAGGAGTTGCCATAAACCTTATTTACATTACACTATATTCCATGCATTTCGATAAAATCTTTAGTTGTCATGGAGTTGCCCTTCTTGGCTGCGTAATCCAAGACAGATATGGCATTATTATTGCCAGCCATTTTTCTAAGCTCTTCTTTTGTGGCTCCAACATAGCTAACACCATCAGCAGCAAACTTAGGAGTTTCAGACTCTGCCTCGAACCACTCTATCATCTTGTCTGGGTCTTCCATTACGTCATTAGGAGGCAATCCTTGCTGACCGCGAGACTCTACAAGAGCTTTAAAATACTTACCTTGAGAGAACATATTGACCTGCAATATTGTCAAATCTACAACATGCTTACCATAAAAGTAATAAGCATTATCGCCACTCAAATTATATAAACTAGGAAAAAATGGACAGGCGCAAATTCTTTTTATTTGGCTATGACTAAAATTGACATAGAAATTATTTAAACAATTTACCAATTGACCTAATTCAAGCTCTGACAAAACATCAAATTCTTCTTCTGAGAATAGTTTATTTTGCAGAGACTTGTCTTTGAAGAAAGAGTTGAAGATAGTATACTCATTTATCTTTTTGCCCACAAAATCCTCTAAGCAAAATCCAAAGATCTCCTCTTTTTCCTTTAATATAGCGTTTAATTTAGAAGTCGCCTCTGAAACTTTTTGTTTATTTTGCAGGATCTGTCTCTTGATAACTAGATTCCTTCGGATTAGCTCTAAATCAGAAATTTCTTTTTTTATTTTTTCTATTTCTGTTTCTTTTTCCATGCTCCAATAGCCTTCTTTGAGAAGAAGATTCATTTTATCTTCTCTTGTTTGGAGACCTTTATTTGCGGCAAGTTCTTCGTATTTTATTCTACAAGCTTCTTGCTCGCCATTATCTAACTCTGAAAAGTGCTTAATAAAAATGGGTTTCCCCGAATATTCAGAAACG
>JBIPMW010000047.1:0-11590 GCA_044376455.1 Crocinitomicaceae bacterium | reverse complement strand
AATTCATCTCTTATGCCGTATGGTGGATCCGTCAGTCTATCTTACAAGCTTTAGCTGAACAAGCTCGCATTGTACGTTTGCCACTCAACCAAGTTGGTTCACTCAACAAAATCAACAAAGCATTTTCACGCCTAGAGCAGGAATTCGAGCGTCCGCCAAGTGCAGAAGAGCTCGCCGAAGCTTTAGAAGTTCCCGAAGACAAAATCAAAGAAAGCCTCAATGTTTCTGGTCGTCACGTATCTATGGATGCGCCGCTCACGACCAACGACGACGGCGGTACGCTCATGGATGTCATGGCCAACCCAGACTCCCCACGTACCGACCACATGCTTATGGCAGAATCTTTGCAAAAAGAAATCGAGCGCTCACTCAGTACCCTCACCGACAAAGAACGTGAAATCATCCGCTTGTTTTTCGGCATCGGCATGAACCACGGCCTTACCCTAGAAGAAATCGGCGCTAAATTCAACCTTACCCGAGAGCGCGTGCGACAAATTAAAGAGAAAGCGATTCGCCGACTCCGTCACACCTCTCGAAACAAGCTATTGAAGTCTTATTTAGGCTAACAATTTGAAGGCTACCTACTTGTGGGTAGCCTTTTTCTTTTCATCAACAATCAAATATCAACATCAATCAACAACAACATGGAAACCAAAGACGGTTATGAAAAAGAGCTCAATTTGCACATTGAGCGCGAAAGAGCAGCTGTTAAATTGCAAAGTAAGGTAGGAGAATTACTCTACGACAAAGGCATCGAACTGGTGCTTTTCCGCAATCACCTGACAGACACCACCATTTCTGAAATCCTTAATTTACATGAATACGCCAAAAAGGTTGTCAACAAACCAATTGACGTATTCACAACCGCAGCGCTTGCTGAAACGCTCATGACACTTGATATTCCGGCTTCAAAGCTAGATATCGGCCTACTCGCGAGCGAATGGCTTGCAGGCCATACTGAACAAAGTGGCATGGCGCGTTTTCTCATGGAAAAATTAGGTGAAATCCAGGTTCCACAAGCCATTGAGCCCCGAGATGTTGTGCTATACGGTTTTGGTCGTATCGGGCGTTTAGCTGCCCGCGAACTCATCAAGCAAGCCGGTAAAGGCCAACAGCTCCGTTTGCGCGCAATTGTTACACGTGGTGCCTCAGACGCAGACATCATTAAACGCGCTTCGTTATTGCGCAATGACTCCGTGCACGGCGCCTTCAAAGGATCCGTTATCGAAGACCTCGCGAACAAAAGCCTCATCATCAATGGGCAAATTGTTCACATGATCGATGCTGCCAATCCGGAAGATATCGACTACACGGCTTATGGCATCAATAACGCCCTGATCATTGACAACACCGGGGTTTTCACTAACCGCGAAGCGTTATCAAGACATTTACAAGCCAAAGGTGTCGGAAAAGTATTGCTAACAGCACCAGGAAAAGAGATCCCAAATGTGGTGTACGGCATCAATCAAGGTACACTCGATGTTGAAAATGAAAAAATATTTTCAGCAGCATCATGCACCACAAATGCCATCTCTCCTATTCTCAAAGTTGTCAATGACCATTTTGGCGTCGTAAAAGGACATATAGAAACGGTCCACGCCTATACGAATGACCAAAATCTTCTGGACAACATGCACAAAAAGCCGCGTCGTGGCCGCTCTGCTGCAGTCAATATGGTCATTACTTCTACAGGTGCTGGCTCTGCTGTAACCAAAGTAATTCCGGAACTCAAGGATAAACTTACCGCAAATGCAGTCAGGGTACCAACTCCAAATGGTTCACTTGCCATACTGATTCTCGAACTCAATACAACAACCACCATTGAACAAATCAATGCAGCAATCAAGGACGCAGCCTTACATGGCGATTTAGTCAATCAAATTTATTATTCTTTTGACCCCGAATTGGTTTCTTCAGATATCATCGGTAATACCTGTTGTTCCGTCTTTGATTCCAATGCAAGTATCGTTTCAAATGACGGAAAAAATGTAGTTTTGTATGCCTGGTACGACAACGAGTTTGGATACACCAAACAAGTGATTCGTTTGGCCAAATACATTACACAGGTTAGAAGAGCCATCTATTATTAATGAAAAATAAAATCACTATAGCTATTGACGGGTATGCGGCATGTGGCAAGAGCACACTTGCCAAAGACCTCGCCAAAGCACTAGGATACACTTTTATAGACAGCGGCGCGATGTATCGCGCCGTTGCTCTTTATTGCCTTGAGAAGCAGCTTATTGATGAAAATGGAGTTATTGATCAAGCGCAACTGGAAAAATCAATCGCTGATCTCCGTATAGAAATCAGTTCAGATCAAAAAGTCTTTTTAAATCAAGCGGACATCACAGAAGCCATACGTACACCAAAGGTTGCGGCCATTGTTTCAAAGATTGCAGCCATTAAAGTGGTGCGTCAAAAATTAGTGGAACAGCAGCAGGCCTTAGGAAAAGCAGGTGGCATTGTCATGGACGGCCGAGACATTGGTTCTGTGGTATTCCCGAATGCCGAACTCAAGTTATTCGTAACGGCTTCCGATGCAATCAGGACTCAAAGGCGCTTAGCCGAACTGCAGTCGAAAGGAGAGCAACAATCTGAAGCTGAAGTTTTAGACAACTTAAAATCAAGAGACCTACAAGACAGCACTAGGGCAGAAAGCCCACTGATTCAGGTTGCCGATGCCATTGTACTGGATACCTCCAACTTAAACCGGGAAGAGCAACTGGCTTGGGCGCTACTTGAAGTCAAAAAAATTATTGAGCAATAGTAATCCTTAGTTACGTCTCAAATAAGACCTTCGATTAATCCTCGTATCCGATCAGGGCGAAAACTGAAAACGAAGACAACCAGTGATCGATGTCGTAGTTGCCCTTACCGATACTTTCTTGAGCGTAATCCCACATGTCGTTCATACTTTTGATCCAGTTTGCTTTGGTTTCGGCGTCAAGGAACTCAGATTGTAATTGAAGCATCCCATTAAGGCACCAAATTCTATTAAGGTGGTAGCCGTCCCAATGCGATTCATAACCGTCGTGTTTGTCTGTTTTCTTGATCTGTAGATCCTTGGCAACGCTTTTAGCATCCATTAGACCTGGTGCAAATCCTTTGAGCCATTTTAAATAAGTTTCTTGGTCGTATACCTTACGCATGAGGTCTGTGACTAACAAAGAGGCAGACATGAAGTCGTATTCAAAAGGTTCTGCTCTTAATGGTGCTTTGGTCATTTTACTGTAGAACTTTTTGCTGGCTTTTAAAACTACTTTCAACAAATCTTCGTCCCCAAAGGCACGTGCGTAATCAAGGGCAAAAGATAAGTTCAATGATGGTGCATCGTGGCTTCCAGATAAATTGACCTCATCGATATCTTTCCAAATGACCTGAGCCGCTGCTGCACATAATTTATGGAGTGGTGCCAAATTCTCTAACCAGCGCTGCGCGTCAGGATCATTCCAGGATTTGAGTTCTTCAGCAACCTTGAGCAACCAACCCTGCCCGTATGGGAATTCAAAAATGTATTGTTCTTTATTATTTTGAAAATACAAAAACTCACGTTGGATATTTTCTTCAGTAAAACTTTGATTGAGTTTTTCACGGATGGCAACAGCCTCTGGAATTTGCGGGTAAGTCTTGAGCAATTTAATGAGTGCCCAATGGTTGTGCACCGCACTGTGCCAATCATAACAACCGTAAAAAGCTGGCCAGAGGTCTTCAGGTGTTTGGGTGTCTCCGGGTTGTCTTAGTACATTGTAATAGTAATGCGGATTGGGTTTGTTGGTGCAATCTAATGACAGTTGCGCAAAATAAGAGGCGCCTGCTTCTGAAAGCGTATAGCGACCATCTGTTTGTGTTTCGACTAGGGAAGCTCCTGATTTTTGAGCAAAAGCCGCTAGGGTGCTAACAAGCACCAATAAAAGGGCGGAAAATTTAAGCATGGGTTCGGTTTATTTAGGGTTGAATCGGTTTTTTAAACCCGTTTTTAAAGATGGATAAAGACTCTGTTCCGATGCCCACTATTGAAATAATGTTGAGCGGGAATTCAAGTAAAACATGAGAAAAACTCAAGAAAAAGAGCAAGCTAAGACCAAGTGAGTAGTCATAGGTGTAGAATACACACGCAGCCAACCACGTAATAATGACCGCTATAAATCTAACCTTAGGAACCTTGTGCCAACGGATAATTTCAGTTTTACTGAACCAATTCAGGTAATGATATAGGTAAGCAAAAGCAATAAAGCGCATCAACATGATGCCTACTCCAGAATAATAAATGTGGCCATCCATTTCCTTTTTAGTACGCGATTTCATGACAGATCTTGGCATCGGCTCAAAGCGATATTCGTTGATACTTTTGATATAACGACTTGAGGTATCAAAGAAGTAAAGCAAGTGATCGTATTGGAATTCAGGTGCCAAATTGGCCATGTTGATAGGCATCGGCTTGACGACAAAAGGAGCTCCTTTGATTTTTTGAAGTGAATCGACATGTGCTTCAAACTTTGCCGAATCAATGATGCGCTGGCCCACAAAATAGTTTTTATTGCCTTCCTTTGTAATGATATCGAGGTATTCTTTGTTGGTCAGTTTTTGCTCTTCAATGAGCTCAAAATGATCTAAAATCAGGTAATTGGTATTGTAAAATCCATCTCCTTTAGCATAATAGGCGTCTTTACCGAACTTGGACAAAAAGCCACCTTTTGAAGCCACCGGAAGTGCAAAAACCAAAATTATCGGGATCAATACAAAACCGACCATCTGCCACATTCCTGATGTGCTGCGGGTCTTGAGTGCGCCGTAGAGCATAAAAAGCCCCGTAAACACATAGACATGAATGAGTGTTGGGATGAGTGCAGTAAGCGCAAAAACGGTAGTGCTATCGGCATTTTCAGCAGCGCGTTCCGGACTGAGCCAACCGCCGACAAATAAGTACAATAAGAGAATCGCACCGATTTTTATCCAGAGGTTTTTTACCAAAGCAAAAAGAATAGATGCGAACAAAGCAAACACCAACAATTTGTCAAAGAGATTCATTTCAACGAAGTAGTCATAGACATCTTTGCTGAAACCAAAATCTTTGGCAAAAGCAGCATACGACAATAAAATACCAACAATGAGTAGTACCATGAAATCCCATTTTCCTTTTGCATAATATTGACGGTCGTGCAACCAACTGATTTCAGTCAGGTAATGTAGGGGCCCTAAATAGGCATAGGCCAGTAAGAAAGTTTCAAACGGAAAGTAATAGGCCAACACCGCCGTAATGAGCATTAAGCCGATGTTCAAGTAATTGATTTGGTTTTCTTTTAGGGCGTTCATTGGTCCGCGGTTTAAATTGCTTGCTTACAAAAATAAGGAATGTAAGGCTTTGAAAAAAATGACAAACGTCATGTCTAAAACAAAGAAAAACCAAGCTTATTCCTCTGTAAAAAGCGGAATTTGGTCTGGGTTATCGTCTTCTGTTTTGGTGAGGTCCCATTCCATTGAAGGTGTTTCTGCATCTTCAATTGGGTCTAATTCTTCAGTGATCTCTTCGCGTTGCTGATTAGGCCAAGGTTCTTTTCCTTCGTCAATTGGGTGTGTCAGGACGATTTCCTTGACTTTCATTTTGGTCATTTGGTTCCCTTGGGCTTTCATGCCCTTGACATCGATGAGATCGGCTAAATTGAGTATTTGATCAGGAAGATTTTTGGTTTCCTTGAGCAGTTTATTGAACACAATTTTGGCTTCAGGGCGATAAGCCGTTGAGACTAAATCCATGTAAGAACCAGCTGCTTCCGAAATAAAACTGACGCGTTTATCTTGGGTCACTTCACAAGTGAAGCGCTTGACATAGTGCAGCTCTTTTTCTGCATCAAAATATACCGTAGAAATGGGTCTGTCTGGCACCCATTTTTCAATATGAATCATGTCCTCATCAAAGTGCGTGGCGAGGTCAAAGCTACTGAGGCGGTATTCACCGGTTTTGTAGAGTGTCAGGATACGGTCATCGCCTTTGAATGCACCTAAAAATTTACCGCGGCCTTCGTCATTGAGGCGCCCCACAACTTGATCATACCAGATTTTTCTGGCCGCAAGTGTAGAACCACCCACTTCTTTCTGAACAATTTTCTGGATAATTTCTTTGGTAACTCTGTTTCCCGCAGAATTCCTGCCCTTGATGAGCAAGGCACCTAAATCGATGTCAAAGCGCAACCTTTTGAGGTGCGGACGCGGGCGCAGCATGACGCTCACAACTTCGCGTTCACCGTTTGGATGCACGCTGAAATAAAGCATTTTTGAACCTTTGGTTCCTTTGGTAAGGTCGTATTCGGTGTCGCGGGTAATGGAGTTGACATAAAAACGCTTCATCATGGTAGCACCGCCCGTACCGTCTTGGTAGAACAAATGATAGATCGTGCGGGTATCGCCTTTTTTCCAGACATTGGCGTAGATGAGGCCTTTGCCCACGAATTTTTTGTCCGAGACTTTGGTAATCATCATTTTACCGGTCGAGAAGAAACAGATGATGTCGTCAATCTCGGAGCAATCGCAAATGGCCTCGTTTTTTTTGAGCCCATAGCCAATAAAGCCTTCGTCGTAATCTACATAAAGCTTTCTGTTGGCAATGATCACCTTCGTGGCAGAAATGGTGTCAAAGGTTTTGATTTCGGTTTTGCGTTCGCGACCCACTCCAAAACGCTTTTTGAGGTCTTTGAAGTATTCGATGGCGTATTCGGTCAGGTGCTCGAGGTCGTGTTTGACCTGCTTCATCTCCTCCTCTATTTTGAGTAGGGCGTCATCTGCCTTTTCGGCATCAAAACGCGTGATGCGGATCATTGGGATTTGCGTAAGCTTGTGTAAATCTTCGTCTACAATTTCTCGGAGCAACTGCTTTTTGAAAGGCTTGAAACGATCGTAGAGGTAAATGTATAGTGCTTCTTTGTCGCTGTATAGCTTGAAATCAATGTACATTTCATGGTTAATGAACAACTTTTCAAGTGTCGAGAAATGCCATTGTCTTTCGAGTTCGTCGAGCTTGATTTGGAGCTCGAGCTGCAACAACTTTACTGTATGATCGGTGTTGACTTTTAGGATTTCGGTCACGCCCATAAAACGCGGGCGGTCACCGTCAATAATCGAAGAGTTTGGTGATACCGATACTTCACAATCGGTAAAGGCATACAGCGCATCAATGGTTTTATCTGGAGAAACACCTGGCGCTAAATGGACGATGATTTCCGCTTCAGAGGAGGTGTTGTCTTCAATTTTTTTGATTTTTATTTTTCCCTTGTCATTGGCTTTGATGACAGATTCAATTAAAGAACCAGTTGTGGTACCATAAGGGATCTCATTGATGATGAGCGTTTTGTTGTCAACTTTTCTGATTTTGGCTCGGATGCGCACGCGTCCTCCACGCAGCCCATCGTTGTAGCCCGAAAAGTCGGCCATGCCACCGTTCGGGAAATCTGGCAAGAGCTCAACTTTTTTACCGCGCAGGTGATTGATCGACTGATCGATGAGTTCGATAAAATTATGCGGCAAAAACTTACAGGCCATTCCAACTGCAATTCCTTCTGCTCCTTGCGCAAGTAGCAAAGGAAATTTCATAGGAAGTTGTTCGGGCTCTTTGTTGCGGCCATCGTAACTGGCTAACCAATTGGTTGTTTTGGGGTTGAAGGCTACGTGCAAGGCAAATTTAGACAACCTCGCCTCGATGTAACGCGGTGCTGCTGCGCCGTCTCCGGTAAGGGTATTCCCCCAGTTTCCTTGACAGTCGATCAGGAGGTCTTTTTGACCAATTTGCACCAAAGCGTCGCCAATTGAAGCGTCACCATGAGGGTGGTACTTCATGGTATTTCCGATGATGTTGGCTACTTTGTTGTAGCGACCATCTTCCATTTCGCGCATGGAGTGCAAGATCCTACGCTGTACAGGCTTGAGCCCATCATACAAACTCGGGACAGCACGCTCAAGAATAACGTAACTGGCGTAATCCAAAAACCAGTTTTGATAAAGGCCGTTGAGCGGAACAATTTTGTCGTCGAGGTGTTGTTTCTCGAAGGGGTTGTGTCCAGCGTCGTCAGCAGCGGGGTCGATGTTTTCCAATTCGTCTTCTGCCATGTTTAAGAGGCTAATTCAGTATTAAGTTCTTCGGCGTTGTCGGCTTCGTTTGCTGCTGCAATTTGCTCAGCTAAGTCTTTTTCAACACGCAGGTTGTCGATGATGAAATCTTGTCTTTCTGGTGTGTTTTTCCCCATAAAATAGGAAAGAATGGAGTCAATGGACGCGTCTTTGGTCAGGATAACTGGCTCTAGACGGATGTTCTCACCAATAAAATGTACAAACTCATCAGGTGAAATCTCGCCGAGTCCTTTGAAACGCGTGATTTCAGGATTTTTACCGAGCTCGGCAATGGCAGCTCTGCGCTCGTCCTCAGAGTAACAGTATATGGTTTTTTTCTTGTTGCGCACCCTAAACAATGGCGTTTGTAGCACATAAACGTGGTTGCGCTTGACCAGATCTGGGAAGAATTGCAAGAAGAAAGTTAGCAACAGCATGCGGATGTGCATTCCGTCGACGTCGGCATCTGTAGCAATGACAATGCGATTGTAGCGCAAGTTGTCCATGTCTTCTTCGATGTCGAGAGCCGCTTGGATCAGGTTGAACTCTTCATTTTCGTAGACTACTTTTTTGGTCAGGCCATAGCAATTGAGCGGCTTACCGCGTAAGGAGAAAACGGCTTGTGTATTGACGTTTCTAGATTTAGTAATAGACCCGCTCGCGGAGTCTCCTTCGGTGATAAAGAGCGTGGTTTCTTCGCGGTGCTCGTCTTTCAAATCGGTGAGGTGCGTGCGGCAGTCACGGAGTTTTTTGTTGTGTAAACTCGCTTTCTTAGAGCGGTCTCGGGCCAATTTTCTGATACCCGCTAGGTCCTTGCGCTCGCGCTCAGATTGCTTGATCTTTTTCTCGATTGTTTCGGCAACATCCGGATTACGGTGCAAGTAGTTGTCAAGTTTGTCTTTGAGAAAATCGTTGATGAACGCACGCATTGACTTCCCTCCTGGTTCAATTTCTTGTGAACCGAGCTTGGTTTTTGTCTGTGACTCAAAGACCGGCTCAATGACCTTGACAGCAATTGCTGCTACAATCGATTGACGGATATCTGAGGCCTCGTAATTTTTGTTGTAGAAGTCTCGGATCACCTTCGCGACAGATTCGCGAAAAGCGCTTTGATGCGTACCACCCTGGGTTGTGTGCTGGCCATTGACAAAGGAGTAGTAGTCCTCGCCGTAGGTGCGACCATGCGTAAAAGCCACTTCAATATCTTCGTCTTCGAGATGGATGATCGGATAAAGCGGATCGCCATCCATGTTGTTTTCAAGGAGGTCTTTGAGGCCATCCTTGGAATTGTATTTTTCGCCGTTGTAATAAATGGAAAGCCCACGATTGAGGTAGCAGTAGTTCCACATCATTTTGTCGAGGTAAGCTGTTTTAAAAGCATACTTCTTGAAAATGCTGTCGTCTGGAATAAACTCGACGTATGTACCGTTGGATTCGTCGGTTTTTTCGAGTGGAATCTCTGAAATCAGTTCTCCTCTTTCAAAAATGGCACCTTTTTTCTCGCCTTCGCGAACGGAATAAACCATGAAGTACGATGACAAAGCATTAACCGCTTTGGTACCTACCCCATTGAGACCTACTGATTTTTTAAACGCCTTAGAATCGTATTTACCACCGGTGTTCATTTTGGAAACAACCTCTACTACCTTCCCGAGCGGAATACCTCGGCCGTAGTCACGGATAGACACCTTACCATCTTTGACTTTGATGTCGACGCGCTTGCCGTTACCCATGACAAATTCGTCAATACAGTTGTCAACGACTTCTTTGACAAGGATATAAATACCGTCGTCGGCAGCAGCACCATCGCCTAATTTGCCGATATACATACCGGGGCGCAAACGGATGTGCTCTTTCCAATCGAGTGAGCGTATGTTATCTTCGGTGTACTGAGTTTCAGCCATGTAGCGATTCAAAATTTAGAACAAACAAAAATAACAATCTAATCCGCTTGCAAGACATGTTCAAATAGGAAATTATAAACCAAATTTGTTGATAACAATAGGATTTAGGCTATCTTTGGGCTCAAATTGAACAAGAATTATGGCAACTACTGCAGATATCCGCAACGGATTGTGCATCAAGCACAACGACAAACTTTTTCAGATCATTGAATTTCAACACGTCAAACCAGGTAAAGGACCTGCTTTCGTACGTACCAAAATGAGACAAATTGAGTCTGGAAAAGTCCTTGACCACACCTTTTCAGCTGGTCATAAAATAGAACCTGTTCGCATTGAAAACAGAGAATATCAGTACCTCTACCAAGAAGCTGATGCTTATATTTTCATGAACAACGAAACTTTTGAGCAAGTAAATATTCCGCTCAAAATGGTTGAAAAACCAGGTTTTCTTCAAGAAGGCATGACAGTAAATATTTTATTTCACGCAGAGGAAGAAGCGCCACTTGTGATTGAATTACCTATGTATATCATCTCTGAGGTTACCTACACCGAGCCAGGTGTAAAAGGCGATACCGCTACAAACTCCATGAAACCCGCAACCATTGCTACTGGTGCCGAAGTTAAAGTTCCGCTTTTCATCGACAACGGAGAAATCATCAAAATTGACACGCGCACCGGCGTTTACGTTGAACGCGTTAAAGGATAAACTACATGAAAAACACCGCCCTTACTCAAAAACACATTGCACTTGGCGCCAAAATGGTACCGTTTGCCGGATACAATATGCCTGTTCAATATGAGGGCGTGAACGCCGAACACGAAACAGTAAGAAATGGCGTCGGAGTTTTTGACGTATCACACATGGGCGAGTTTTTATTGAAAGGTCCAAATGCGCTCGCACTGATTCAAAAAGTATGTAGCAACGACGCCAGTGTCTTATTTGATGGCAAGGCGCAATACAGCTGCATGCCAAACGGCAAAGGCGGCATTGTCGATGATCTCATCATCTATCGCATCTCCGAAGAAGCCTATTTTATTGTAGTCAACGCCTCCAATATTGAAAAAGATTGGAACTGGATCTCTCAGCACAACGATTTGGGTGTCGAGATGCAAAATCTTTCCGATGCCTACTCGCTATTAGCCATTCAAGGCCCAAAAGCGGCAGCCGCTATGCAAAGCCTTACAGAAGTAGACCTTACCAACATGACTTACTACACTTTTCAGTACGGAACTTTTGCTGGTATTGAAAATGTGATGATTTCAGCAACTGGCTACACCGGATCTGGAGGTTTTGAGGTGTACGTGAAAAACGAAGATGCCAAAAAGCTTTGGGATGCTGTATTTGAAGCAGGTGCCAACTACGGGATCAAACCAATCGGTCTTGCTGCCCGTGATACCTTGCGCTTAGAAATGGGCTTCTGTCTTTACGGCAACGACATCGATGACACTACTTCTCCACTTGAAGCAGGTTTGGGCTGGATTACCAAATTCACCAAAGACTTTACAGATGCTGAATTCTTGAAAAGTCAAAAAGAACAAGGCCTAACAAGAAAATTGGTTGCCTTCGAAATGATTGATCGCGGTAT
>JBIPMW010000046.1:0-11629 GCA_044376455.1 Crocinitomicaceae bacterium | reverse complement strand
TGCCGATTATCCTGATTTACATGGCATGGTTTACACCGTAGGAAACGAACAAGATTACCACTTCAAAATATTGTTTTTGATCCTTAAAAAACTTGGCTACACTTGGGCGGAGAACTGTTTTCATTTGAGTTACGGTATGGTCGACTTACCGAGTGGAAGAATGAAATCTAGGGAAGGAACCGTAGTAGATGCCGATGACTTGATCGATGAGGTAACCCTTACGGCCAAGGAAATGACCCAAGAACGCGGACATTTAGAGGGTTTGACAGCCCAGGAGCGCGAAACACTTTATAGTCAAATAGGTTTGGGTGGTTTGAAATATTATTTACTCAAGGTTGATCCTAAAAAACGCATGCTTTTTAATCCGGAAGAATCCATCGACTTGACTGGAAATACAGGCCCCTTTATTCAATATGCCCATGCCAGAATCAGCACTTTACTTACCAAAGCTAGTTATCAAGCGCAGCCACTAGCTTTGACGCTAGATATAAAAGCTGAAGAGCAAGAAATCATCAAACACCTGGCTGTTTTCCCAGTGACACTAGAGGAAGCAGCAAAAAATTACTCGCCAGCCGTGATTGCTAATTATATCTATGAATTGGTGAAGCTGTACAATACATTTTACCAGAGTGTCAAGATCATCATTGAGCCCGATGCCGAGTTGCGACAACTCAGACTTGCGCTCAGCGCAGTAGTTCAGCAAACAATTGCTCATGGCTTGAAACTCTTAGGAATTGAGGCGCCGCAGCGCATGTAGCCCTTCTAGCTATTGAAAATCACTTGATCTGTGAGTTCTCGGACCATCACAAACAACTCATCTTTGAAAGTTTGTGCTTCATAAGTCCCGCGTTCAATCATGCGCAATTTGTGCTCCCATTGCCCTGTTAACTCAGGGCTTTTAAGCAGGTCAAATGAAATTTTATCGATGAGCGCCATACCTGTCGGTGTAGCAAAAAGATTCTTTTTTTTCTTTTCGATGTACTGGCGTTTGAATAAGGTCTCGATGATACTTGCGCGTGTTGAAGGCCTGCCAATCCCATTTTCTTTCATGACTTCGCGCATTTCTTCATTTTCTACAAGTTTGCCTGCTGTTTCCATGGCCCTCAGTAGGGTTGCTTCGGTATAAGGTTTCGGAGCACTTGTTTTTCCTTCGTGAATGAAAGGTTCATGTGGTCCCTTTTCACCTTTTTCGAAATGAGGGAGTATTTTATCCTCAGGATTACTTTGTTGCGCCTTTAAATCTTCATAGACAACACGCCAGCCTTTGTCGAGCACCTGTTTGCCGGTTGCTTTGAACTCGAGCGCTTCTACTTTGCCAATAACGGTCGTATTGGAAACTTTACATTCGGGATAAAAAGCAGCAATAAATCGTCGAACGATGAGGTCGTAAACACGTTGCTCATCTGGGCTGATGCCTGAAGGCGCTACACCGGTTGGGATGATAGCGTGGTGGTCTGTGATCTTCTTGTCGTCAAAAATTTGCTTGGATTTTTTAATAGGTTTGCCTTCAAGCGCTGCTGTAAATCGCTTGTAGTCGCGCAGACCACTGAGAATTCCGGGAATTTTAGGGTGCAGGTCTTCTGAGAGGTAGGTGGTGTCTACACGTGGATAGGTGACTAATTTTTTCTCATAAAGGCTCTGAACTTTATTGAGCGTTTCCTCCGCTGAATAGCCGTAGTAGCGGTTGCCATCTACTTGAAGAGAGGTGAGGTCGTAAAGTCGGGGATTGCCTTCTTTGGCATCTTTTTGCTCAAAACTGATGATTTCAAAGGGTTTGTCTTGCAGATAGGCAAGCCCTTTTTGCGTTTTTTCTTTGGTTTTGAGCCGCTCTATTTGGCAGTTGAATTCTGTTTCTCGGTAAACTGTTTTGAGTTCGTAAAAAGTTTCACTTTTGAAGGCCTCTATTTCTTTTTGGCGTTGTACAATTAAAGCGAGCGTTGGTGTCTGTACACGCCCAACAGAAAGCGTTTGTTTGTCGCGGCCATATTTGCGGGTAAAAAGCCGCGTACCGTTGATCCCTAAGACCCAATCGCCGACCGCCCTGGCGTTGCCTGCGGCGAAAAGGCGGTCGAAATCTGCCCCGGGCCGAAGTTTCATGAATCCATCCTTTATGGCTTCTTCGGTCAAGGAAGAAATCCAGAGCCGCTTTACCGGAACTTTGCATTTTGCCTTGAGTAAAACCCAGCGCTGAATGAGTTCTCCCTCTTGCCCGGCATCACCGCAATTGATGACCTCCGTAGCTTGACTCACTAGGCGTTCAATGACATGAAACTGCTTTTTTGCGCCGTCGTCTCCGCGCAGCTTAATGCCAAATTGGACAGGAATAATAGGTAAATCTTCTAGTTTCCAGTACTTCCAGTTGGGGTTGTAGTCTTCGGGGTCTTTTAAAGAACACAGGTGTCCATAGACCCAAGTAACAGCATAGCCATTGCCTTCTAGGTAGCCATCCTTTCGGTTTTTGGCACCTAAGATCTCCGCTAAATCGCGGGCAACACTTGGCTTTTCAGCAATGCAGACAATCATTGACCTCCAAAACGCTGCATACCACCCTCCAAGAACTTCTTGTAAGACTTGATGTCTGGGGTATAGCCGATGGCTTCAGTGAGGTCATTGCCTTCGTGGTCCGTGACAACATAAAGTGGCTGTTGGAAGCTCTTGTAGCGTGTCATTTGGTAGTCGGCCCATTTGTTGCCGACCGTTCTGATTTGTCCGCTTAACTTAGATACGCGTTGTTCGTTTGCTGGTAAAAGTTTGCGGTCGTCTACGTACAAAGAAATGATCACAAATTTCTTCTGAAGTAAGGGGCGGATTTCGTCGTTGGTCCAGACGGTACTTTCTGTCTTACGGCAGTTTTGGCAGGCATGTCCAGTGAAGTCAAGCAAGATAGGTAGGTTGCGTTTTTTAGCGAAAGCACGCCCTTTTTCGAGGTCGTGAAACACCAAAATAGAGCCGTCACCAACTGGGTGCATGTCGGCTGCAAAAGCTGCAGATACAGAGTCTTCAACCAAACCTGTTTCTTGCCCACCATTGACCCAACGGAAGTTGTCTTCGGAGTGCGTGCGCGGCGGTGCGATACCATCAATGAGGGTTAGAGGTGCGCCAAACATTCCTGTGAAAAGGTATACGGAGAAAACAAGTGCCAAAAGTGCAAACATAAAACGGGTTACGCTCAATTTTTGAACCGGTGAGTCATGAGAGAACTGTAATTTACCAAGTAGATAGATACCCATGATAAAAAACAATACAAACCAGATGCCCACAAACCATTCGCGGGTTAGTAAATCCCAGTGGTATGCAAGGTCCACGGAAGACAGGAATTTAAGGGCAAGTGCAAGCTCAGTAAGTCCGAGAACAACTTTTACTGAATTGAGCCAGCCCCCTGATTGTGGCAAACTATTGAGCCACCCTGGGAAAATCGCAAAAAGCGTAAATGGAATGGCAAGTGCTAACGAAAAGCCAGTCATGCCTACAGCTGGGGTAAGGTAAGAGCCTGAAGTAGCTGCCTCAACAAGCAAGCTGCCGATAATTGGTCCTGTACAAGAGAAGGAAACCAAGCCGAGTGTAAAAGCCATGAAGAAGATACCGAGGTAACCTCCGCGGTCTGCTTGTTTGTCCATTTTATTCACCCATGAATTGGGTAATTGGATTTCAAAAGCTCCCAAGAAGGAGAAAGCAAATAAAACGAAAATACTAAAGAAAATGAGGTTCATCCAGACATTTGTGGAGAGGTCATTGAGACCAAGAGGACCCATGATGGCGGTGAAAATAAGGCCAAATACAACGTAAATCAAGACAATAGAAGCGCCATAGATCAAGGCTTTGAAAATTCCTTCGCTACGCGTCTTGGATTGCTTTGTAAAGAACGTAACCGTCATCGGGATCATTGGGAACATACAAGGGGTTAGCAAGGCAACTAGGCCCGCTATGAACCCCGCTATGAAAATCACCATATTCGAATCTTTCTTTTTCTCTTTCTGTTGAATCCGAGCTGGTGTTTGGTCCATGGTAGTTTCGGCACTGTTGGTATCTGCGCCTTGGGTTTGAGCGACTTTACTCGTGTCTGAGGCACTAATAGTTGCTGTTTCACTAGGCGTGTATCCGGCTAATTTTACTTTTCCTTCTGTGTCGAAGGGGCCAACACAACCGTCAGCATTGCAAAGTTGAAAGAAATTGATGCCAAATTCAACTGTAAATTTTTCTTTGGTCAAAATTTCGATTTGTTGCTTATAGGTTGCTTTTTTTTCGAAGTAATAGGATGTACCTAAATCGTCGACATGTTTGATTGGCTTCCCTATGTCAAAGGGTTTTCCGACAAGTTTATAGTTTGGTGATTTTTTGAAGTTGAACTCAGGTACCAAACCTGTTCCGTCGGCATCAGCAGGATTGTGTTTTAATGAGAAGATGTGGTATCCTTCTGTAATATCACCCTTAAAGACAACATTGGCATTGTTCTCATCGATTTTTTCAACGGAATACGTCCATTTGATAAATTGGCCCATTAAATCTTGGGCACTGCTGGAGAAGGATAGGCCTAAAAAGAGGATGCTAAATAGAAGAGCTTTCATTGGTGTTAGTTTGGTTTTTCTAATTTGGACGGCGTGACCTTTATTTCAAAAGGTATGGTTTGAGGTGGCAAACAACGCTTGTCGTCGCAGAGCATGAATGTGAGTTCGCCTTTTACTGTTGTTGGTTTTTTAACTTTGATTCGGTTGCTCGCTTCAAAGGTATTTTCAAAGTAGGTAACCACGGCGCCAAAATTTGGGTCAAAAGATTGCTTTGCTTTGGTGGATGCTTCGAAATCTTTAAATACTTGAATTGCTTTATTTTTTTCGAGAACAATTTGTGTTGGGACAGGGCCAATACTTGGGTTTAGGTCAAGCGCATAGAGATGCCAACCACTTTCAATTTTTGCCTGGACTTGAATAGACGCTGGGTAAGATGCATAGTCAAAGCTCCATTGAATTTTCTCTTGGCCATAGGCCCAAGTGCTTAGCAGAGAGAAGCATACAAAAAGTTGGAGTAGTGCTCGCATGGATGTTAACTAAATGAGTTTCGAAATTACGAAAAAAACGGCTGCTAAATGCAAGAAATATCACCAAGGAAGCCGAGGGTCAGCGCTGGCGTTTTGATCAAGTGTTTTGCCTTGTGCTAAATAAAAAGATCCGGCCATCGCAATCATCGCGGCGTTGTCTGTGCAATAGCTCATCTTTGGAATGCTTACACTCCAACCTTCGGTTTGTTTTTCCAACAAGCGCTTGCGCAATTCTGAATTGGCAGATACTCCTCCGGCAATGGCAACGGTTTTGATTCCGGTCATTTGAACAGCTTTATCGAGCTTGTGTAACAGAATGGTTACGATGCTATTTTGAATAGAGGCACAGAGGTCATGTAAATGAGTCTGTCTGAATTTGGAGTCGTTCTTTTCAGCTGCCTGCAGGGTATAAAGTATCGAGGTCTTGAGGCCGCTAAAGCTGTAGTTGAGCTCGGGGATTTGTGGTTTGGCAAATTGAAAAGCATTGGGGTTTCCGAGCTGTGCAAGTTGGTCTATGAGTGGCCCGCCTGGGTAGGGCAGACCGAGCATTTTGGCTGCTTTATCAAAGGCTTCGCCTGCGGCGTCATCAATAGTTGAGCCCAGTATTTCCATTTCGAGCGGGTCCTTGACCTGAATAATTTGGGTGTGTCCGCCGCTGACGGTTAGGCAAAGAAAGGGAAACGTGGGTTTGTTGTCTGAGGCGTCATCAATGAGGTGCGCTAAAATATGTGCTTTCATGTGGTGTACGCCAACAAGCGGAATCTTTAATGCGAGCGCTAAAGCCTTTGCAAAGCTCGTGCCGACCGTCAAGGAACCCATGAGCCCTGGGCCTTGTGTGAATGCAATGGCGTCGAGTTCCTGGAGGGTAATTTTCGCCTCTTTCAAGGCTGCACTGACAACCGGAATGATACTTTCCTGATGCGCTCTACTAGCCAACTCAGGCACTACGCCGCCAAATTGTTCATGAACGGCCTGGCCAGCAATAACATTGGCGCGAATTTGGTCGCCGACAAGAACTGCTGCCGAGGTATCGTCGCAAGAAGATTCAATCCCTAATATAATCTTGGTTTTTGCTGTCAAAAGATTGCTAATTTTGTAACAAACATGACAAAGGTACTTAAAATCACGGGCCTGTGCATCTCGCTTCTACTCGAGCTGCTTCTGCTGTTTGTTTTTGTCTTTGTTTTCGCCATTCGAAACTCCCGGGTGCAGAGTTATCTGGCCGAAAAAGCTACTTCTTTTCTTTCTGCTGAGTTACATACAGAAATATCCATTCAAGAGGTTGATATAGTGTTATTTAAGCATGTTGATTTGAAGAATGTGTTTATTCAAGATCTTGAAGGCAAAACTCTGCTGCATTTGTCACATCTATTAGTTGATCTAGATAGAATTAAATTGATTAATAAGCAATTGTTAATCAAGAAAATAAAAATTAATAACGGAACAATAAATTTAAATAGATCTGCCAAAAACGGCACTTATAATTTTCAGTTTTTGGTGGACTATTTCGGAAGTGATCAACCCGTTCAAAAATCGACTAAACCGCTAGAAATTAAACTCCAGCAATTAGCGCTACGACACATCGATTTCAGTTACCATGATTACAGAAAAGATACCCTCGATTTCGGTATAGACTACGATCATATTGCCCTCAAAAATTTACGGCTCTTTGCTGATCAAATACAAAGTGCAGGAGCTCATCACGAGTTATGGATTCGTTCTTTAGGATTTAAAGAAAGGTCTGGTTTTTATTTACATCACCTCGCGGGCAAGCTAAATGTTTCAGATAAGGGTATTGTTTTAAGGTACTTACAACTTAAAACCAAAGCAAGTAAAATTTACTTCCCGTTGTTGGCACTTAGAACAAAGCAACTTTCAGATTTTGAGTATTTTGATGACCTTGTTCGCTTTGATGTTGCTTTAAATGCTAGCCAATTGAATTTAAAGGATCTTAGCTATTTTGTTCCGGATCTCAAAGGGATGAACCAATGTGTGTTCCTCTCGGGTCAAGTGAAAGACGAACTCAAACGTTTGACCATCGAACATTTCAAGCTCGCATTTGGCCAAAAGTCTGTTTTCCAAGCTCGGATAAAGCTACCAGATTTTAGGCTTGAGACCAATCAATTGCGCTTCAATGAATGGATTCAATTTGCCCACCTTGATTTTCGTGACATTGAAAATATCAAAGTTCCGGAGGGTATAAGCCCCCTTCAAGTGCCATCCGAAATCAAGGAATTGGCTTTTCTTGAAATGAAAAATGCCAAGGTGAACGGTGGTGTCAATGATTTTAAATTGAGCATTCAAAGTGCAAAAACAGACTTAGGTAATTTTTCTTTGGCACCACTTCGCGTAAAGCAGGAAGCTGAGATGCTCAGTATATCAGGCGCAAAGCCTGACACAAGTCTTTTGAAGCTGCAAAATTTCAACTTGGGTCCACTCGCTGACTTTTTGGAACTTGGTAGCTGTTCTGGTCGTATGAATTTTAATCTGAACATTTTTAACGATGGTTCTTATACATTGGAAAAGCTTCACGGAAAATTCAACAGACTGACCTTCCATCAGTATGCTTATCAAAATGTTGAACTCAATGAGGTCAGTATTTTAGATGACCAGCTGAAGGCGCAAATTGAAATTCAAGACCCGCATTTTAAGGCTAATACTTCATTGACACTTTCCTTGTCGGGTGAACTCAATGAGCAATTTGACATGGATATTGATCGCGCGGATTTAACGAGGCTTGGCTTTGGTACGCGCAATGACAACCAGATTTCTTTTCATTTAAGAGGCGGCATCCAAGGTCAATCTTGGTCAGACATCAGTGGTTATGCCTCCATTACCAATTTAATTTATTTAGAAGGTCAAAAGCGTCTTTACACCGAATTAGCTCAGGTGCATTTTAGCCAAAGTCAAGACAATACCTTTTTACAATTTAGTAGCCCTATTCTAGATTTCAATGTAGCAGGACTAATTGACTTCCAAAGTATTGGCGATGATTTATTGCATCATTTATCCATTGTTTATCCTTCCTTGGCGCAAAGCGCTGCGGTTGGAGTGCAAAGTAAGTCCGATTTCACCTTTGATTTGCAGGTGAGAAATGCCCAACAACTATTGAATATTTTTGTCTCAGATCTATCATTGGCAAACAATACACGTTTGAATGGATCTTTTGATTCTCCAAACGAAATGTTACAATTGAAGATCTCCAGCCCTTCGCTGCAATATCAAGATTTCCGATTTGATCAATTATTGCTCGATCAAAAGATTACTAAAGAACTCACCACGGGTGGGCTAGATGTTGCTTTGGTTTCATATGCGGATTCTACCAATTTTCACAACCTCAAATTTGTGAATTCCGGAGCCAATGGTGTCATTGATGCTGCTATTTCCTGGGACCCAAATACCAATGATTTTTCGGAATTAAAATGGCGAACCACCCTTTTACCAGACAACTACTTAAATTTTAATTTACAGCCATCGTTTTTTACCATTAACGGGATCCAGTGGGAAATCGCCAACCAATCTGACATTTTGCTTTCAGCAGCCGAACTCAATGTGTCCAATTTTGAGTTACACCGTGGCTATCAGCTCGTAAAAATCAATGGTTGTTTATCTGATAACCAACGAGACCAGCTCCGTTTTGATGTCATTGGTCTTGACTTGTCTGAGCTCAGTAATTTATTGGATTTTCCAAATCAACTGTGCGGAAGATTTAGCGGTTGGGGAACACTCGCTACACCAAGTAATAGCATCAGTATTTTAGCAGATGCTAACCTTGAACAATTCCAGATTGATGGCCAAATGGTAGGTGATATCATGCTGCATTCTGATTGGAATGATGCCCGTAAAAGCATTTTGCTTAAAGGAACACTGCAATATCGCAATGAACGAACCTTTGATTTCGACGGCCTTTACAACATTAAAACAGACGAGTTAGACCTTGGTCTCAACTTCAAGCAAACCGATATCTCTTTTGCCAATGCATTCATGGATCCTGAAGTAGTCAAAGGCATCAAAGGAAAATTGAACGGCCGAATTCGCGTAGTTGGAAGCCCTTCGGATCCACAACTTTCTGGAAAGCTGAGGTTGCAAAACGGAGGTGCTGAAATCGCGTTGTTAGGCGTTCAATACCAACTCGAGGGGCTTATTCAAGTGACTGAAGACGCCTTTTTATTAGATAACTTCCCAATTAAAGATCCCGAAGGAAACATAGCCTATCTATCGAGTGCCATCAACCACCAGCAGTTCGATAAATGGAACTACGATATCCAGATTAACTTTGAAGACGACATTAAGAAAATAGACCCACGTACCAACCAAGTAGCTCCAATTGATCGCTTTTTGGTATTGAATACGAAATACAAAGAAGGGGATGTCTATTATGGGAAGGCCTATGGCAGGGGGACTGCCAACATTTTTGGCACCGCGAATAACACGGAAATAACAGTTGATGCAAGCACCAGAAAGGGAACTGATGTTATTTTCCCAATGTACGGGATGTCTGAAATTGACGATGAAGATAACTTCGTCAAATTTGTGGAGCAAGGCGTTCAGCAGAAACTCGATGACCAAGGCCTTGATTTCACCGGTTTGAACCTGGATTTAAATTTCCATGTTACACCCGATGCGAACATGCGTATGATTTTCAATGAGCAAACGGGTGATGAAATCATTGCAAAAGGAGCCGGAGAGTTGAATATTAAACTCGATCAATTTGATCAGCTCACCATGAATGGCCCATATGTCATTGCTAGCGGTAGCCGATACAACTTTGCGTTGGGCTCTATTAAACAAACCTTTGACATCGAGGCGGGATCAAAAATTGAATGGACCGGCGACCCTTACAATGCCGATATCATGATCAACACCGTAACGCCAAAACGCGCTTCCATTCTTGAATTGAGTCCGGAAATTCAGGACAACACACTCGTTAATCAAGAAATCATGTGTTACCTCAAGCTTTCTGAGACTTTGCTTTCGCCAAAAATATCTTTTGACCTTGTGGCGCCAAGGGTTTCAGAAACGGGTAAAACACTTCTTGACCGCGTAAAAGCTGATCCAGATGAATTGAACCGTCAGTTCTTTTCTTTGCTGCTCGTTAGTAAGTTTCAGCCGTTGAAAGGAAATTTATCCGCAGGAGGTTCTGCCGCACTTGATTTGCTGGAGTCACAAATTAATGCAGCCCTTGGGAAACTTTCTGATAACTACAAGCTCAATGTAGACTACGGATCTGATGAAGTTGCAGGGGAGAGTAAAGTAGAGCTTGGTGTTGCCAAAGGTTTCTTGGATGATAAACTTGTCATTACCGGAAGTTTTGGTGTAGAAAACCGCAGTACAAGTGCTGGCACAGATGGTGGCAAGCTCAATTCAAATACCATGATTGGAGATGTCAATATTGAGTATAAAGTCCAAGATAATTTTAGGGTGAGGGCTTTCAATCAATCGAACACGAACTCTGTCAACGAAAACCAAGGACCCTTCACCCAAGGAGTTGGGGTTTCTTACTATGAGGAATTCAATCACTTTTCAGAATTAGCTTTCGTCAAGCAAGTCAAGCAATTGTTTGTAAAAAGTCCAAAAAAATCAGGTCAACCTCGACCTAAAAAACACAGACAACCTGTAACTTTACCTTCCAATGAAAAAAGTACTAGTAGCCAATCGCGGAGAGATCGCTCGACGCGTGCTTAGAACCCTTAAAAAGATGGACATCAACAGCGTGGCCATCTATTCAGATGCCGATGCCAACTCTCCACATGTTTTGGAGGCAGATGAAGCTGTTTACGTCGGAAAAAGCCCTTCTGCAGAAAGTTATTTGCAACAAGACAAAATCATTCAGATTTGTCAAGATTTAGGCGTTGATGGCGTACACCCCGGATACGGATTTCTTTCAGAAAATGCTGGTTTTGCCCGAAAGTTAAAGGCTGTTGGTATCAAGTTAATTGGCCCTTCTCCTGAATCCATGGAGGTAATGGGAGACAAACTATCAGCAAAGCAAGCCGTAAAAAGTTTCAATGTGCCTTTGGTGCCTGGTGTAGACGAAGCTATTTCAGATGTACATGCAGCCAAGAAAATTGCGGCCGAAGTTGGTTATCCTATTCTTATTAAAGCATCTGCTGGTGGTGGCGGAAAAGGAATGCGCCTGGTACAACACGAGGCCGAATTTGAAGAACAAATGACGCTGGCACAAAATGAAGCGCGTTCTTCTTTCGGTGACGACGCTGTTTTCATTGAAAAATTTGTAGACCAACCCCGACATATTGAAATTCAAGTCTTTGCCGATCAACATGGCAATGTCGTTTACTTATTTGAGCGCGAATGTTCCGTTCAAAGACGCCACCAAAAAGTGGTGGAAGAAGCGCCTAGTGCGGTTTTAACACCTGAAATTCGCAAAGCAATGGGCGAAGCGGCTGTGGCAGTTTGTAAAGCCTGTAATTACGAGGGCGCGGGTACAGTAGAGTTTTTAATAGACGGCAAGCTCAATTTTTATTTTTTAGAAATGAATACGCGTTTGCAAGTTGAGCATCCCGTAACTGAAGAAATTACGGGGCTTGATCTTGTAGAATGGCAAATCCGAGTGGCACGTGGTGAGCTTTTACCCAA
>JBIPMW010000188.1:0-3763 GCA_044376455.1 Crocinitomicaceae bacterium | reverse complement strand
ACAAAAATTTGGGGTCGCGGTGAAAGACAAACTCAAAACGCTCAGAGCAACTGTAGATACGCTTACCCTTACGGCCACACCTATCCCAAGGACACTCCAATTTTCATTGATGGGCGCCCGAGACCTCAGTATCATCAATACACCTCCACCGAACAGACAGCCCGTACTGACCGAAATAATTTCCTTTAACGAAGTGCAAATTCGCGATGCGATTGCCTATGAAATGGGAAGGGGAGGGCAGGTCTTTTTTGTCAATAACAGGCTTTCCAATATCAAAGAGTTGTCTGGTATGATCCAGCGCTTGTGCCCTGGTGTAAGGGTCGGCATCGGACATGGTCAGATGGATGGCAAGCAGCTCGAAAAAGTCATGATGGATTTCATCGAAGGCGCCTATGATGTGCTCTTGGCTACCACCATCATTGAATCCGGCATCGATATCTCTAATGCAAATACAATTATTATCAACGACGCACATCAATTTGGCTTAAGTGATTTACATCAATTAAGAGGTCGCGTTGGCCGCAGTAATAAAAAAGGATTCTGTTACCTTATCGCTCCTAAATTCAGTATCATGACCTCCGAGGCGAGAAAACGCCTTGAAGCATTGGTCCAATTTTCAGATCTAGGATCGGGTTTCAATATTGCCATGAAAGACCTCGATATTCGCGGTGCAGGAAACATGCTGGGAGGCGAGCAAAGTGGATTTATTGCTGAAATAGGCTTTGAAATGTATCAAAAGATACTCAATGAAGCCATGCAAGAACTGCGCGAACATGAGTATAAAGAATTGTTTGAGGAGCGGGTCAGTGACCAATTCAACGGCTTTGTACAAGACTGTATTTTTGAAACAGATATGGAAGTTCGTATTCCTGATCAATATGTCAATCAAGTTGCTGAGCGCCTCAGTTTGTATCAGGCAATGGATAGTCTCAAAGACAAGGCAGAGCTCGATGATTTTAGCAAGCAACTAATCGATCGTTTTGGGCCACTTCCGAAAGAAGTAAAAGAACTATTGTTTTCTTTTGAATTGCGCTGGTTAGCCGAATCAATGGGCCTTGAAAGGTTAGTGCTGAAATCAGAAAAGCTTGTGGGGCATTTTATTTCTAATCCACAATCTCCCTTTTACGAAACACCTGAATTCCAAGGGATTTTACAAAGTATTTTGTCCAAACAAAGTGGCTATCGCTTGGCCCAAAAGGACGATAAACTCAGGTTAGTTATCGAGCCTATACGTCACATTAAAGACGCTTTTGAAAAATTGCAGGCGCTTCAAAATAGTTAGTGCTGTAAATCCTTGACCTACATCAACGGAATTATTATTCGCTTCAACGCAACTTTGCTGCAGTAAATCTGTTTACTCATTATTCACTAAAATTTAAAAACATGAAAAATTTATTTGTTGGTTTATTAGGCGCATTCGCGTTATTTTCTTTCGTAGCAACATCTGCTGGCCTTTGGTCTTTAGATGGAGCGCATTCTCGTTTGGGTTTCACCATTACTCATAACGGCATTACACAAGTACATGGTAACTTCACCAAATTCAACGTTGAGGTCACCACGCCTAACGAAGATTTCAATGGGGCAACAATCACTATGAACGCAGAAGCAAGTTCTGTCAATACTGGTATCGAAGCCCGCGACAACCACTTGCGTACTGCTGATTGTTTTGATGCTGAAAAATTTCCAGCAATTAGCTTCAAAAGTACTTCAGTTAAAGAGGCTCCGAAAGCAAAAGGAACCTACCTGATCGAAGGTGAATTGACCATGCACGGCACGACTAAAAAAGTTGTTCTTAATGGTGTTCACACTGGTAACAGCAAAAATTATCAAGGTGCAACTGTAGCAGGCTTACAAGTTACAGGTGTTGTTAAAAGATCTGAATTCGGAATGGGTCAGGTGAGTCCTGGTCTTTCTGATGAAGTGAAATTACAAGCTGACCTCGAAGTAGTTAAAAACTAATAGCGATGAAAAACATTCTTTTTGTACTCTTCATTTTTACAGTCGCTTTTTCATCATCAGCGCAACAATATAAAATAGCTGAAGCTTTTAAGGTCGCATTTACCAATCCAGATGTGATTGGAAATTTTGATGAGCTTACGTCAACTGCATTGATCTTCAATGAAGCTGATTTATCCAAGTCAAAATTGAATTTCAAGATCAAAGTAGCTTCGATCAATACCGGAAACGGGCTGCAAAATAAACACGCACGCGCGGAGGAATGGTTCGATGCGGACAAATATCCATATATTGAGTTTACTTCAAGTCGCATTGAAAAAACCCAAGATGGTTACAAAGCTATTGGTAAATTACAAATCAAAGGAGAAACAAAAGAAGTTACCATTCCATTTACTTTTACCAAAAAAGGTTCAAAAGGAACTTTTATTGCTAAATTTAGTGTGAATCGCAATGACTATGGCGTAGGTAAAAAGAATGCTGGTGTGGCAGATAACATTAAAATCACCGCAACTATTCCGGTCATTAAAAAATAAAATTTATGGTAAAAAAAATTATTTGGACTTTGTCGTCCGGTTTATTAGCAGGAGGAGTTTCTTACTTTTATGGTGAAATGTTCGAACAACAACTGTTTGAAGATTATTCAAATGTGGTTCCTACACCTGCTATTTTCATTTCTTGCTTAGTCGGGACAATTTTTGCCACCCTAGGACATTGGTTGCTCACAAAGTTCATTCCGTCTTTCGGAGAATTCATTTTTGCCTTGATTTTTGCAGCAATTACTACAGCAAGTTTGGTTGGTGTGTTGGGCTTTACTTTTACAGATAATTCCAATGAATTACACCAATTCATCTTTTACGGCTACGCTATGCCAATGCACTTTTTCCCATTCTTAGCGTGGTATGTGCTGAAACCAATTTTTGATAAAAAATAAGCCGAGTTTGGCACAATACTTGAAAAGGATGCTTCGGCATCCTTTTTTTATGCAAAAAAGTGCTGTTTTGGACAACGAATTCCAAGAATTTACGTAGTTATAACGATGTTGTGCTTTAAGCATTTTGTGTTTGTACTTTTTTCCTTAGCTCTCTACCCAGGGTTGAAGGCGCAGCTCGTGACCAATAATTCATTGAATCCGCAGGGGTTGGTCCAAAATATCTTATTAGGCAATGGCGTCACCGTATCAAATGTCACTTACAACGGAAGCCCTGTAGCCATTGGCCAATTTACAGCTGCCAACACGAATTTAGGAATCTCAAGTGGCATAGTCATGACCACCGGAACCACCTTGCCCAATGGCGATGGTCCGCAGGGGCCAAATGATCAACCTGGTTCAGGCGTTGACAACAATATGGGTGGTTTCCCTTTGCTTTCTCAGGCTATCGGCGGAACCCAAACTTATAATGCTGCAATTCTTGAGTTTGATTTTATCCCTTATGCAGATACTGTTCGTTTCAAATACGTATTCGGTTCAGACGAATACCCCGAATTTGCGCCACCCAACAACACAACTTACAACGATGTATTCGGTTTTTTCATTTCAGGCCCTGGTATCACGGGTTTTCAGAATATGGCCAAATTACCAAATGGGGCTGTCGTTTCGATCAATAATGTCAATGCCATCACCAATCCGTTCTATTTTGTCAATAATGGGGATGGCAATACACCTCCATATAACCAAAGCCCGCAATACATTCAATATGATGGCTTTACAAAAGTGCTGGAGGCGGTGTCTCAGGTGCAATGTGGCCAAACCTATCACCTCATCATTGCCATAGCTGATGTTGGAGATGGTCAATGGGACTCCGGGATT
>JBIPMW010000113.1:0-6191 GCA_044376455.1 Crocinitomicaceae bacterium | reverse complement strand
GGCTGAGAAAATCATCCATTACCGTCAACGCCTCGGCGGCTTTATTTCTTTAGATCAATTACAAGAGATTAAGGGTTTAAACCCAGATATGATTCTAAAAATGACTTCATTTTTGCAAATAAGAAGCAAGGCGCTACCAATTGCATTAAATGTAGTAACAATAGATCGCCTCAAACAACACCCCTATTTAACCTGGAATCAGGCCAACTCCATTATCAAAATGCGTCAGCAACTCGGAAGCTTTAATAGTATCGAACAAATCAAACAATCTGTATTAATTGATGAGCAAACTTTTGAAAAACTAAAGCCTTACTTATCTTTGTGACATGACTATTGAACAACAACTTAAAACCGTCATCCGAGACGTTCCAGATTTTCCAAAACCGGGCATCTTATTCAAAGATATTTCGACCATTATGCTCAACGCAAATGTGTCGAATGCAGTACTTGACCATTTGGTTAACTATTACGAAAATAAGGGGCTAGATGCGATTGCGGGAATTGAAAGCCGTGGTTTTTTATTCGGTTACTCATTGGCAATGCGCTTAGGCCTACCATTTATTTTGATTCGCAAAGAAGGTAAATTACCCTATGAAAAAATCAAGCATGCCTATGAACTTGAATACGGTTCGGCTGTTATTGAGATGCATGCCGATGCAGTGGTGCCGGGTCAACGCGTCCTGATTCATGATGACCTATTAGCGACGGGTGGTTCTGCAGCTGCTGCGGCAACACTCATCGAACGGGCAGGTGCTGAGGTTGCAGGCTTTAGTTTTTTGGTAGCGCTCGATTTTCTAGAAGGTGAAAACTTACTTAATAAATTCAATGAAAATTTATACTCCTTAGTACACTATTAAGGTTTAAAAATTCAACCACAATCAACATCAATCAACAAAATGAGTATCGTACTTAACGAACAGCAGCAAATGCTCGCACAAATGGTGCGTGATTTTGCAGAGCGTGAAATCAGACCCCACTACAAAAAATGGGATGACCTCGAAGAATTCCCTATTGAGGTCATGAAAAAAATGGGTGAACTTGGTCTGTTGGGCATTTTTGTTCCAGAACAATACGGCGGATCTGGCCTTTCTTACGCAGAATATGCAACTGTATTAATGGAATTAGGCAAAGTTTGCGGTGGTATAGGGCTCAGTGTAGCAGCACACAATTCGCTCTGCACAGGACACATTTATTACCACGGAAATGAGGCACAAAAGCAAAAATATTTACCAAAACTCGCTTCTGGTGAATGGATTGGCGCATGGGGCCTTACTGAAGCCAATACCGGTTCAGATGCCATGCGCATGAAAACCACAGCGGTACAAGATGGCGACTACTGGGTGTTGAATGGCACCAAAAACTGGATTACACATGGTCTTTCTGGCGATGTAGCAGTTGTGCTCATCAGAACCGGAGAATTATTAGACAGCAACGGCATTACTTCGTTTATCATTGAAAAGGGAACCCCGGGCTTTTCTGCAGTCAAGATCAAAGATAAACTAGGAGTAAGAGCAAGTGAAACTGCTGAGTTGATCTTTGACAACGTCCGTATTCCAAAAGAAAATGTCATCGGTGAAGTAGGGCAGGGCTTTAAACAAGCCATGCAAATTCTAGATGGCGGCCGCATATCAATTGCTTCCTTGAGTTGTGGTATTGCCAGAGGAGCTTTTGAAGCAAGTGTCAAATACGCCAAAGAACGCGAACAATTTGGTCAACCCATCGCACATTTTCAGGCAATAGGTTTTAAACTTGCCGACATGGCCACTCAAATTGAGGCGGCTGAGTTATTAACTTACCAAGCTGCACACAAAAAAGACACGCATCAGGCAGTCACGAAAGAAGGCGCTTTTGCGAAGTATTTTGCTTCTGAAGTTTCAGTCAAATGTGGCAATGAAGCGGTTCAGATTATGGGCGGCTACGGTTATACAAAAGAGTACCCAGCTGAAAAGTTTCTGCGTGATGCAAAACTCATGACGATTGGTGAAGGCACCTCTGAAATTCAAAAATTAGTAATATCCAGAGAAATTTTAAAATAAACTTTGTAGAATTGATTTTCTGTCGTATCTTTGCGACCCAAACTTTTAAAAAGAGAACTAAGCATATGTTGATCATTCCAATTAAAGAAGGCGAAAACATCGAAAGAGCGTTGAAGAAGTACAAAAAGAAGTACGAAAAAACCAACGTGATGAAACAACTACGTGGTCGTAAGGAATTTGAAAAGCCTTCAATCACACGTCGCCAGGAAGTCATTCGTGCTGCCTACAAACAAAGAATGCAAAGCCAACAATTGTAACAAATTATTGGTTTTCACGTATATCGAAAGGAGCTCAATGCTCCTTTTTTTTATGCTCCATAATTTTGAAACATATCTGCGCCAAGAAAAGCGTTATTCTCCGCACACTTGTTTGGCTTACCTTCAAGATTTAGCACAATTTAGCACATACAATCAATGTGCTAGTCTCTCTGATTGGCAAGAACAAAACGCAGCCACCATTCGCTCTTGGATGGTGCATCTTATTGACACTGGTGTCTCTAACCGCAGCGTCAACAGAAAATTAGCAGCGCTACGCACATTTTTCAAATGGTTACAAAAAGAGGGCAATATACCAGTGAGCCCAATGAGTAGGGTTCAGGGGCCCAAGAGCGAAAAGCGCTTACCTGTTTTTGTGAAGGAGCAGGAATTACAAGAAAACAGAACCCAGCCCTTATTTACGGATAATTTCGAAGGTCTCCGTTCGCGTCTGATTGTCGAACTTTTTTATCAAACGGGCATTCGTCTTTCAGAACTCATCGAACTCAAAGATGCAGCAATATCGAGTCAAAGCATCAAAGTACTCGGTAAAAGAAACAAGGAAAGAGTCATCCCGATTGCAACAGAGTTATCGCTATTAATAGCGCGCTTTCAACAGATTAGAAAATCCATGGGTCTCGATCATCCAAATTTATTGGTCCGTGCAAATAACGAGCCGCTCTACCCACAATTGGTTTACCGCTTGGTCAAATCTGTACTTACTACAATTAGTTCAGTTGAGAAACAAAGCCCACATGTTTTGAGGCACACATTTGCAACACACATGCTCAATAATGGAGCAGGTTTAGAAACATTAAAGGATCTTTTAGGACACGCTAATTTGTCTGCGACACAAGTCTACACGCATAACTCATTTGCACAATTAAAGCAAGCGTATCAAACAGCGCATCCAAGGGCAGTGAAAACACGTTAAATTAACGTGTAAAGCGTTGAAATTACCTATCTTTGCGGCATAAATTAAGTTATGAAATTAGCAACAGTAGGAAGTGTGGCTTTTGATGCCATTGAAACCCCATTTGGAAAGACAGACAAAATTGTTGGTGGCGCAGGGACATACATCGCTTTGGCCTCGTCATTTTTTGTCAAAGAACAAAGCCTGATATCCGTTGTAGGAGAGGATTTTCCTCAGGATGTTTTGACTGAGCTCGCGTCGAAAGGGGTTGATATCAGTGGTGTGGAAGTAAAAAAAGGTGAAAAGACATTTTTTTGGTCAGGCCGCTACCACAACGACCTCAACTCTAGAGATACTTTAATTACGGAATTGAACGTACTTGCTGATTTCAAGCCGGTGGTTCCGGCAAATGCTCAAAATGCTTCCTTTCTAATGCTTGGTAATCTGAGCCCAGATGTTCAGCTTTCCGTTATTCGGCAAATGAAACAACGGCCACAGCTTATCGCTATGGACACCATGAATTTTTGGATGGATATCGCACTAGATAGCCTCAAAGAAACTTTAAAACATATTGATTTGCTCATCATCAATGACGAAGAGGCGCGCCAACTTTCAGGTGTTTATTCCTTGAGAAAAGCTTCCAAAATCATTCGCGAAATGGGTCCTTCAATTCTCATTATTAAAAAAGGAGAACACGGTGCCTTGCTCTTTCATGAGCAGGATATTTTTTATGCACCTGCACTTCCTCTTGAAGAAGTTTTTGACCCAACAGGTGCTGGCGATACTTTTGCTGGTGGTTTTATGGGGTATCTTGCCGCCGCAGAGCGCATAGACTTTGATAACATGAAGCGCGCAATAATTGCGGGTTCTGCACTCGCGTCTTTCTGTGTTGAAAAATTTGGCACCCAAAGACTCAAAGAGATTACTATGGCTGATATTCAAGCCAGAATGCAAGAATTTGTTTCACTTTCTACCTTCCAACTTTAATTGTAATGGACTTACAACATCACATCACTCAAATAGAAGCGTTATTAGCACAAGAAGATCTCGTACAATTAGGTCGTGAAGCCGGGCAAATCAAGCAGCTTTTTGAAGACCAATTGATCGAGTTAGAACGCATTGAGCAGGTCAAAAGGCTAGAAGCTCAAGAAAGAGGTGAGAAATACGAGGAAATCGACTACACGGAACTCAAAGAGCAATTCTTTGTGCTCTATCAAGAATTCAACACAAAACGCAAAGCTCAGCAACAGTTGCAACAAACCTTAGAACAGCAAAATCTTAGGCTCAAGAAAGATTTGATTGTTCGCTTGAAAGAGGTCATTGACAACGAAGAGAAAATCGGTACGGCCTTTCAATCCTACAAAGAAATTCATGAAACCTGGAAAAAAATTGGTGCCATTCCGCGTGAGCAAAGAGAGGCTATTCAAAAAGAATATTCTCGTTTACTAGAGATTTTCTTTTACAACATCAAAATTTACAAAGAGCTCAAAGAAAACGATTACCGCCGCAACAAGCAGCTCAAAGAGGACCTCATTTTCAAGCTCAAACAATTGCGTGTTTCACAAGCACCTTTGCGCGACCTCGAAGCCCAGCTGCATGCGCTACAAGACGATTGGGAAGAAATAGGCCCTGTGCTCAATGAAGATTGGGAAACTATGAAAGTTGCTTATTGGGAAGCTGTACGCAGCATCTATGATAAAATCAATGAGCATTATGAAGCCCAAAGACAAGTATTAAAAGCAAATATTGAAGCCAAGAAAAAACTCATCGCTGCATTACAAGAAAGATTAGTTGCAATTGATTCATGGAATAATTTCAAGGAGTGGGAAACACAGACGGCTTTCATCCTAGAGCTACAGGCCCAATGGAAAACAATTGGTTCTGGTGGCAGAAAAGAAAATGAAGCGGTATATGCCGAATTCAGGGCGTTGTGCGATACCTTCTTTGCAGCCAAAAAAGCATTCAACAAAGATAAGGATGCAGCTAGCGCTGAGGTGGCAAACAAAAAGAAAGCGCTCATTGAAAAAGCGGTTGCAATCAGCACTTCCCAAGATTGGAAAAGTACAGCTGACGAGCTGAAAAAATTACAGCGCCAGTGGCAAGAGCTTGGATCTGCAGGGCCGCGTCATGAAAATAAACTTTGGAAAGAATTCAGAGAGGCCTGCAATGTATTTTTTGATGCCAGACAAGCACATTTTGGCGAACAAGATGCCGCAAATGAAGCCAATTTAGCCGCTAAAAAAGCACTCATTTCCGAGTTGGAAGCGCTTGTACTGCCTTCGGACAAACAAGAGGCCCTAGCAAAACTTCGTTCGCTTCAACAACAATTCAATGAAACCGGACCTGTGGGCATCAAAGAACGCCAAAGTACTTATGAGGCTTTCAAAAAACACATGGATGAGCATTACAAAGCACTAAAGCTTGAAGGTCAAGAAAAAGACCGTGTGCTTTTCCAAGCAAAACTTGAAGGAATTCTTTCCTCTCCGGAAAAACTAAAATTACTTCAGTTTGAAAAAAATGAAATTAGGAAGCAAATTGATGGTCTTCAAAAGGAAATGCTCACTTTGGAAAATAATTTAGGCTTTTTTGCACGTTCAAAAGGGGCAGATCAACTCAGAGCAGATGTTCAAAAGAAAATAGATGCTGCACAAGAAAAAATAAAAGGCCTCCGAGCCAAACTCAAACTGCTTCCAAATGAATAGTTTCATCAATTTATTATTGCTACTTGTTAGCGTACCTACGCTTTTGGTTTCTGTTTTCATTGGGTTTGATTTACCCGTTGAATTTTTGAAAAGCACAGCGGCTGAATTGCCATACATCAAAGAGCTTTATTTTATACTCGGATTGCTCATATTGATCATTGGTTTGCGCAGGACAGTTAGGCGTTGGATGGGCGTATCAATGGTCAAGAAGCAAGATAAATTTATTTGGAATCAAAAAATTAGTGCAGATCGCAAAAAACGCGTTGTCGTCTACAATAGTCTTGAA
>JBIPMW010000134.1:0-5446 GCA_044376455.1 Crocinitomicaceae bacterium | reverse complement strand
TTGTTTTTTTAAGTTTTGTTGTCGCACACCTTTTCTTAACTACCAGCGCCTATTTCGTGGTTTTGGTATATTTCATTCTACTGGCCGACTCTCTTATTTTTATCCTAGTCAATAAAAGTAACTTTAGGGTAGGACTGAGCTCAAAAGCTATTTTAGTGGCAGATCGAGAAATCATTTTAATTTATTTGAATGGCCTTAGAAAAGTTTCTGTCAGTCAGCAAACCATTTATTTTGATTACATCGAAGACCTTCAGCTTACCTTCCCGCTCGATTGCATTCAAGAAGAACAAAAAACAGCTTTCTTCGGTGCGCTAGAGGCACAAATTGACCGCGATCACGTACTCTTTCATCACACAAAGTAAGTTTTATTAACTTCGTGTCATGTCGCTAAGGTCTCCTCAAAAAATATTGATCCTTCGTTTTAGTTCAATTGGAGACATCGTCTTGACTTTTCCTGTCGTTCAAGCTTTGAAAGTGGCATTTCCCGCTTGTCAAATTGATTATGTCACCAAAAAAAGTTATAAATCCTTATTGGCGGCATGTCATGGTATCGAAAATGTATTTGTTTTAGAAGAGTCTTTATCTGACCTTAAAAAGCAAATAGATTTCCGGTCATATGACGCTGTATTAGATTTGCATCACAATCTCAGAACGCAGTTACTGACTGCATTTACGGGCGCCCATGTTTACCGCTTCCCAAAAAACAACGGGCAAAAATGGTTGCTGACGCGCTTTAAAATAAAGCCCAAGAGACGTATTCATGTTGTAGAAAGATACCTCAAGACGCTCAAAACCGCCTTTGGCTTAGATATTTTGGCTAGGCAAGGTGTTTACGACGTGCCCACACAAGATCAATTTTTGATTGAAGACAAAATTGGTGTCAAACCAAAAGAATATATTGCTTTTGCCATTGGTGCGCAGTTTGCTACCAAAAGACTACCAACAGATTTAATGATTGACTTGATCAAAAAAATAGCCGCTCCAGTCGTTTTGTTAGGCGGAAACGAGGATGTATCTGTTGCGCAGCAAATTCAAACCGCACTTCCCGAACAGCAAATCATATCAATGGTTGGGAAATTGAGCATTCATGCATCTGCCTGGCTTGTACAAAATGCAGCTGCACTCATCACGCACGATACTGGCCTCATGCATATTGGCGCATCTTTTGACTTACCGATTCATTTGATTTGGGGCAACACAACACGAGATTTTGGGATGTATCCGCTGCGCCCAGAACAAGAAAAATGTTTCCATTATGAGGTCGAGGATTTAAGATGTAGACCTTGTTCAAAGATTGGCCATCAGCGTTGCCCAAAAGGGCATTTTGCCTGTATGAGACAACAAGATTTAAATCAAATTGCAGGGCAACTTAACGAAGCTAAGATTTAAGCATTTTTCCCATCTTCAAAAAATAGCTTTTTAAGCTCGCTTGCATCAGCAGGCTTCATTTTTCCGGCTAAAATGAGTGCCAATTGCTTGCGTCGAAGTGCCCCATCGAACCGCGCTTTTTCCTCTTCTGTCTCAGGGATTAATGCGGGAACTTGTATCGGATTTCCATTCTGATCAACCGCAACAAATGTATAGATGGCTTCGTTGCATTTTTCCCTTTGTCCGGTAACGGCATCCTCGACAAAAACATCAACAAAAACTTCCATAGACGAATTGAACGAACGCGATACTTTAGCCTCCAACGTGACAATAGAAGCATGGTTAATTGGTTTCTGAAAAGAGACGTTGTTGACCGATGCAGTGACCACAACACGCTTGGAATGACGATGTGCGGAAACACTCGCAATGACATCCATCCAGGCCAATAACTGGCCACCAAAAAGATTTCCTA
The DNA here is from genome assembly GCA_044376455.1 of Crocinitomicaceae bacterium. Classification (GTDB taxonomy): domain Bacteria; phylum Bacteroidota; class Bacteroidia; order Flavobacteriales_D; family Crocinitomicaceae; genus UBA952. The sequence goes on along the minus strand of JBIPMW010000134.1, from coordinate 3,606 downwards.
GTGTATTGGTATCGTTGGGCAATACAATTTTAGTAGTAATGGCCAGTGTAGATATGGCAGTATTTGCTTTCATGAGTCAAAGTTAAGCAAAGGATTTTATTATGAATATTTAATTCTGCAATGATCAAATTTGAATGACTTATTGTATTTTTACAAAGAACTATCATGCTCTTATTGAATCAACTATGAAACAGCTCTATTTTTTAGCACCTTTTCTGCTTGTTTTAGGATCTACTTTCTCCGTATTTTCTCAAAATAACAAAAGAACTCCTGATCCTCAAAATACCCGGGAAGGCGAAAACGTTGAATATTGCATTACCCACAAAAAGCACAATGCATTATTGAACAACGCAGCTTATGTAAAAGGCTTGCAAGAGGCAGAAGCAGCTTATGATGCCGTGGCAAAAAAAGGCAATCAAAATAAAGGAACTATCTACACGATTCCTGTGGTTTTTCATGTCATGCATTTTGGTGGTATTGAAAATATTTCCGACGAACAAATTTTAAATGCCCTAGCTTTATTAAACCGCGATTATCGCAAACAAAATGCAGACACGGCTAACGTACACCCTGATTTTCAAGGCATGCCTGCTGATATAGAAATAGAATTCAAATTAGCCACTAAAGCGCCTAACGGACAATGCTTCAATGGCATTACCAGAACCTTTTCACCAATGAGTTACCAAGGTGCTGATGGCGATGCTCAAGTTGATGCCATTATTGCTGGTAACAACGTATACAACGGAACGTGGGCCGGCAATAAGTACCTAAATATTTTTGTTTGTGGAGATATCGGCGGTGCAGCAGGGTATACTTACAAGCCGAGCACTTGGGCAGCTACTTCCATGAAAAACGGGATCTGGATTTTACACGATTACGTCGGTGCTATTGGTACTGGTGGAGTAGGGACAAGCCGTGCCCTGACCCATGAAGTTGGACACTGGCTCAACCTAGACCATACTTGGGGAGGCAACAATAATCCAGGCAACACAACCAGCTGTTCCACAGACGACAACGTTCAAGATACACCAAATTGTATTGGTGTTACTGCTTGTTTGTTGAATTCAAATACATGTAACTCTGACAATAACTTCTGGGGATTTGATATCCGTGATAACGTAGAAAATTATATGGATTATTCTTACTGTTCTAAAATGTACACAGAGGGTCAGCGCACCCGCATGCGCAATGCACTTCAAGTGACAAATACAGGACGCGCCAATGTGGTTTCTGCCGCCAACCTAGCAGCAGTAGGCGCAACGGGGACAACTTACCTTTGTAAAGCTGATTTCAGTGCCGATAAAGTAACTATCTGCGCGGGCAATGAAGTGCAGTTTTCTGATGAGTCTTACAACGCGGTTACAGGTTGGTCTTGGCAAATTACCCCAAGCACAGGTTGGTCTTTCGCTACAGGTTCAACGGCTAATTCTGCGAATCCTACAGTGATTTTTAATACTCCTGGCATGTACAATATTCAACTCACTGCAACAGACGGCACAAATAGTGATGTTGAAGACAAGCCGTCGTTCATTCGCGTGTTAGGTACCCCAGAAACTTTGCCGTATTGGGAAGGATTCGAGAACTACACCTCGTTAAGTAACTTGCCTAACTGGGAAGTTTTTAACGCAAACAATAACAATGCATTTGAGTTAGAATCCGCTTTTGGCCGTACAGGCACAAAATGTGCTAAACTCGTCAATTTTGGACAGTCGCCATCTAACATTGACGAACTCACCTCAACAAATATTGATCTATCCGGAATCGATACGAATTCAGGTACTGTGACATTGTCTTTCCGTTATGCTTATCGCAAGCGCACTGCAGCAGACTACGAATTCCTAAAAGTGTTTATTACTGGTAACTGCGGTGAAAACTGGGCACAAAGAAAAACACTTGGGGGCAATCAACTTTCAAATCAAACCTCTGTTACAGCGTGGGCCCCAAGCTCACAAACTGATTGGGTTACTGTTCACATGACAAACGTAACTGCTAATTACTTCACAGATAATTTCAGGATGCGTTTTCGTTTTGAAGGAGAAGGGGGTAACAACTTCTATTTAGACGACATCAATATTTACAGCGGTTCCCCTTCCAACGACTTAATTGTTGCTGGCATAGCGCTTCAAAGTCTGACTGAAATGGTACTTTATCCAAACCCGACAGATGCTGATCTACACCTTACATTTAGTTCACTATTTGCTGGTGCCGCTCAATTAACAGTAACTGATTTAACCGGTAAAGTGGTCCAAGCACACCCGTTGTATTTACAAGAAGGTAAAAATATGATCATCACCCAAACAAACCAATTGGCTGCCGGATCTTACCTATTAAAGCTTGAGTTTAATGGTTCGGCTACAACCTTACCATTTGTTGTCGAATAAACTACACTTGATTTAAATACTGAAATAGGAGTTGTGCTTTCGCAGCTCCTATTTTTTTTGCGACAACTTCTTGCCCAGTAGCCTTCATTTTTGATACTGTCTTAAAGTCATTGAATAACAGCGCAATAGTTTTTGGCCCTAACCCTTTGATTTGATCGAGTTGTGTGGTGAGTAGTGTTTTACTGCGTTTGTTGCGGTGATGACTCAGTCCAAAACGATGCGCTTCATCCCTAAGTTGCTGTACTAATTTAAGCGCGAGTGAGCGTCTGCTTAATATCAGAGATTTAGAAAAGCCTGGTTTATAGATTTCCTCTAAACGTTTGGCGAGCCCTACAAGTTTGAGCTCGTTGTGCAAACCTAGTTCTTCAATGGCCTCCATGGCTGCGCCTAACTGTCCTTTTCCGCCATCGATGATGACCAAATCAGGTAATTTTTGTCCTTCCTCAATTAAGCGTTTGTATCTTCTGCCCACAACTTCCTTCATGGTCTTGAAGTCATCTGGGCCCTCGACGGTTTTAACATTGAAATGGCGGTAGTCAGCCTTACTTGGGGTCCCTTCCTTAAATACCACACATGCTGACACCGCATTGGTGCCTTGCAGGTTCGAATTATCAAAACATTCAATATGTAGAGGGGGAGCAGCAAGTCCGAGAGCTGTTTGCAGTTCTAGCACAGCTTGCATCGACGAATTTTGAACGCTTGTAGTCGCATTCATTGCCTGTTTTCTCGCTTGAAGTTGGGCATGCTTGACATTATTTTGTGCCATTTCTAGCAACTGCTTCTTTTCACCAATTTTCGGGTATACCACTTTGGCGTCGTAGAGATTTATGGCTTTAGAAATACCAATAATGACTTCTTTTGCTTTACTTGAAAAATGAGCACGTAATTGCGGTATGATATTTTGATAAAGTACTTCTATCGACTCATCAAGGGGATCTTCGATACGTGTGGCGTATGTATGAACAATACTACCTTCGCGGATGACTAAAAAACTTACCCAAGAGTGCTGTTCATTCTTCTCGATGTAACACACATCGAAATCCTGACCATGATCAGCAACTACCATGGATTTGGTCCTAAATTGCTCCAAAGCTGAAATCAGCTCTTTACAACGTTGCGCTTCTTCAAAAGCATGTTCAGCTGCAAATTGTTGCATTTGTTTTTTGAGGGTCTGGATGAGTGAAAAGTTCTTGCCCTCGAGTAAAAGTCTAATGACCTTTAAAGT
>JBIPMW010000345.1:0-3772 GCA_044376455.1 Crocinitomicaceae bacterium | reverse complement strand
TAAAAACCGTACGAGATAAATAGCCGCCAAATTCTCTTTTAATCCTTGTATCTTTCCATAATCCCCAGATGTGAAGTCTTCCGGCTACATACTTCCAATCGGTTTCTTCTACACAAAACAATTGTGTAGCTACATTGACTAAATTGTCTTGAATTTCTCTAGTGGTAATCCCATCTCGTAATCGAGAAGTTAATCCTGATTCTAAAGCGAGGGGATTTACTTCTAACCCTTCACACGCCCATTCAACTACTCGTCGAATTTTAGTGATGTCTAAAGGACGAGTTTCTCCACTTCTTTGAATTACGTTAATCATTTATTTACTCCTACAGATTTTTAAAATTGTGATAGCCTTGTGGAATTTTCTGTAACGTGATCGTCTCACCAAACTTTGCAAGCATTGCAGTTTGGCAAGCTTTCACGTCCTCAGCTTCGCATTTTTCTATCAATTTGTTTTCTATCCATTTGTCTGCCTCGATAATCTCAGGATGCCATTGATAAATCCACTGCTTACACTCTACTGCAAATTGCCCCAATTGATGCGGGAGCGGCTGATCGTCGGACATCCATTCTAATACTTCGTATATCTGATCAAAGCCGTTTTTCGCTCGTCTTGGTTGTGTCAGTAATCGCCCGCTAGTAATACTTAGAACTGCTAATGTTGGGAAATCTTTTTTAGTCATTTATTTACTCCTAATTTTTGATTTTATTTCTTGATTTTCAAGCTTATCTAGAAACTGTAAAACTTTTAAAGCATCATACAAAACAACGTGCTTGCCTCGTTTATTAATACACAGTAGTTCTCCGATAGGCCTGTGACTTACTAGCAATCGAGTTGATTCTGTTTCTAGAGTGATAGTTTTATGTCCGTTAGCAATTCTATCACAGCAAAATTGCTTTAATTCCTTTATTTCCATTTTATTTTAATTAAACACTCCTTTCCATTCGGTTCTTTCCCGTTTACCATGTAATTTAATTTGAAGTAATTACATCTTTGTCGGTTGCCAATTGATTGATATTCTCAGTCTATCATAAGTTCCAGCTTTTATAAAGCCACACTCTTCTAAATATTCTATTAAAGGTTTAATTCGTGTTCTAGGAAACCCTAGAGTATCAGCTAATTCTGTAATATTAATCATTGTAAATTTGCCGTTATTTTTTTCTTTTATTGACTTTGCAGTAGATATAATGATCTGTCCTTTTATAGCCAAATAAGCTTTTAAGTTGCCATAATATTGTTGTCCTTTTGCTGTCTTTAAAGAGTTAATTATAGCAGTCTCATTGCCGTTAAAACACAGGTTGCAAGGATTAACATAGCAAGGGCATTTATACAGATAAGTGCCGTCGGGAAAGGATTGTCCTTTTGGGATGATTTGTGTTGGCATTTATTTATCCTGAGTGTAATTTGTTTTTAGTTGAGATGCCCGTTCAATTTCTCTAGCTAGGTAGCCGACATGAAAAGATTGAATACTGGGACAATCGGCAATTATTTGACGGATTAGCTTCAAAGGATTCTTACCTTCCCATTTCCCTACAAATTCACCACTGGGAGTTAGCTGAATGACTGTGATATTGCCATCTGTTTCTACTAAAAAATTACCAGCAGGGTCACTGTAGTCTTGAAACTCTTGACTAATAATTGATTGGTATTGATTGTTAATTAACTGTTCGACATTCTCCCAACAGTCATCGTAAATATGGGCTGATTGACTAATGGTAATCAGTGGACCCATTGTTAAATCGTACTCAGATTGACTAGCAATTTCATCTCTGATATGACGCTGTAAAGCCCGTAATCCCATTGCATTAGCCGGCCAAGCGGAAAACATATCATTACTTCTAAAGGTAGCTGTCAGGGATAGTTCATTATCTACTACTCTTACCCAAATGTGATTAAGGCAAGGTGAACCGCCGTGATTATGATCTGAGTCACCCCCTTTTCTTTCTCCTCGCACGATTGTATGATAATCGTTTGTACGCCAACTGTTATGTTCAGCAAGTATTTGATAGTTTCCACTCCCACTATCCCAGAGGGACATAACTGCACTGGCAGAGTCGATTTCTTTGATTAATTTTGTGATAACTGCTTTAATCTGATCCTGACCGAACCAAGAGCGTAATCTTTGACCGTAGGTATATTTAACTCCTTCCCGATAGTTAGCATCACTAAGTATTTGTGGAATATAGTTCTTTAGATATTTTCTATCTAAAGGTAAGTAATTAGGTTCTGGAAAATAAAAATCTTCTGATTCATCGGTAACTATCGCCATTAAATCGATTAATTCTTGCCATTTACCGTCATAGCCAGTAGGTCTGATCGTGCCAGTAGTTTTGATTCTTTGCAGTATTTTTATCCAAGTTTCAGCAATGGTTTTACCTTCAATCCGATGACCATAGAGCGACCCAGGTTTTACTTCTGATGTAGGTTCATTGTAGGGAAAAGCCATCGGTTCTGCCCACGGTTTATTAGCACCATAAACTGTAGCCAGAATTGCGTAAGTTGTGAGACTATCTCTTAAAGTAACAGAAGACCGTAATTGATTTAAAACTTCTAAAGGAATATCTATATCAATATATCCTTTCACTAAAGAATCAATTACCCAACACTCTTTCCCTACATCATTTTTTCCTTTATAAACTCCATTCTCAAAGAAGTCTTTCAAGCATTGAACACTACCAGAATTTTTGTCTTCTTGGGTTGAATCCATTACAACAAGATCGCGGACGTGGGGATTAGCTAACAAATTGCGAACTAAAAAGTTAATTCCCCTTGATGCACTATAAAGATTGCCAATCACAGCATAATCAGAAGGATCAAGTTTTGCGGCTACCGACTTAGCAGGAGTCCATCCTGTGCAGATAGCTATACAGCCTGTCCCGACAATTAATTGATTGGGCTTGTAGATTGCATTAAACATTGGCTTTTCCTTTTTCTTTAATATTGGGTTGCTTCCAAGTTTCTATTTCTTTCAGAAATAAATCAGATTTAGGTTTCCAGTTTTCTATTTCTTTAAGAAGCGAGTCTAATTTTGCGTTGATTTCTTCAAGAGTCATAATTGATTTTACCTCTACTTTGTTCAAGAGATTTTATTTCTGCTAATGTTTTTTTGATTGATTCTTTTTCATTGGCAAGCAATTCTCTTACTTTTTGAAAAAGAATCAATATTCTTTTGTCAATTTCTGCGATAGTTATAAGTCCCTCTTTATTGAGGCCTAACAAATACATGATATACCAATCCAGCTAGTTGATAAGTTCCAATGTATTGTCCTTTTTCATCTATCCAATAGCTACCAGTATAGTAAGTCAAAATATCAAAAATCCTCTTAGGTTCTTCTGTTTCTACTAATGCCCAAAGTGTAGGAATATTATTTTGCAACTGAACGCATAATATCTTCGCGTTTAAAGGCATTTCAATCTCGCGACAAGAAGTTGTATCTATAGGGTACTTCCAGATGGTTCTCATTGGTTTTTTGGGTTAGTGTACATTGATCCGATAACCAGTAACTGACATTGTGGTACTACTCTGTTCTTGGGAAAGGATTATCTCCTAATCCCCATTGATGCTTAAGAAAAGCTTTGTACATATTTTCTCTGACCATCATTTGTTCGTAAAGCTTGATCAGGAAATCCTGCGCTTGCTCCTGACTCATTTTTTCTACCTGAGACTGAAAAGAACGAATATTGAACTGCTGTTCTAAAGAAAGTTCGATAGGTTGAGACATGATTACTCCTAAGTTAAAATTCAGACTCTTCTTTTTGAGGTTCAAATCTATT
>JBIPMW010000378.1:0-3777 GCA_044376455.1 Crocinitomicaceae bacterium | reverse complement strand
CCTTTGTCCAACAATTACTCGATGCAATTAATCAAGCTGGAGCAGCGACTACATTTTTATCAACACAAGCAATCAACAGTTTATTAGAAATTGGCAAAATTAGTTTATCTAGTTTCTTAGCGGTTCCAGAGAATACCACCAATATAGAAATAGCCAAGCTTTCCCCCGCAGCGGAATACCTTCTATCTCAAGTCATCGTTGGAGATGATTTAATCCGACTCAATCGAATTCTATTAGAATCGGTTTATCCAGAGGAAATTCCCTCCAGTAAAACACCGACAGCAATAGAAGTCGCTCAACAACTTGCTAAAGCTTTCAATCAGAAAATTTTAACTGATGACAAATTCTATGAAAATAATAAAGAAAGTTTTACTTTTAAAAGCCTATCTCCCGAACTACAAAGCTTGATTCAGTCTAAATCACAAAGTAAACTGCTGAATCGCTTACTGTTAGAAACAGCCTATCCCACTTATTTAGAAAAAAGTATTACCATTTATCGCAAACGTCTTGAACGCTTAGTAGATGTTTTAAAATCTGGTGCTTCAACTCAAGAGGGAATCATCAAAATTGTTGCTGCAAACTTAGGAATGAGTACGGATGATAACGAGGAGATCAAACCTTGGGAATCTTACCTTTTTGACATTCCGATAACACTGGAATCCTCTCTTAGTAAACTTACCGTACCCGCAGAACTTCAGCAAGTCTTTCGAGAAAAAGGATTAATTTTAGCATTTGGGACAACTATTGTATTAAAGAAATCTCAACAATGTTGGTTGCTTACTGATGCCAGCCAAGGACAAGCTTATCGTATTCTTAAAAAAAATGGAACCCTTAAGGTTTATCGTCAGTTAATTCGGGTAATTGAATTTTTTCCTGAATTAGTTTTTCATAAATATACAATTCATCCTCATATTGATAAATTTAATGTCCAAAACCCCAATGCTGTTCCAGCTATTCCTGCAATTCAAATCAAGATTTTAGATAATCGTAAAAATCCGCAAGGTTCTTTATCACCTTTGACGAATATTGTTCTAAAGAATCTCACTAATAATCAATCTATAAAATATGAAGCAAGTCTTAATATCAATCAAATTTTATTACTCCTACCAGATGGTTCAGCTATGGTAAACGGAGTAACAATTCCGAAACCTCCACTTGTGGGAACTATGCCGAGTTTACCCTTAGGTCAATCTGAATGGTTGATAGAAGCGGATATCGGCAACCCACAAGTTACTTTTGATAGCACTCTGTTTGACTTTTCTTTGTTTGAAAGTAACGCAACTAATCCAATTACATCTGAGGAACAAGCTAAATCTTATTCCTTGGAGGTTACGCTCTCTTTTTATCAAATAACTCCGGGAGGTTTCACAGTTAAGATTCCTTGGCAAATCCCAGGTTACAGTGATCGGTTTGACGAAAGCTTAGATCATCCACGCCATCAAATTCAAAGTTTAATTGAAAAAGTCAAAGCATCGGGAATTTGTGCCAAGATTGCTTATGAACAGCAATTTCAAGAAGACCATCAAATCGAGGAAAAATTATTATTTCGAGGCAAAGGCAGATTTTCAGAAGATCATAACATAACTGATAAATTTGATGGTCGCTCTCGACAATCTTTACGTTCTGAACAGGAAATGTCTGATACATTTTTGACTTCGTCCGTATTTGACTACACCTACTTTGATACAATTGTATTTACTTAAGGAGATTTAGCTATGGCTATCCAAGACACAATGGACATCAAAGGAAGTCTCACCATCCAAAAAAGAGACTTGAATAATCAACTGGTAGAAGAAATTCACGCTAACAATACTATTGTCACTTCTGGACGGAGATTAGTGGCTCAACTTTTTAGTAAAGACTTCAAAGACACTATTAAACCAGTTTCTCAGATTGCGATTGGAGGTAATGATAAAGCGGTCAGTGATGATGATCAAAAATTAGATCAAGAAATCTTCCGTAAAGAAATAAATCCTATTAAAGATAGTGATTTAGTTGTCTTACCTGATAAAAGAATTAAACTAACGATAACGGCTGATCTCCAAGCGGAAGAAGGTAATGGAGAATTAAAAGAAGCGGCTTTATTTAATGAGGATCAAGTCATGTATAATAGGGTTATCTTTAAACCGATTAATAAAACTCCAGATTTTACCCTTACCCTGATTTGGGAAATCACCTTTTGAAATCAACTTAACCTGTTCTAAATCAAATTATACTCTAATTATTGGTGACAATTATGCCATTAGCTGACACTCTCAACAGAAAACCGGGTGACATTCTCAAGTCTGATGATTGGAATGTCATAATCAAAGAAATCGACCGCAAAATCAATCGAGATGGAGCCGACACTCTTAAAGGACCGCTAACTATTGATGAGGCCCTAAACGCCAATAGTAATGTAACTATTTCTGGAAATTTATCAGTAACAGGCGGCAAGCTTTCAGTTTCTGGAAATTTATCAGTAACAAATGTCTTAGAAATTGGCGATCCACCTTTTGCCGGAAATACTGCCGGAAATCGTGAGTGGATGCAAAAAGGGATCAAGATTAATTGGGATAGTGATAGTTTATTTATTGGCTTAAAAAATGAAGGAACTAACCGAAAAGATGCGGTAATTGCTTGGGGTGATGATCCAAAAGATGACTTAAGATTTGTTAATGTACTATCCGGAGGAGACGTTCAAGGTAAAGAATTAATGAGAATTAAACCCAGTGGTAATGTGGGAATAGGAACTAATCCAGTTGCTAGTTTAGATATTGCCTCAGCTTCTCGCACTGGAACTCATCCAACAGCCGTTAAAGGTTTATATATAACCGGTGATTTTAATCCTGATAATGATGGTGTAGAATTTCGCCATAGCAATGGTACTCAAGGAATTGGCTTTGGCTTCAATACCATTTATGCAGCTGGAAGTAATCCTAATCAAGATTTACAATTAAAACCAAAAGGGACAGGAGAAGTTAAGGTTGCTGGAAGTTTATCAGTTTCTGGTATTGTTAAAGCCCAAGCATTAACACTTAGTCAAAGTGGTGGTCAATTCAGCGATATGGCTTCCTTTATGAGTAAAAATCCTGAACCACCTTACATTAATTGGTATCACAGCCGTAGCGGAGCAGATCAAGATCTTAAGCGCTATGGATATATTCAAGCAGGAGATGACGGCATTAAGGAGTTTCGGTTTGTTGCCGAGAATGGAGCTAATTTCAAGTTTTCAGGGGGCAACCTGACAGTTTCTAGTGATTTATCAGTAACAGGTTCAGTTAGTTTTGGTTCACAAGTGCGTCAAATGCTTAATTTATGGTCAAATATCTATGGAATTGGCGTACAAAATTCGACCCAATATTTTCGTAGCGAGGCAAACTTTGCTTGGTATAAAGGTGGTTCACACAATGATGCTGAATTAAATGCAGGTGGTGGAACATCCTTGATGACTCTTGATAGGAATGGCAATCTTTCTGTTTCTGGTATTGTTAAGATTGGTGCTACCCTTTCAACAGAAAATCGGATGCACATTTCTGGGGGTGAATACCTTTATCTCCTCCACAAAAATGGTGTCATTATTGGCAAAGAATGGGGGGGGAACGGCAATTTAACTGTTCAAGGGAGTTTCAGCATTACCAATACCAATAACAACAATACATTTACAATAAGCTTAGAAAGAGATAAAGTAGTTTTTTATTTATCGAATGCATATCACGGTACTAATAAACGAATATCTTGGGACGGGGATAATAATTGGGATCAGGTCTCATAATTAGGAACGCTTACAAGAACTTA
>JBIPMW010000045.1:0-11914 GCA_044376455.1 Crocinitomicaceae bacterium | reverse complement strand
ACCCCCCAAGACTCCACCTCCCAAGACTCTACCATTCGCGAAAGCAATGTTGTGATCACTAGCATGATTGACACACTGACAAATCGCACACCCGGAACCAATAATTTGCTTTATCATAAAGTAAAAACAGGTGAAAACCTGCGTCAAATTGCACTCCGATACAATGTTTCTATTGAGCAATTGATGGAATGGAATGGCTTGCGCACCACAAACATTTATGTGGGCCAGAAACTCAGCATATACTCAAGTCAGAACGTGGCTCCGGTTACACCTGCGCCAACCCCGCCACCAGCCCCGGCTAAAAAATACTATACGGTCAGGTCCGGAGATACTTTCGGAAAAATTGCCCAACGCAATAACCTCACCCAAGCCCAGTTGCAAAGACTCAATCCAGGCGTAAAGGTCAATAGTATTGCTGTTGGTCAAAGAATTCGTATCAAATAGTTTCCCATGAAACTATCAGGCGTCATCATCACATATAACGAAGCAAAAAACATCAGGCGCTGCCTCGATTCATTGCTAGAGGTTTGCGATGAAATACTCGTTCTGGATTCTTTCTCAACCGATCAGACAGAAGCCATTTGCGCGGAGTACGGGGTCCGTTTTGAAAACAACGCTTTTGAGGGCCATATTCAGCAAAAAAACGAAGCGCTGCGCCGTGCAACTCACCCTTGGGTTTTGTCGCTAGATGCAGATGAAGCACTTTCCGAAACCCTGAAAAATAGTATCCTTGCTTTGAAAGCAAGTAGCCCAGCTCCAGGAGCTTTTCAAATGAATCGGCTCACCAACTATTGCGGGACCTGGATCAAGCACAGTGGCTGGTATCCGGACACCAAAGTAAGATTAGTCTTTACGGAAATGGCACATTGGGGAGGTGTCAATCCGCATGATCAATTGCTCCCAGACACAGGGTTGAGCGTTCAGTACCTCGATGGAGACTTGTTGCACTATTCGTATTACACCAAAGACGACCACTTCAAGCAAATTGCTTATTTTTCTCAAATAGCAGCCAAAGAACTTTATGCCAAAAAAGTGAGCAGTTCTTGGCCTAAAATTGTGTTGAAAGTTACGGCTCAGTTTATCAAAAGCTACTTTATCAAGCTTGGTGTTTTAGATGGATTGGCAGGCTGGCATATTGCAACCCGTAGTGCCTTTGCCACTTTTCAGAAATACAGCATGCTGAGAAAATTATGGAAGAATGGCTAAACCAAGACTACAGAAAATACTCATCTCTAGAACTGATGCCATTGGCGATGTCTGCCTGACACTTCCGGTTTGCGTAGCGCTTAAGCAGCAATTTCCCGACGTTGAACTTGTATATCTGTGTCGTTCCTACACAAAAGCAGTGGTGGCATGTTTTGAGCCAATTGATGACGTTTTGGTTTATGAAGAATTAGATGTGCTGCCTTCCGAGGAGCGCCTCCAAAAATTACAAGGATTTTCAGCCGTTCTGCATTTATTTCCAAATAAAACAGTAGCAGCGTGGTGTAAAGATGCCCGCATACCCTTGCGCGTCGGAACTGCCCATCGCTTGCACCATTGGTGGACTTGTAATTTATTACCGTGGTTTTCAAGAAAACGCTCCGATCTACACGAAGCACAATTGAATTTCTACTTAGCCAAGGCAATTGGTTACCCAAACATCCCCAACTGGGTAGAGATCAAACAAACCGCTGCGTTTGAGATGGAGGATTCCCTGCCAGTTGAATTCCAAACTTATGATTTTTCAAAGGTAATCCTGATTCATCCGAAATCAAATGGAAGTGGGGTAGAGTATCCCATTGAAAAATACGCGGCGCTGTCACTTTTATTGGTTGAAAGAGGGTTTGAAGTTTTTTTTACGGGTACTGAAAAAGAAGGCGAACTCTTTCGCAATCAAATCCCGAAAAATGCAAAAATCAAAGATGTTACAGGACTGTGGGATTTAAAGACTTTTATCGCGATCATTTCTAAATCAAAAGCGCTCATTGCCTGCTCTACCGGACCTTATCATTTAGCCGGATTGTGCCAGATTCAGGCCCTTGGCTTATTTACCATTACAAGACCCATTCATCCGGGGCGTTGGGCTGCACTTGGCTCGCATTCTAAGGCGCTTACTGAGGTAGAAACTATTAGCCCTCAACAGATTGTAGATGCACTTCAATAAAATCTTTTGGCGCAATGTACTGCTCGCCGTTTTTGTAGCAGTTTATAGTTTGGGTTTGTTAGCTCCACAAGGTGCTTTTTGGCACCGCTCTCTTATCGTTCAACAGGCGCTGGTCCATGGTTTATTAATTGGCCAGTTTTATTATTGGCTGCATCAAAGACCTGCTAAGTTTTGGCAAATTTTCTTGCTGAGCCTCACCGCCATTTATTATCTATGGCTCTATCAGGCATTGTGGTCTTATGTGTTTTTTTGGTGCTTGCTGCTGCTGCTTTTTATATTTGCACTCACCTATGAGCAGTTCATTAAATGGAGAAAAGTCCCTTATTTAAAGACCTTTTTAATTCCAGTATTATGGTTTATTTTCCTGAATTTTATTCCGAGTATACTTGGTTCTATTGGCAGCATTAGCCCCCTATTTTTGGTCCTGTATTTTGCACTCAGTTTGCAAGCGGATCGCGAAGACTTGGATCAAGATAATGGTCAAATCAAAACAATTGCAGGTTTATTAGGCGCCCGAACGAGTGGCTACGTAGTTATTTTTCTTATTGCGCTTAGTGCCTACTTACTGCTGATACCCTTGACAGAGACCTTGATTCTTCTCGTGGTTATGAATCGGGAACGTTTTTTACCTAAACGAAGTTTTGATAGCTTACTTTTCTTGCTAGGGCTTTACTTTTTATTCCGTTAAGCGCAAGCTTTGTATCTTTGTGCTTTCTACAAAGAAGCATGGACTACCAATTTAACCACATCGAAGCCAAATGGCGCCAAATTTGGCAAGAGCGTCAAACGTATAAAATCACAGAAGATACGAGCAAACCAAAGTACTATGTACTCGATATGTTCCCGTATCCTTCAGGTGCAGGCTTGCATGTTGGGCATCCGCTGGGTTATATTGCTTCAGATATTTATGCACGCTATAAGCGCTTGCAAGGCTTCAATGTTTTGCATCCAATGGGCTATGATTCATTTGGCTTACCTGCAGAACAATATGCCATTCAAACAGGGCAACACCCCGCAATAACCACCAAAGAAAATATCGCGCGCTACCGCCAACAGCTCGACCTCATGGGCTTCAGCTTTGATTGGTCCAGAGAAGTCCGTACCTCAGAGCCGAGCTATTACAAGTGGACACAATGGATCTTTAAGCAATTATTTGATTGTTACTATGACCTCCAAACAGATAGAGCTGAGCGCATTACAAAGCTCATTGAGGCATTTGAAAAAGAGGGCAACCAACATGTAAAGGCGGTTACTGACTGCACCCAAATCTTTGATGCAGCAACTTGGTTGGCTATGGATGCCCAAGCCAAAGAAGCCGTATTGCAACAATACCGTTTGGCTTATTTAGCAGAAAGCTGGGTCAATTGGTGTCCGGCATTAGGCACGGTCTTGGCCAATGATGAAATCGTCAATGGCGTTTCTGAACGCGGTGGACACCCTGTAGAGCAGAAAAGAATGATGCAGTGGTCTATGCGCATCAAAGCCTACGCAGATCGGCTCTTATCGGGCTTAGATCGCATCGATTGGACCGACGCACTCAAAGAACAACAGCGCAACTGGATCGGAAAGTCAAAAGGTGCAAGTGTGCATTTTCAGGTGAAAGGACATGATGCCCAAATTGAAGTATTCACAACGCGCCCCGACACCATTTTTGGCGTCAGTTTCATGGTCTTGGCACCAGAGAACCCGTTAGTACAACGACTCACCACGGCTGATCAAATAGCAGCCGTACAACAATACCAACAAGACGCCGCCCTCAAGACCGAGCGCGATCGTCAAGCCGATGTTAAAAACATTACTGGTCAGTTTACGGGTGCCTATGCCGTTCATCCATTCACGGGCAAAGACATTCCTATCTGGATTGGCGACTACGTTTTGGCTTCTTACGGCACCGGTGCAGTCATGGCTGTACCTTGCGGAGACCAACGCGACTACGATTTTGCAAAGCATTTTGGCATAGAGATCCCAAACATATTTGCAGAACAAGACGTCAGCGAAGCAGCGTATACTGAAAAAGATGCCGTCATCGCGAATTCTGATTTTCTCAGCGGTTTACCGGCTAAAAAAGCGATGGAAACAGCCATTGCAGCCATCGAAAAAATGGGTATCGGCCAAGGAAAAACAAATTTCCGTCTGCGCGATGCAGTATTCTCCAGACAACGCTATTGGGGAGAACCTTTTCCGGTTTATTATCAAAATGGAATGGCTCATTTGGTTCCGGATGAACACTTACCGGTTACCCTTCCGGACGTCGACAAATATTTACCGACTGAAGACGGCGAACCACCACTGGCGCGTGCTGCGAAAAGCGCGTGGTCTTGCCAACTTGGTGAGCGCATGGAATTCAACACCATGCCGGGATGGGCAGGGAGTAGCTGGTACTTTTTGCGCTATATGGACCCGCACAATGACGACTTTCTTGTAAGCCCAGAAAAAGTTGCCTATTGGCAAAACGTAGACCTCTATATCGGTGGTTCAGAGCACGCTACGGGGCATTTGCTCTATGCGCGTTTTTGGACCAAATTTTTGTACGATCAGGGGTATTTACCTTTTGATGAACCATTTGCCAAGCTGATCAACCAAGGCATGATTCTAGGGAAATCTGCAATTGCCTACATTGGTCCTGATCAAAAAATGTATTCTTTTGATTGCCTACCTCAAGACCATTCAGGTTTCCGAGAGGTACGAATTCTTATCGACCTCATTAACGATGACGAAAGCATTCAGCTTGATACACTCAAACAATGGCAGCCGCAATATGCCAATCAAGAATTTGTCACGAATTCAAGTGGTAAAGTTTTAGTCAAAAGAGAGGTAGACAAAATGTCTAAGCGCTGGTATAATGTAGTTACACCAGATGACCTCTGTGAGCGTTATGGTGCTGATACCTTGCGCATGTATGAAATGTTCTTGGGCCCGCTAGAACAGAGCAAACCTTGGGATACCAAAGGTATTACAGGAGTGCATGGTTTCTTGAAAAAATACTGGCGCTTGTTTCATTTAAACGGTGCTTTTGAGCTAACTGAAGGTGAACCAAGCCCGGCCGCACTCAAAACGTTACACAAAACAATCAAGAAACTACGCGATGACCTCGAGCGTTTCTCGTTTAATACAGGCGTATCAAGTTTTATGATTTGTGTCAACGAACTCACCGATCAAAAGTGCAATAACCGTCATATCCTCGAGCAATTAACAATCCTGATGGCGCCCTATGCACCTCATATTTGTGAAGAGATTTGGTCCAAATTAAAGCCAGCAAGTGGCACAATCTTTAACGAAAGTTACCCAGAACTCAACGAAGCCTATTTAACTGAATCTAGTTTTTCATATCCCGTTTCTTTCAACGGAAAGATGCGCATGAAAGTAGAATTGCCTTTGAATTTGAGTCCTGCTGAAATTGAAGCGGCGGTCATGGCTTTACCAGATACGCAAAAGTGGTTAGAAGGAAAAACCCCGAAAAAGGTCATTATTGTTCCTGGTAAAATCGTCAATATGGTGCTTTGATAGCACTACAAACCTATTACGTACGCCTTACTTATTGGAATAGCGCCAAAAGCGTCGATGAACCTTTTACTTCAGTAATAAGGCCATTGAGTACTTCGGAGTGTACATGAATTTGAGCTCCACCGGCCATTAATTCAACGCCTGGCGCATCTGCCTTCAGCTGCTTGAAATAATTGGTGATAAAGTTTTGATCAACGGCTGTTAACCAGCTGCTTAAAACAACACTGGGCTTCAGTCTTTGAATGCAATCTATCAAAGAATCATATGGCAAACTCTGCCCCAAATAATAGGTGTAGTACCCTTTACTTCTGAGCAGATATTGATAGAATAACAAACCGAGTTCGTGCCAGTCATGTTCAGGTAAAAAGAGTAGGGCAGAAGTAGCGCTTTTGTCTGGTATACCCAGTTTATCTATTTCGGAAATAACTTTTTGTCGGATCAAGTTAGAAATGAAATGCTCTTGAGCCGCAGAGATACTATTCACCAACCACATCACACCAATTCTGTCCAGGAAAGGAATGAGGTGCTCTGAGAACGTAAGCTCTAAACCTTTTTGATGGATGAGGTCATTGAGTGTGTTTCTGAAAAGTTCTTCATCGAGTTCGAGTAGGGCAAGAATGAGTTTTTCCTCGGCGTTGTCGATGGCAGGGCTTAGCCTGATTTCTGACACCAATGCATGAATGGCACTGGTTTCCATGGTTGCAATCTTAGAGATTTTAACCCCATTTTTATTGAGCAAACTAACGTTCAGTAAAAAAGATAGGTCGGCGTCAGAATAAGTCCTGATTTGGGTGTCGGTTCTTTCCGGAATAAGCATGCCATAGCGCTTTTCCCAGATGCGAATCGTGTGAGCTTTGATGCCCGTAAGTATTTCTATATCTTTGATTTTATATTCTGCCATGGCTCTTTGAGTTACTGCAAAACAACATATATTAAAGTTTGTTCAAAATGGGCAAAAATAAAAGTTTCAAATAACTTTGCAACATGCAAATCAAAAACGCAGAATTTAGCATCTCGAATACTGAAGTTTCTAAATGCCCCACAGACGGCAAACCCGAATTTGCTTTTATTGGGCGCTCAAATGTTGGGAAGTCTTCCTTGATCAATATGCTAACTTCAAAGAAAGGCTTGGCCAAAACATCTGGTACGCCAGGAAAAACCCAACTCATTAATCACTTCATCATCAATGAGTCTTGGTACATCGTCGACTTACCGGGTTATGGTTATGCAAAAGTAAGCAAGAGCCAACGCAATTCCTTTGAGCGCTTCATTTCTGATTACCTCGTCAAGCGAGAAACCCTCATGAATATTTTTGTGTTGCTCGATGCAAGGCTTGAACCTCAAAAAATTGACCTCGAATTCATGAATTGGTGCGGTCAAAAAGGCTTGCCTTTTTCCATGGTATTTACAAAAATCGATAAACTCTCCAGCTCTGCCTTGCAAAAAAATCTTGCGAAGTATAAAAAAGAGATGCTCAAATATTGGGAAGAACTTCCGCCTGTCTTCACGACATCAAGTGAGTCTGGCTTTGGAAAAGAGCCTTTGCTCAATTATATCGAACAGATTTTAGCTTAAGTATTTTGAAAACGGCTCAAGTCGGTTTTGTTGCTTGAATTTTCCTTCTGAATTCCTTATTTTTGCCCCAAAACTACACAAAATGGGAAGAGCGTTTGAATACCGAAGAGCAGCTAAAGAAAAGCGTTGGGACAAAATGTCCAAAATGTTTCCGAAACTTGGAAAAGCCATTACTATGGCCGCCAAAGAAGGCGGAATGGATCCGACAACCAATGCCAAGCTCAGAACCGCAATTCAAAACGCGAAGTCTGAAAACATGCCCAAAGACAACATTGAGTCTGCAATCAAACGAGCGGCCCAAAAAGACATTGCTTCGTTCACAGAAGTCAATTACGAAGGCAAAGGCCCACATGGTGTATTGGTTTATGTTGAGTGCGCCACCGATAATCCAACGCGTACAGTTGCCAATGTAAAATCTTATTTCAACAAAGCAGGAGGTTCAGTAGTTCCTAATGGCTCTATGGAATTCATGTTTGCCCGTAAAAGTGTTTTTGAAATTGCAAAAACACCAGATCTTGACCCCGAGATGCTTGAACTAGAACTCATTGATGCAGGTTGTGAAGAAATCGAAGTTGAAGAAGAACAAATTATCGTTTACGGAGATTACACCGCTTTCGGCACCATTGCAAAAGCCCTTGAGGACATGCAAATTGAAGTTCAGAAATCAAGCTTGAAACGCATCCCTACCAGCCCTGTCGATTTTACTGAAGAACAGCTGGTCGATATCGAAAAAATGCTCGATAAAATCGAAGACGACGACGATATCCAGCAAGTCTTTACCAATATTGCTTAATTTGCACACTAAAAGCGCATATTTTGCGTTATAAACCTCTTTTTGCTTTCATGCGTACAAGCCAACATCTCATCCTGACCTCGCTACTGCTTTTGCTGTCATGGGCTTGTTCTACAGAAAACAATACTCCGCTCAATCGATTTTATCACCAGACTACGGCCAAATACAACGGTCATTTCAATGCCAAGGAATTACTTAGGATTTCTTTGAAAACGTATCACGACAGTCGTAAAGAAGATTTTTATTCGAAGCTCCCGATCTTTCCAGTTCCTTCTGAAAAGGATGTAAAGGGCATGTTGCCAGCAATTGATACGGCAGTTTTAAAGTGTTCCAAAGTGATCCTGAATCACAGCATGCCCACTGCAGAAAATATGTTCTACAAATCTGTAGAATACAACAAATGGATCGATGAAAATTGGCTAACCGTAGGTGAAGCATTTTTTTATCGCCGCGATTACCAAAAAGCCCTAGATAACTTTGAATTCGTCAAGCGCTTTTTTGCCCAAGACCCAAGTACTTATGTCGCAAGTCTTTGGATAGCACGCATCTATATCGAACAACGCAAGTATGCCGATGCCAAACTGATCCTCGATGCACTCAACGAACGGGCTGAAATACAGCAGCAAAAGAAAATCAAAGATTACATCCCGTTTATCAAAGAGAAGAACCCAGAAGCTGGACCTCAGATGTCAAAAAAGTTGCAGTTCGAAATTCACCGCACTTTTGCTGACCTCGCGCTGCGCCGTCGAGAATACGATTTGGCCATTGAAGGTTTAAAATTAGCCATAGCGAAGTGCCCTGTTGCCAAAGAAAAAGCGCGCTTAAATTATATTTTGGCCCAAATCTATCAGCAGCAAAACCAACTTCCGGAAGCCGCCAAATGTTACGGAAGGGCCTACAAGGCAGCTGCAGCAACCGATATTGCTTTCAATGCACGGCTCAATCGGGCGGTAATGAGTGGAGACACTCGGCTCATGGCAGATCTCAACAAGATGCTCAAAGATGCAAAAAACGCCACCTATAAAGATCAAATCTACTATGCCATGGCCCTCATGGAACTCAATAGTGGCAATCAAGCGTTGGCAAAATCACACCTTACTTCTTCTGCATTCTATTCCAATAACAACAAGCGTCAGCGCGCACAATCCTATGAAAAACTAGGAGACCTTTCCTTCAACGAAAAGAACTACGTTTTTGCTCAAAAATACTACGACTCTAGCTCTAGGTTTATTACCGACGACTATCCAAACGGTGAACTAATCAAAAGTAAGGCCAGTAAATTAGCTGATCTCGTCAAAGCTATTGAAACTGCTCAGTTTGAAGATTCAGTACAGCGCATTGCCGCACTTTCAGAAAAAGACCGCGAAGATTTCCTCAAAGAAACATTGAAGCAAATTAAACGCGAGGAGCAAAGACGCAAAGAATTGGAGGCCGCTAAATTACTCGCGTTGCAACAAAGCCAGACAACACCAACCACTGGCAACGCCAATAAGTTCATTTTTAACAATCCTAAATTGCGAGAGGAAGGCTATAACGATTTTCGCAAAAACTGGGGGGTCCGTGAAAACACCGATGACTGGCGCCGCAGCGAGCGCATTGTTTTGAATGCCAACAATGATCCGCAAGGGCAAGATACAACTGCACAAGCCGGACAAAAAAACGTCAAAAAAGATTCGCTCAGCATTGAAAGTCTCTTGGCAAATATTCCACTCACACCGGAGGCCTTGAAAAGCTCGCAAGAGCGCCTACTAGATGCACTTTATACTTCTGGGGTGCTCTACAAAGAAATTCTGAATGAAAGCGAATTAGCAGCTGCTCAATTCTTGGCTATCCTCGATAAAAAGCTAGATCACCCAACAGACCTATCAGCAGCGTTTCAGCTCTACAAAATCTATGAAAACGGTCCGGATGCAACCAAGTACAGAACCTATATTCTTACAAAATATCCCAACTCAGATGCCGCCAATTTCTTCCGCGACCCCGATTATTATGTCAAGCAAAAATTAAGCGCTCAAAAAGATCAAGCAGCTTACCTCGCTTTACTCGAAAAATATGAGCAAGGTTATTATGCACAAGTTCTCAGCGCAACGCAACCTTTTGTGGACAAGGACCTCTCCAATGCTTATCGCGCTGAATATTTATTACTCAATGCACTTGCTTTTGGTCAGCTCAACGACAACAAGCAATTATTGGTGCCAAAATTGCAACGCATCATCGATGAAAAACCAAAGTCAGATCAAGCGGTTCGTGCACAAGAAATGATTCAGACTATTCAGAAGGGATATTCTAAGTTTGAACTTGCCAACAAAAAAGAAACTTCAATTTTCTCAACGGATATCAGTGGCACGCAATACGTAATCGTATTACTTGACGAAGACGAAGAAGCCGATGAGCTCCGAACTGCGGTGGCCAATTTTTCAACCAAAGGATTCAAGACTTCTAAAGTTAAAGTGACGGTCAAGACTACCGTTGCCGAGAATAACTTTGTACTCGTTTCAGATTTCCCATCTGCCAAGATTGCTTGGGATTACCTCAATGCTTACAAAGCTGGTTTTGAGTATCTCGATGACTATCAAAACAATAAAATTTACATAATCAGTCAAGAAAATTTGAAAAAGTTGATAGAAAGCTCGAAATTTGATGATTATAAAGCATTTTTCATCGATAATTACTAAGCAATCATGCTAAGAAAAGACATTTTCGGGGGTTCTAGCCAAGTTGATCACGCTGACCGTCTCAACAAAATCGTAGCCGGAACAGAAATCAACGGAGACCTCACCTCAGATTCAAATATTCACCTCGAAGGCGAAGTCAATGGTAACGTTTCTTGTGCTGGCCGTGTTGTCATCGGAAGTTCAGGAAAAATCAATGGCAATTTAGTTTGTGTCCATGCCGAAATAGAGGGTGCTATGGAAGGGCAACTCATGGTAGAGAACCTGCTCGTCTTGCGTTCCACAGCACGCATTAAAGGTGACATCCAAACAATGAAGCTACATATCGAAGAGGGTGCATTTTTTGAAGGTGCATGTGTGATGCGCGCCGGAGTAAGCACAGCAAAGCTCGATGCTGAGCCTGCTTTTGACGAATAATTTGGCTTCCAACACAAATCCTTATTTGCGTTTAAGTTCTGCAGCGCTACAAATGGCAGCTGTTATCGGTGGCCTATCTTGGCTTGGTTTGTTTCTCGACCACAAGTACCACACCAATAATTCCGTCTGGACCATCGTCTTAGGCTTACTTGGGGTCGCTGTTGGTCTTTATCTTGTCATCAAGGAAGTGTTGGCTATTTCCAAAGAAAAGTAACTTGAAACGAAAGTTTACGATCATATCCTATTTATTGAGCATGTTTGCCATTCACGGAGCATTCTTGCTGCTTGCAATACTTGACATCTTCAAACTGACATTGAATCAAGTCATGTTGGCTCAGCTGAGTTCTTTGTTCATTATCATCGTATCGGCCTTCATATTATTTTTCAAGAATAAGGGCAATCAAAGTGCTTTTACCCTGCGTTTGCTTGTCTTGACAACCACACAAATGCTGGGTTATTTGTCTGTTTTACTGGCGTTAATTTATACCAACCAAGCCACTTACTTTATATTCTATCTTTTGGGCTTATCGTTGGCCGTCTTGGTCATACAAACCAGTTACATCGTACGCAGGTTAAAATGAATTAAGAAATTCATAAAGTAGTTTGGCCAGAGGTTCAAACGCTGCAAAACTCAAAGCTTCGTATTGATCAAAAACGTCGTGGTAATTTTTATTGGGCCCCATCGTATAAATGAAAAATGCCGGAACCCCTTTTTCAGTAAAAAAATAATGATCAGAATTAGCGGCAGGACCCCTCGATTTGACTTGGCTTAGATAGCCACCATCTTTGTTAATTTGAACCAATTTT
>JBIPMW010000187.1:0-3891 GCA_044376455.1 Crocinitomicaceae bacterium | reverse complement strand
AAACAAGAAGGCTTAGCAGGCTACTTTGACCTAATAATAGAAAAGCGCCAAGCCCAATGAGCCAGGCAAAAAAAGTAAATATATTGAGTACTTGGATTTGTTTTTTTAGCCGCAAAGATGCTTTTAATAACCTGGCTCTTAAACCAATAAGGCTCAATATGAGTAATATGTGCACGAGTATGAGTATAGTTATTTCAAACCAATGAAGTTCTTCAAGTTTCCATTCGAGTTGAAAAGGAAAATAAAAGGAACGCGCTATCACATAACAAAAGGTATACACAAGGAAGACAGGTGAGACCATGCCCAAGAGTAGTAATAGTATTTCGCGCAATTGAAACATCCGAAGCACGAGCAGCATAATAAGCAGAACGGGAATAAGAAAAATTAGTTTGCTACTGAAAAATAAAGCAACACCAAATAAAAAACCTGCATTAAAAGCTGCTTTTCGCGCATCATTTTGAGGTTTAATACCAAAGAATACCGCTAAAATAAGAATACAACATGATTGAATGACGGGTGTCCAGGTAAACTGTCCAAAATCAATAAAAAAACTATTGAATATAAGGTAGTTAAGGCTTATGATGTAGGTGTTCTTTTCAAGGAATTCTTGGCTATTAAATACCCAGTTTATTCCAAGCGCATTAAACAGTAGAATGAAAAATTGAAAACTGACAACGCTCCAATAATTCCAGTGTGGCAAACCAGCAAAAGCAGCGGTATCAGAGGAGCCAAAATAAGGGGTAGTACCAATGATGTCTCCGAGAAGATATAAAAGCAGAAAAAACGGAAGCAGTAAAAGAACTCCGATTCTGTTATCTAGAAACAAACGCAACATCTTCAAATTTACCAAGTTCTAGACAGAAAATGACTGCTTTGTGAATAAGTAGCACACTTTGTTTAAAAAGAAAATAAGTTCCCGTTAATTCAGTGTTTTTACACTTGCGAACAAAACAAAAAATAATATATTTGTTGCTCATATTTTTTTGAACAAAATCATGGAAAAGGCACAAAATCGCTACTCAGATGCTGACTTAGCAGAATTCAAAACACTTATTCAAAATAAGCTCAAGGAGGCTTATATTGACCTTGACCTGCTCAAAGGATCCTTGTCGCACAACGATGATCACGGAACTGACGACACTGGCCGCACCTTTAACATGATGGAAGATGGTTCCGAAACCCTATCTAGAGAAGAGGTTGCACAACTTGCTGCGCGTCAAGAAAAATTTATTCAAAGTTTGAATGCTGCGATAGTTAGGATTGAAAACAAGACCTACGGAATTTGTCGCGTCAGCGGGCAACTTATCCCTAAAGAAAGATTGCGCTTAGTACCTCATGCCACCATGAGTATCGATGCCAAAAACGCTCAAAAATAACCCTTGAAAAAACAGGCGCTCCTTATTCCAGCTATCGTTTTGTTATTGCTGGTTCTCGATCAATGGATTAAACTGACTATCAAGACGCAATTTTATCCTGGTGAATATCAACCAGTTTTTGGCTCTTGGTTTGTCTTGCACTACACCGAAAACCCCGGCATGGCATTTGGTCAAACTTTTGGTGCATCATTATGGGCCAAGTTAGCCCTCAGCTTGTTTAGAGTGGTTGCGATCATTTTAATCATTCGTTATCTGTACCAACAAATGAAGCAAATGGCTTCCAAAGAGTTTTTAGTGGTTGTCTCCTTAGTTTTAGCAGGGGCAACCGGAAATCTACTAGACTCTATGTTCTATGATTTATTTTTCAATGTAGATCCTTGTGTAGGTTTCAATCAAATGCCAGGGAGCGGCATTAAAGCCGTTTGCGAATCAAGACACTTTTCTTATCCAATCGAAGTAAGACATCAAGGTTTCCTGTTTGGCAATGTGGTAGATATGTTTCAGTTCAATGTCACATGGCCGCAAAGCTTGCCACTATTAGGCGGTCAGCAAGTGTTTCCGGCCATTTGGAATTTAGCAGATGCTTGTATTTCTGTTGGTCTAATTTGGGCAATTATTCGTCAGAAAAAGTTCTTTCCAAAAAAAAGAAAGCGTCAATGAAAGCACCTAGCAAAGGCTAGAAATTCCATTTCATGTTGCGATCGTCGAGCATCGCAAAAGAAATTTTCCAAGCAGTGGTTGGTGCAATCTTATTTCCATCTGAAACCACGCCATAAATACCGACCCTTAATCTTCGTCTGCTCAACTTAAAATTGCGTTCGAGTCCGGCTAAAATTTCGTAGTGTTCCCAGTCATATTCTTTGACATACATGGCGCCTCCACCAACAACCAAACCAACCCTTGTTTTTTTGAAATACGGGATTTTATTCAAGATTGCGCCATTGTCGTGGTGTACATAATGTGCCTGAAATACATAATCTATGGTGCGTAAGGTCGTATCAAATCCTTGAAATGAATAAAGCGGGTTTGAAAACCATATTGGGTCACTGCGTCTTTGGAACTTGTAGTCGGGCTCATAGATAGCTCTTGCACTCAGAAATTTTCCTACTGATGCACGGTAGGATGAAGTTCCGATGGTTCCGATTTTGAAATTTTGCATGACTTCCACCTGCAGGTAAGCGTGGTCGACGACGCTTTTGAAAACGTTTGGTAATCCACGCTCTAGATGCACTGAAAAAGTCGGGTAGGCCGATCCCAAAACAACTTTTCGATAAGGCTCTCGCATATAGCGTTGGCCGGGTGTATACGAAGCGCCGATATTCAAGATAAAAGCATCGTAAGGGTCAAACGCCAACGGATCATTGTTGGGCAAAGCTTCGTCGATTCCGTTTAAGAATTCGTAGCCCTCCAAGCTTCTGCGTTTGGTGTATTGTGTGTTTGCGTAGGCATAAAAACCATTGAATAATTCGTATTCAAGGTTTAAATTCAATCTCGTCGATTCGAAAAAGTTGTCACGTTTATAAATTTGTGTAATCGCATCAAACCCACGAATGACATCAAAATCATGGTTGACTGCTACTCGAAAGAAACCAAAATGAAAAGGATCAAAACGGTACTTCCACCAGGTATCTCCTTTCCAGTCTCCGTTTAAAATACCGTAAGAAACTCGAGTATAACAATCCAATGTACGTTCATCTTTCCATTTTTTGAAGTAATCAAAACTTGGTGTTATTCTTGGGCCAGCAATGTTAATTGGTTGGATGGTAGAGGCCACTGAGCCAAAGCCAAATTGTTGCTTTTTGTCACGGTTGCGGTGATCTACGCCAAACCAAAGGACTTTAAGCGCTGTGATTTTATTAAAAACAGCATCGACGCTATCTAAATACTCTTTGCGATTCATGTAGTCGCGAATGGAGTCTTTGGCTCTAATAAATTTAATCTCTTCGTCTGTTAGAGCAATCCCGCGTTTCTGTTCCCAATAGGCGCTATCTCGTTCATAGGCAGCTTGTTCCGTTACTGCCACTTCCGCATTGAAGTATTTTTTGGCAAAGGCCGGCTGAAAATTATAATTTGAATAAATAGCTTCCGTTTTACACTGACTTACTTCATTCTTATATTTCACACCGTAGGTTAATACCTGTCTGTCGAGTACGCACAACGTATCACCTTGGAGGCTATAGTCTTGTACTATTCTAAAATAATCGTAGATCAATAAATTCCCTTTATTCATGGTGAGGTCAAGCTTCTGGATTAACCAAAGCGTATCCACCACCCAAATATAACCTTCCATGGTAGAGGTTGCTGTGTTTCGAGGCGTGATCTTGATTTTGGAAATCATGCGCCCATTTTCTTCATATTTCTCCTCGAGCTTGTATTTGTAAGCTACGATTCCAGGGGTCGAAATTGGAGAGCTCACAGGTGTTTGATGCAGGTCGTCAAGGTGTAAAAGGTTTAAAAAAAAATTGAAATTAGATTTAACAGTCGTGGTGTAATACAGCTGGGAGACATCTCCTAA
>JBIPMW010000186.1:0-3903 GCA_044376455.1 Crocinitomicaceae bacterium | reverse complement strand
AGGGGCTATTTCATCTCGGCTAACAGTGGAAGGTCCGCTCAAAAAAGACAAAGGGTCTTTTATTGTTTCGGCCCGAAGAACGTACATTGACCTGATCATGAAGGCGGCCATACCTGATTCTTCTCCGTTTGCAGGTTCTGGTTACTTTTTTTATGATCTCAATGCGAAGTTGAACTATAAACTCACCGACAAAGACCGTATTTATTTGAGTGCTTACTACGGCAAAGATATCTTCTCATTTAAAGATCAAAACGGGGGCTTTCGGGTGGATATGCCTTGGGGTAACGGTATTGCTGCATTGCGTTGGAATCACCTCTTTACAGACAAGTTATTCATGAACACAACATTGACATATTCCGATTACAACTTTGAATTCGCCTCTACCCAAGATGAGTTTAGAGTAGCGCTCACTTCAGGAATAAAAGATTACACAGCAAAAGTTGATTTTTCGTACTATCCAAATCCAAAACACCGGATTAAATTTGGCGCGGCATATATATTTCATGATTTCACGCCACAAGGATTGTCAGCTCAAAATGATACCGTCACTTTCAATACCGGAACTATTCAACACCTTTATTCACATGAAACGGGCATTTATGCCTTAGATGAATTTGATTTAAACGACGCTTGGCGCTTCAATGTTGGTTTGCGTTACAGCTCCTTTACACATGTTGGTCCATTTGATCGCTACATCAAGGGTGATGGTATTGCAACATCAGATACCGTTATTAAATATGACCGAAATGATGTCATTGCATTTTATCAGGGCCTTGAACCTCGTTTTGCGCTGCGTTATTTACTTCCCGATAACAGTTCAATTAAAGCAGGTTACGCTTATAATTACCAATACGTACATTTGGTTACATTAAGCGCAGTTTCCTTACCAACTGATATTTGGTTTCCATCAACAGACCTTGCAAAACCAGAAAAAGGCTTTCAAACTTCAATTGGTTATTTCAAGAATTTTGACAAAGACCGTTACGAAGCATCAGTTGAAGTCTATTACAAAGGAATGAAGAACCTCATCGAATTCAAAGAAGGAGCACTTCCAGGCGATAATATCAGTGACAATACGGATAATTTATTGGTGTACGGAGAGGGTTGGGCCTACGGAGCTGAGTTTTTCCTGAAAAAAGCACAAGGTGCTTTCACTGGCTGGATTGGTTATACATGGGCCAAAACAGAGAGGCGCTTCCCTGATATCAATGAAGGCGCCATTTACCCTGCCAAATACGACCGTCGTCATGACCTTACTTTGGTAGGGTCGTATAAACTCAACGACACCTGGACATTTAGCGCTAGCTTTATCTACGCGACCGGAAACACACTTACCTTGCCTGCAAGTTGGTATGTGCAAGATCAAAATCTTCTTTTTCAGTACGGCCCAAGAAATTCAACAAGAATGGCCCCTTACCACCGCCTTGACCTCAGTGCCACGCGTTATGTTAAAAAATTCAAGACAAAAACAGATCCTGCAACAGGGCTTGACATTCAAGTTAAGAAGGCTTACCAAAGCAATTGGTCATTTTCTATCTATAATGTCTATAACCGCATGAATCCTTTCTTTTTGTACGTTGACAACGATGGTGATTTCATGTCTGGTGATTTCTCCTTGAAAATCAAACAAGTTTCCTTATTTCCAATTATCCCAAGCGCAACATGGAATTTCGAATTTTAAAATTTACAGGCCTCCTATTTGTAGCATTTATTTTCATTACTTCTTGTACCAAAGAGGTTCAAATTGACTTGCCGGGTTACAAAGAACAATTAGTCGTTGACGGCCGCATCGAAACCGGTATGCCCGCCATTGTATTGCTTTCCAAAACGAGTAATGTCTATGCAACCACCAACTTTGAATCTTATCTCAATAGTTTTGTAGACGATGCCATTGTATTGCTTTCCGATGGTACGCAAACCGACACTCTTACTAAAATTTGCACCGATGATTTACCTCCTGGGTTAGAAGACATCGCTGCCGGAATATTTGGCATTCCTGCTGCACAATTGAGCAGTTTACATTTGTGTGCCTACATTTCTTTAGGTATGATCGGTGAGGTTGGAAAAACCTATACTCTTCAAATTCTGCACAACGGTAAAACCTACACCTCTAGCTCCAGAATAGCTGAACCAGTTGCCCTTGATTCTTTGTATTGGAAGCCTGAGGGTAACTTTACTGATCGCGGTTTTTCTTGGGCTAAATTATCAGATCCTGCAGCGTCAACAGATGCATATTGTTGGGAAGTGAAGTATCTCTCAGACGCGACCTTTTCAAAGACTTTCAATCCATACTTTAACGATAAGTTTTTCAACGGGCTCACTTTTGAATATGCTTATGAAAACCCTATGAGTTTTCAAGACACAATGCCTAATAATCCGTACCGAGGATTTTATAAATTAGGTGACACTATTGTGGTGAAGTTTTCCAAAATTGGCCCCAAAGAGTTCAATTATTTTGAAAAGAAGTACAACCAAATGTATTCAGGCGGGAGTCCTTTTGCTGTACCAACCAATATTCCGTCTAACATAGCGGGTGGTGCCTTGGGTATTTGGGCGGCATATTCGCCTTGGATAGACACCCTGATTTGTCAATAAAGTTCAGGCCTGCTGTTGCTTTATTTAAAGGTAAAATTGCGCTGAATTAAATAGGCAACCACTACCATAGCAGCACTAGAGAGTATATTCGCGATCGAAGGGAAGAACCCAAAACCTTCAATAAAAGTTTTCAGCAGCAAATAATTGCCAATCCATGTCAATACAGCGCTCATGCTGTAGCGTACAAATTGGGTTGCCGCACCTAAGTTGCTCTGTGTGAACACTACAAATTTGTTAAGGTAAAACCCGAGTAAAAAAGCCAAAATAAAACATAGCATCGAGCTCAGGGTGTAGGCCGAAATGATGTAGTGCAGGTTGGCTACGTCAAACTGAAAAATTCTTTTGGCAAATAGGTATTGATAAAAAACAAAAAAAAGCAACCAACTCAAGACCAAATTTCCGCCGCCGCAAGCAGCATAATAATACGTTTGTTTGTCAAAAAATCGACGAAACAAAGGATAGAAAAGGTCTAGAATATTTCGAATTAAAGTTGCCATATTGTTTCGTAGCCTGTGTGTTTGCGCAAGTTAAGCACATTTGTTTGGTCAAAATACAAATATTGCCCCCTGATACCGGTTAAAATTCCGCTGATTTCAGGTGTTTTATCGAAGGAGAGTGCTTGTACTTTTTCGGGGTATTGTATGACTGGATAATTGAAATGCCAAATTTCGTCGTCATCGGTCCAGTATTGCGTAAGGTCTTGAGGCAGTAGTTCTTCTAGTTCCCATTTTTCGGCACTGAGGTCTAAATCAGCGAGCGCTGGGGCATTGCGCAACATTTGCTGCCAATTGGTTTTATCGGTAAAATGATCCTTAAGAGCCACTTCAATGACTCCTGCTAAATACCTGTTGGAGGTCTCTGCCAGGATAATCGCGGCATTGGCGCCTTGATCAATCCAGCGCGTTGTTATTTGTGTTTTGCGGGTAATCCCAACCTTGATCTGTTGTGTGAGCGCTAAATAGACGAGATGCGGTTGATTGTGATTACGTTGTTCGAATTCAGGGTCGCGGCCAAGTCCGAGATGCGCTTGACAGAGTTCAGGTCTGATGATGCAAGGGCTTGCTGCACCTGCTGTTGAAAAACAATTGAAGCAAAAGCCCTCGCCAAAAGTTTTGTTGATTTTTTTATGGCATTCACTACAGAAAATTTGGCCAGTGAAACGCAGCGTGAGCTCCTTACCAATGGATGCATTGAGCCCAGTATTTCCATTTTCTGTTTTTAGAAAATATTGAATGGTTTGGGCATATTCAGTTGCCATTTTTTGAAGAATGGTCTTCATTATTCTGGCAGTATATTCATTTTGTCTGC
>JBIPMW010000329.1:0-12026 GCA_044376455.1 Crocinitomicaceae bacterium | reverse complement strand
AACGCGCTGGCCGTTTCGGCCGCCCTGCTGCTGAGCGTGGTGGCCACCATCTTCGTCACGGCCCTGGTGCTCAAGCGGCTGGCCGCACCGTCCACGCAGGACGAGCATGCGCCCTGACCTGCCGCCCATCCACGAGATCTGGGTCTACCTGGCGGGCTCTCCGCTGTTCGCGCTCGTCCTGACGCTGGGGGCCTACGCCTTGGGCCTGGCGGTCTACGAGCGCACGCAGCGCAACCCGCTGGCCAATCCGGTACTGATCGCCGTGGTGCTGGTGGCGGCTGGGCTGGTGCTGGCCGGCATGCCCTATCAGCGCTACTTCGAAGGCGCGCAGTTCGTGCATTTCCTGCTGGGCACCGCCACCGTGTCACTGGCGATTCCCATCTACAAGGGGTGGGCCTCCGTCAAGGGCCGTCTGGGTGCGCTGACGCTGGCCATGGCTGCCGGGGGGGTCACGTCCATCGTCGTGGCGGTGGGTGTCCTGAAGGCGCTGGGGGCCGACGAGGCCCTGGTGCGCGGGATGTGGGCGAAGTCGGTCACGGCGCCCATTGCCATGGGCATTGCCGAGCGCGTCCAGGCCTCTCCGACGCTCACGGCCATCTTCGCGGTGTCTACTGGCGTGCTCGGTGCGGTGCTTGGGCGTTTCGTGCTGAACGCCGCCGGCGTCACGGCCTGGTGGCAGCGTGGCTTCGCGCTGGGGGTGGCCGCGCACGGCATCGGCACGTCGCGCGCCTTCAGCGTGCACCCGGTGGCCGGCGCCTACGCCAGCCTCGGGATGGGCCTGCACGGTGTCGTCAGCGCGGTGCTCCTGCCGGTGGTGCTGATGCAACTGGGCTGAGATGCCTGAGATGAGGGAGATGAGGGAGACGAGCGAGACAAGGGACCAGTGACTCGATGACGCGCTCGCGTACCACGGGCAGCTGAGCCAGCGGGGTCATCGCCCGCGCGCGGGTGTCGGCCTGCCGCTCCCGCACCGCCCCGTACCGTCGGGGCTGAAGACCAAGCTGCTCGAACACGCCCGCGCGCATCACGTGGAAGGCCGACAGCGCCTCGGGTGCAGCGTGATCCGCCACCTTCTCTTGGGGGGCCCTTTCGGGGCGGCGCGACAGGGCCAGGACTTCATGGCACGAGTGGCTCCCCCACACGGACCACGATCTTTCCGTTGGCTGCGTTGGCGTCCATCCAGGCATGGGCCTGCACGATCTGCTCGAGCGTGAAGACACGGTCGATGACCGGCTCGAAGACGCCGGCCTCCAGTTGATCGAGGATCCAGCGCTCGGCGCGCGCGCGCCGGACCGGGTCCAGCACGATCTCCCACAGCGTGTAGCCGGTGATCGACAGCGCCTTCTTCATGCAGGCGATCAGCGGATAGGTCACCGGTCGCTCGTCCAGGCGGCCGTACAGAAAGATGCGCCCGCGCTGCGCGGCGCATTCGGCCAGGTCGACCACCCCGGCGCCGGCGATGGAGTCGACGATCACATCAGCGCCGCGGCCGCCCGTGAGTTCAAGCACCCGCGCCACCAGCGGCTCCTCGGTCGTGACCACCACGTCGTCGGCGCCGGTGCGCCGCAGCCGCTCGGTCTTGTCGGCGCGCCGGGTGGTGGCGATCACGCGGGCCCCTCGCGTCCTGGCCACCTGGATGCACGCGTGCCCGACGCTGGCGGTGGCGGCGGTCACGAGCACGGTGTGACCGGGGCCGAGCTCCGTGTACTCGACCAGCGGGCCATAGGCCGTGAGGTACTGCTGCCAGATGGCAGTGGCCTGCACCGCGTCCAGCCCGCGCGGCACGGGCGCCAGCGCCGTGGCCGGCACGACGGCGAACTCGCCGTACACGCCGTGCCGGTTCATGTCGAAGCAGGGCACGGTGGTCACCCGCGCGCCCACCTCCACGCCCTGCACGCCCGGTCCCACCGCCGTGACCCGGCCCACCGCCTCCTTGCCCACGCGCGAGGGAAAGGTGGCGTTGATCATCGGGTAGGTGCCTTGGCGCATCTGCGACTCGGAGCGGTTCAAGCCAAAGGCCTCGACCGCCAGCCGAACCTCGCCCGGACCGGGCTCGGCCAGCGGCACGTCCCGGATTTGCAGTACCTCGGGCGGGCCGATGCGGTCGAAGAACACAACGCGGGGCAAGGCGCGGCTCCGGGGTTCAGGGCATCGCGTAGCCGCCGTTGACCGACAGCACCTGCCCGGTGATGTACTCAGCCGCATCGCTGACGAGGAAGGCCACCGCATGGGCCGCGTCCGCCGGCCGCGTGAGCCGCCCGAGTCCCTTGCCGATGGGGTAGGCGCCGAGCATCTTCCGGAGCGTCTCATTGGATTCGGGCGTCGCGTCCTCGCGCAGGAAGTCGGCCATCGGGGCCTCGTGGGCTACCGCGGACAGCGACACTGCGTTGACGTTGATGCGCTGCGGCCCCACCTCCTTGGCCAGCGAGCGCGTCATGCCCGCCTGCGCGGCCTTCGCCGCGCCGTAGACCACATAGCGCGCCTCGCCGATGCGACCGGCGTCGGACATGATGGTCACGATCTTGCCGTTGCGCCGCTGCACCATCCCCTGCAGGCAGGCGTGCGTGACGTTCAGGGTGCCCATCAGGTTCAGGTTGACGATCTTGGCCCAGTGCTCGGGGGGCTGCTCGGCAAAGGGCGGCAGCCCGACTTCGCCGCTGCGCCGCTCGGGAATGATGCCGGCGTTGTTGACCAGGATGTCCACCGTATCCCATCGGGCGCAGGCCTGCTCCACCGCAGCCTGCACGGCCCCCCGGTCGGTCACGTCGAAGGGCAGGCCGAGCGCGGTGCCGCCGGCCGCCGCGATCTCGTCGGCCACCTTCTGTGCCCGCGCGGGCAGGAGGTCGTTGACCGCGATGCGCGCGCCCTCGGCAGCCAGCGTCAGCGCGATGCGGCGGCCCACGCCCTGGCCGGCGCCAGTCACCAGGGCCACGCGGCCCCGCAGGTTCAAGTCCATCGTCTCTCCTTGCGGCGCGCAGGCGCGCTCAGCGTCCCTTGAAGTGCGGCGCGCGCTTCTCGACGAAGGCGCGCATGCCCTCGCGGCGGTCCTCGGTGTCGAAGAGGATGGACGCCGCATACAGCTCGAAATCGAGCGCGGTCTGCAGGTCCGCCTGCAGCCCCTTGTCGACCGCCTGCTTGGCAAAGCGCAGCGCCAGCGGCGGCATGTCCGCGATGGCGCGCGCCAGTCCGCGCACCTCGGCGCCGAGCTGCCCGGCCGGCACGACCCGGTTGACCAGGCCCAACGACCAGGCCTCGGCCGCCGTCAGCCGGGCGGCAGTGAACAACAGCTCCTTGGCCTTGGCCGGCCCGACCAGGCGGGCCAGGCGCTGCGTGCCGCCCCCGGCCGGGATGACGCCCAGCGCCACCTCGGTCAGCCCGATGCGCGCATGCTCCGCCGCCACGCGCAGGTCGGCGCACAGCGCGATCTCGGCGCCGCCACCGAAGGCCACGCCGTTGAGTGCCGCGATCACTGGCAGCGGAAACTGCTCCAGGCGCGTGAACAGCCGGTGCGTGGCTTGCTGACGAAAGAAGAACTCCGCCGGTGTCGGGTCGGTGCCAGCGCGCTCCTTGATGTCGGCGCCAGCGCAGAAGGCCTTGTCGCCCGCTCCGGTGATGACGAGCACCCGCACCGCCGCGTTGGCGGCCAGGGCCGCCAGGGACTCCAGCGCCGCGCCCAGCTCGTCCTTCATGCGCTGGGTGATCGCGTTCATCGCCTCGGGTCGGTGCAGGGTGAGCGTTGCCACCCCGTCGTCGACCGCCAGCCTGAGGGTCTCGTGCTCCATCGTTGCGTTCCTTCGGCCCGGTGAGTTCAGGCGGCCTGGAAGATCATCACCGCGCAGGCGCCGGCTTCGAGCTTGGTGACCCCGCCGCCCACGGTGTGGGTCAGCGCGGTGCGCGCGTTCGGGACCTGGCGGGCGCCGGCTTCTCCCCGCAACTGCCAGAACACTTCGGCCACCTGCGCCACGCCCGTGGCGCCCAGCGGATGGCCCCGTGCCATCAGACCCCCGGACGGCGACACCGCCACGCCGCCCCCGCCAATCGCCGACCGGCCGCTCTCCACATAGGCCCCGGCCTCCCCGGGCGCGCAGAAGCCGAGGTCCTCGTAGTGCATCAGCTCGGCGATGGTGAAGGGGTCGTGCAGCTCGCACAGGTCGATGTCGGCAGGGCCGACCCCGGCGCGCGCAAAGGCCTGGCGCGCGGCGCGGATCGACATCTCGGAGTGGTCGTCGACGATGCCGAAGGGCGTGCGCTCGCCGCTGACGAGCGCGTGCCCCACGAGCTCCACGCGCGGCTGCAGGCCGAGGGAGCGTACTGCGGCCTCGCCGGCCAGCAGGACCGCCGCCGCGCCGTCCGACACCGGGCAGCACGACAGCCGGGTCAGCGGCTCGGCGACGCTCGGGCTGGCGAGCACCTGCTCGAGCGTCACTGTCTCCCGGAAGTGGCACCGCGCGTTCAGGGCCCCGTGGCGGCGGTTCTTGACCGCCACCATCGCCAGCTGTTCGCGGGTCGTGCCGTGGCGCTGCATGTGCAGCTTGGCCTGCATCGCGAACGCGGCCGGCATCACGCGGCCCATGGCGCTCTCCAGGTCGTCGGCGACGATGGGCAGGAACCCGCCGCCGGGTCGCGTGAGCTTCTCGGCGCCGAGCGCCAGCGCCATCTCGGCCTCGCCGCTGCGGATCATCGCCGCCGCGCCGATCACCGCCGTGCTGCCCGAGGCGCAGGCGTTCTCGACGTTCACCATGGGCATGCCCTGCAGGCCGATCCTCATGAGTGTCTTCTGCGCGAAGCAGGGGCCCTGGTAGGCGTGGCCGGCAAAGGCCACCATCGGGCGTTGGCGCAGTACCTGGGGGTCCAGGCCGCTGGAGGCAACAGCCTCCCAGACCGCGCGGCGCCCCAGCTCGTGCACCTCGACCTCAGGCTGCGGCCCGAAGGTGGTCATCCCGGCGCCCACGATGAAGATGCGCTCCACCTAGTCCTCCACCGGCACAAACTTCGGGCCGACCACCTCGGTGCCGTCCTTCTCGTTCTTGATGCGGCCGATCGCGAGCCGCACGCGCATGCCCGCTCGCAGTGCCTTGCCCTGCCAGTCGTGCAGCTGCCCGATGAAGCTGGGCCCGGCGTCCAGCGCGATCGTGCCGAGCGCGTAGGGTGAGTCAAACCCAGGCAGGCCGCGCGCGACCACCGTCCAGGCCACCAGCCGGCCGGTGCCGGCGAACTCATGGCGCTCGAGCGTGCCCTCGCGCATCGTCTGGGGATTCAGGGTCTCGGCCGGGAAGAACACCTGCCCGGTCTCCCGGTCGCGCGAACCGACCAGCGAGGGCGCTGCATCGCAGCGGTCGACGAACAGGTTGGCGCGCACCGGCACGGCCGGCAGCCGCGGCGCGGCGGCCTCTGCATCGCCGGGCCGGGCGCCCGTCACGGCCGGCCTCCGTCGATCTCGTGGATTTGGCCAGTCACGTACTCGCTGGTCATCAGGTACACCGCAGCGTGCGCGATGTCCTGCGGCTCGCCCACCCTGCCCACCAGGGCCTGGGCCGCGTAGCGGGCGTACAGGCCCTCGCGCGCGGCCTCGGACAGCCCGTCGTAGGTCGGCGTGCGCACGAGGCCGGCAGCGATGACGTTGACGCGCTGCGGGGCGATCTCGCGGGACAGTTGGCGCGCGAAGGCCTCCACCGCCCCGTTGGTGGCCCCGATGGCCGTGTGGTCGGGCAGCAGCTTTCGCGCGCCCGCGGCGCCCGAGAAGAACACGATGGAGCCCCGCGGCGCCAGCCGGGCACGCCCCAGCTTCACCGCCATGAAGGGGCCCCAGAACTTGGTCTCCATGAAGGCGCGGGCGGCCTCCAGTGTCATGTCGGCCAGGGGCGCAATAGCCCCCGTCACCACGGAAGACGCGTGCGCGGTCATGACCAGGTGGTCGAAGACCTCGATCGAGCCGAAAAATGCCGTGAGCTGCGCCGGGTCGAGGATGTCGAGCGTGCGGCCCTGACCCTGTGCACCAAGGCTCTGGAGCGCGCGCTGCAGCCGGGAGGGGTCGCGGCCGGCGATGGTGACGCGGGCGCCGGCCGCTGCGGCCGCCTGCGCTGTCGCAAGGCCCATGCCCGAGGTGCCTCCGATCACGACGACGTGCTGCTGGTCGAGTCTTCCTGCCATCTGAGTGTCTCCGGTCCTGAAGGATGTCGTGGGTTCTGGAGGGGGCGTGTCGGTCGCGGGGCCTGCGGGCGGCGGTGCGGTCTTCATCCGAAGCGGATGGCCACGTCCTTGACTTGCAGGTAGTTGGCGAAGGCCGCGAACCCCTGTTCACGCCCGATTCCCGAGCGCTTGACCCCGCCATGGGGCACCTGCACGGGGCTCTGGAACCACTCGTTGACCCACACCATGCCCGCCTCCACATCACGCGCAAAGCGCATTGCGCGGCCCAGGTCGCGGGTGAAGATGCCCGCGGACAGTCCGAACTCCACGTCGTTGGCGATGGCCAGCGCCTGCTCGTCAGTGTCGAACGGGATCACCACCAGCAGCGGTCCGAAGACCTCCTCGCGGGCGATGCGCATGTCGGGCCTCACGCCGTCGAAGACGGTGGGCCGGTAGAACCAGCCGCGCTCCCGCTCCGGCGGCACATGGCCGCCGCACACGAGCCGGGCACCTTCCTCGCGGGCCAGGCCCACATAGTCCGCCACCGTCTGCCGGTGCGCAGCGCTGACCAGCGGCCCGAGGTCGGCGTTGTCCAGACCGGGGCCGACCGTGAGGGCTTGCACGCGTTCACGCAGGGCCTCGACGAAACGGTCATGAATCGGACGCTCGACCAGCACGCGGGAGATGCCCGTGCACACCTGGCCGGCATTGGTGAACGCGCCTCTCACCGTCTCCTTCAGCGCCGCGTCGAGATCGGCATCGGCGCACACGATCTGCGGGTTCTTGCCCCCGAGCTCCAGCACCACGGGCCGCACATGGTCTGCCGCCGCATGCGCCACCTGCTGCCCCGTGCCCACCGAACCGGTGAACGTGATCGACCGCACGAGCGGGTGCCGGGCCAGCGCCGCCCCGGCCTCGGAGCCGCTGCCCGTGACGACGTTGACCACCCCAGGCGGGAAGCCCGCCTCTCGCAGCACGTCACCCAGCAGCAGGGTGCTCAAGCAGGTCTCGGAAGCAGGCTTGACCACCGCGGTGCAACCAGCGGCCAGCGCCACCGGAAGCGAGCGGCAGGCGTTGGCGAAGGGGTAATTCCAGGGGGTGATGTGCGCGCTGACGCCCACCGGCTCCAGGTGCGTGAAGTTGAAGCTTCGCGCGTTCACGGGAATGGACTGGCCCTCGAGCTTGTCGGTGGCGCCGGCAGCGTACTCGAAGGTGCGCACCGACCGGGCGACGTTGGCCAGGCTTTCGCGCAGCGGTTTGCCCATGTCCAGCGTCTCCAGGCGGGCGATCTCGTCGGACCTGCTGGCGATCACGGCTGCGGCCCTGAGCAGCAGCCGTGTTCTTTCGGCGGGCGTCGTCCGGCGCCAGTGGGCGAACGCGCGGTGCGCCGAGCGCACAGCGCGGTCCACGTCGGCGGCGTCGGCCAGCGCCAGCGTGGTCAGGCGCTGCTCGGTGGCGGGGTCGACGGCGTCAAAGCGCCGCCCTGCGGCCGGCGGCACGAAGTCGTTGTCGATGAAGAGCTGATCGAACATGGCACAGTCAGGATGGCTTGCAGAATACCCGTCTATTTGTTATCGTGTCAATAACCATTGAGATCGACGAGGCCTTGAGGCTGCGCTGATCCCCCAGACCGAAGACGAAGGATCGGCCGCGCTGCCGAACCGACCCCGCCGACACCTGCCGTTCACCGAGGAGACCGACACGATGCCCCGCATGACCGCCGCGCAGGCCGTGGCCCACTTCCTCCAGCGCGTGGGCACGAAGCGCTACTACCTGTACAACGGTCACGCCAACTGGGGACTGCTCGACGCCCTGGAGTACGAGGCCAAGATCCCGGGCATCCGGATGCGCCATGAGATCCACGCCATCCATGCGGCCGACATCGAGTGGCGCATGCGGCGCGAGCTGCCCCTGCCCGTGACCTGCACCACGGTGGGGCCTGGCAACTTCAACACGATCCCCGGGATTGCCGAGGCCTTCTACGACAGCACCCCGATGCTGTGCCTGATGGCCGGTGGCCCGACCAAGTGGTATGGGCGGGGCGGCATCCAGGAGGTCTACCGCTACGGCGACGACGAGTTCACGCAGCTGTTCAAGAACATCACCAAGGGGGCTTTCACGACCTACCGTCCGGACACGGTGCTGCGCACCGTGATGCGTGCCTACAAGACGGCGATCACCGGCCGGCCCGGGCCGGTGGTGGTCTACATGCCGCTGGACGTGCAGAACACGGAGATCGAGGTCGAGCTGCCATCGAGAAGGGAGCTGGCCGACTGGCTGTTTCCCCACCCTCCGGGGCCCGACCCCGACGCCGTGGCCGCGGCGGTGGGGTTACTGGCCAAGGCGCGCAGGCCGCTGCTGTACACCTCCAGCGGCGTGCTCAACGCCCATGCCTGGGACGAGCTGCGTGCCTTCGCCGAGGCAACGCAGGTGCCGGTGGCCACCACCTTCGGCGGCAAGGGCGGCATCCCGGAGGACCACCCGCTGTCGCTGGGCGTGTGCGACCGCAGCGGCACCGGCCATGCCGTGAAGGCGGCCCAGGAGGCCGATCTCGTGATCGGCGTCGGCGTGCGCTTCAACGACCTCAACACCGCGGGCTGGACCATCTTCGACATCCCGGGCAAGACCACGCTGGTGCACGTGGATATTGACCCGGGCGAAATCAACCGCGTCTACCCGGCGCGCGTGGGCATGGTGTCCGATGCGCGCAGCGCGCTGCGAGCGTTGCAGGCGGCCTGGCAGCAGGCCGGTCACACGCCGCGCCGCACGGGGTGGCTCCGGCGCATCGCCGGCTGGCGCAAGGCCTGGCGGGCCGAGGTGCAGGCCGTGGTCACCTCGGACATCGAGCCGCTGCACTATGCGCGCATCGTCAAGGACACCTCGGATGCCGTGAACGCCTTCGATGCGCAGGCTTCTGTCGTGTGCGACACCGGCTTCATCATGAACTACGTGCCGGCCTTCTACACGCTCAAGAGTCCGTGGTTCGCCACCAACAACCAGCAGTTCGGGCAGATGGGCTTTGCGCCACCGGGGGTGGTGGGTGCCGGCATGGAGCGGCGCCGGCATCCGGTCGTGGTGTTCGTCGGGGACCAGAGCTTCATCCACACCGGCTTGGCGCTGGCCACGGCCACCGAGTACGGCATTCCCGGCGTGGTCATCGTGCTCAACAACAAGACCATCCAGGCCGAGGTGGAAGGGGCGCAGGCCAAGTTCGGCCGCGGCGTCGGAGACCATTACCGCATCGAGAAGACGGGCGAGCCGTGGAACCCCGACATCTCCCAGATTGCGGCGGCCATGCGTGCCCGGGTCTTCCGCGTCGAGCGCGCGGCCGACTTCAAGCCCGCCGTCGAGGCGGCGCTGGCCAGCGGCGAGCTGTGCGTGATCGACGTGGAGTGCAGCAGCACGGTCAAGCGCTACGCGGTGCCGGTCGTCGTGCAGCACGGCACCATGCCTTTCCCCTACTC
This sequence comes from Crocinitomicaceae bacterium, assembly GCA_044376455.1. Taxonomy (GTDB): domain Bacteria; phylum Bacteroidota; class Bacteroidia; order Flavobacteriales_D; family Crocinitomicaceae; genus UBA952. The sequence goes on along the minus strand of JBIPMW010000329.1, from coordinate 2,433 downwards.
CTGGAACCAGGACACCTGAGCCGCCTCGCCGAGCCTTCGCGATGAAGCCCCTGGACGCCCTGTTCAAGCCGCGCAGCGTCGCTGTCGTCGGTGCCTCGCGCGGCGAGACGTCCACGGGTGTGCCCAAGCTCGGCACGGCTGCAATGCGCAACCTGCTCGAGCATGGTTTCAGGGGTGCGGTGCATCCGGTTAATCCCAAGGAGAGCGAGCTCTTCGGACGACGTTGCGTGGCGCGGGTGAGCGATATCGAGGGCCATGTCGACGTCGCGCTGCTAGTAGTGCCGGCCGAGGCCTGCATGGAGGCGCTGCGGGACTGCGCGGCCAAGGGCGTGCGGGCGGCGATCGTCATGTCCTCGGGTTTCGCCGAGGCAGGCCGGGTTCAGCTCCAGGACGAGTTGCTGGCCCTCGCGCGCGGCTCGGGCATGCGCATCGCCGGTCCCAACACCGCCGGCTTCGTCGACTTCCACCACCCCTTTGCCGCCACCATCTCGATGGTCGGCCAGATGCAGCCCTTCGTCGCCGGTGGGGTCGCCTTCATTACCCAAAGCGGCGCCCTCGGCGGCTCGATGATCGGGCGCGGCATGGAGCAGGGAGTGGGCTTCTCGCACTGGGTGACCACGGGCAACCAGGCTGACCTGACGGCTGCCGACTACCTCGACCACCTGGTAGACGACCCGCACGCCCGCGTCTTCGCCCTCTTCCTGGAGAGCGTCTCCGACCCTCCACGCTTCCTGGCCGCCTGTCAACGCGCGGCGTTGGCCGGCAAGCCGGTCCTGGTCTACAAGAGCGGCGCCTCGGCTGTGGGGGCGGCCACCAGCGCGTCGCACACGGGAGCGCTGGCGGGCTCGCACGCCGTGTTCGGCGCGCTGTGCCGGCAATACGGCCTGATCCAGGTCGACGACCTGGCCGAGCTGCTGCCCCTGGCGCGCACCTTCGCCTGGCTGGGCTCGCGCCTGGACCTGCGCCAGCAGCGCGCACGCCGCGTCGGCGTGGTTTCCGCGTCGGGCGGCATCTGCGGCGTGGCGGCCGACGAGTGCGACCTCGCCGGGCTGCAGGTGCCTGAACTGCCGCCTGCCCGCCAGGCGACGATCCGCCGGCTCGTGCCCGAATTCGCCGCCGTCCGCAACCCGGTGGATGTCACCGGCCAGATCCGCTCGTCGGCCACCGGCTACCAGGACACGGTGCGCGAGGTCCTGGCCGACCCGGCCATCGATGCCGGGATGCTGCTCGTCACCATGGCGGCCGAGCCGCGTGCGAGCTTCTACGGCCGCGAGATCAGCGCCTTGGCCGACGCGGTCGAGAAACCGCTCGTGGTGACTTGGGCCGGTCCGCTGAGCCTGGCCGCGCAGGGCCACCCGATGCTCGGCGCCGCCCGGGTGCCCGTGTTCGAGTCGGTGCGCAGCGCCGCGCGGGCGCTGCGCGCGGTGGACGACTTTGGCGCCTGGCAGCGCCGGCTGGGCGACAGCCCGGCCACGGCAGGGGCGCGCAAGTGAGCCGTCGGCCCCCCCACCTGCTGCGCGCCCTCGATGAGTTCGAGGCCAAGCAGCTGTTGGCCACCTACGGTGTGCCGGTGGTGGCCGAGGCCCGGGTCGAAGGGGTCGACGCCGCGGTGGATGCGGCCCGAGAGATCGGCTATCCGGTCGTGCTCAAGGGCTGCGGCGAGGCCTTCGCCCACAAGACCGAGCTTGGCCTGGTGGAGCTGGACCTGCGCAACGAGACGGCTCTTCGGGAGGCGGCTGCGCGACTTGAAGCACGGATGCAGATGCGCACGGGTGATGCCCACCCGTGCGGGCGGCTCCTGGTGCAACGCATGGCCCGCGGCCAGCGGGAGTTCCTGGCTGGCTTCAGCCGCGATCCGGTCTACGGGCCCGTCGTTACCTTTGGCCTGGGTGGCATGCTGGCCGAGGTGCTTGCCGAGGTGGCCCTGCGCCTGGCCCCGCTGTCGCAGGCTGACGCCTACGAGATGCTGGGCCAGACCCGGGCCGCCGCCCTGCTCGGGCCGGTGCGTGGATGGCCTGCCGTCGACACCGGTGTCCTGGTGCGTGTGCTGCTTGCACTGTCGCGCTTGGCGCTGGAGCGGCAGGACATCGCCGCTGTGGACATCAACCCGCTGGTCGTCGAAGGTGCGCAGCCCCTGGCCGTCGATGCACTGGTGCTGATCGACGACAGATGAGCATCTTCGAGCTCGACGAGGAACTGCGCCTGCTGCAGGCCAGCAGCCTGCGGCTCGCCCGCGAGCGCTTTGCTGCGCGCGCCGCGCACTGGGACCGCGCAGCCGAACCACCGGTGGAGAACCTGCAGCCGCTGGCCGAAGCCGGGCTGGCGGGCATCACCATCGATCCTGCCTACGGCGGCAGCGGCGCGAGCATCCTTCATGCCGTGGTGGCGATGGAGCAGATCGCCCGCGTATGTCCCGTGACCTCGGCTTTCATC
>JBIPMW010000185.1:0-3905 GCA_044376455.1 Crocinitomicaceae bacterium | reverse complement strand
GTCTATCGAAGAAGTTAGAAACTGCGCGCAAATTATTTCAAAGGACTTAAATGATATCGGTATCAATTATAACTTTTCTCCTGTTGTCGATATGTCACCCAATGCAACGGTTGGCTTCAGAAGCTTTGGTGCAGTACCTGCTAATATCATCCCTTGGTCCGGGGCATTTATCGACGAAACTCAAAAACAAGGCATCATTGCCACCGCAAAGCACTTCCCTGGACACGGTTTAGTGTCTGGAGACACCCACAAGTCTTTGCAAATGATTGACGGTGATTTGAAAGAAATTCAAAATTATCCGCCTCTTATTGCACAAGGTGTACTTTCTATTATGGTGGCGCATATTGCCGTTCAAAACAACGCAAAATACCAAACCTATGGCCTTCCTGCAACTTGCTCTAAAACTATTGTAACCGATTTACTCAAAAATGAAATGGGTTTCAAAGGGCTCATTGTAACGGATGCAATGAATATGGGTGGTGTTGTGGCTGTTCCTGAATGTGCTTACAAAGCAGTTGCCGCAGGTTGCGACATCGTATTGATGCCAGTTGATGCGAAGAAAGCGCATACGGAGATCCTGCAACATTACAGAAAAGATCCGGCTTTCAAGGCGCAAGTAGATGCCGCAGCAAAAAAAGTGATCAGAATGAAGATAGCGATGGGGCTACTTAACTAACCAATATACAAATCGATTAATCCTTCAGGAGCTTTGATAAAGAGCTCCTTTTTTTTGCGCTCAACTTTTTGAATGAGCCCATCAAAAATAGGAACGAGTATTTCAGTTCCGTTGAGATCGATTTGCAGCAATGGGTTGGCCGTCATGTCGATGACATCTTGCACCACTCCTATGGCACCTTTATCGGCGTCAAAAACCTGATAACCTATAATTTCATGGTCATAGAAAGAGCTTTGATCGAGTTCTGGAAGAATTTCTAAAGGAAGGTAGGCTTTCTTTTTGAGCAAGCGTTTGGCTGCTTCTTCGGTTTCAATGCCTTCAAATTTGACTGCTGCAAAACCTTTGTTTTTGAGCTTAAAGCCCTCAATAAAAAACGGCGTGAGTTGGCCATTCATATCTAGAAACAAGGCATCGAGTCCTACGTATGCACTTGGATCAGTAACGTCTAAAAACAGCGAAACTTCACCTTTGAATCCGTGAAGTTTCGCGATAAGACCTAAATAATAGCAATCTTGTTGTTGCATATGCTTATTCAGCAGCAGCTTCTTCTGATGCTTCTTCAGCAGCAGGAGCAGCTTCTTCAGTTGCTGGAGCTTCTTCTGCTACAACTTCTTCAGTTGCTGGAGCTTCTTCTGCTACAACTTCTTCTGTTGCCGCAGCTTCTTCTGCTACAACTTCTTCTGTCGCTGGAGCTTCTTCAGCCACAACTTCTTCAGTTGCTGGAGCTTCTTCTGCTACCTCTTCAACAGCTGGTGTATTTTTAGCTTCTACAGCAGCCGCTTTAGCAGCGTTCGTTGCAGCTTCTGCAGCTAAGCGATCAGCTTTTGCTTTTTCAGCACTTTTAGCAAGACCAGAGATTTTGCTGTCAATTTTTGCTTCTTTGTCAGCCAACCATTTGTTGAAACGCTCTTCTACTTGCTCAGCTGTTAATGCACCTTTCTTCACTCCGTTAAGTAAGTGATTTTTGTACAAAACACCTTTGTAAGATAGAATAGCACGAGCTGTGTCAGACATTTCGGCACCGTTTTGAACCCATGTAAGTGTTGCGTCGAAGTTGATGTCGATCACAGCAGGATTAGCAGTTGGGTTGTAAGTTCCGAGTTTTTCGATGAATTTACCATCGCGTTTTGCACGGCTATCTGCAGCTACCAAATGAAAAAATGGTTTGCCTTTTTTACCGTGTCTTTGTAGACGAATGCGTGTTGCCATTGTACTTTACAGTTTAGGGTACGAAACCCAGATTTATAAATTAGTTAATTAAGGGTGCAAAGATACACATATTTGGTGAATCTAGCAAAGATTACTTTCCTTGCGCTTTGAAAACAATAATCACGGTATAAAACATGATTTTGATATCCAGTGCCAAACTCCGATTTTTTAAATAAATAAGGTCAAACTTCATGCGCTGCAGCATTTGATCAACATTCTCAGCATAGCCAAATTTGACTTGCCCCCATGATGTGATACCGGGTCTTACCCGCGTTAAATGGATATATTGCGGTTCCACCTGAACGATTTGATCAATATAGAACTGTCTTTCTGGTCTTGGGCCAACTAAAGACATTTGACCCAAAAGCACATTGAGAAATTGTGGAAATTCGTCGAGCCTTGTTTTTCGCATAAAACGACCAATGGGCGTAATTCTTGGATCCCCTTCGCTTGAAAGTTGAGGGCCCGCTTGCTCCGCATTGACATACATTGTTCTGAATTTGATGATTTTGAAATTCTTACCATTGAGCCCAACCCTATCCTGCAAGAAAAAAATTGGGCCCGGAGAAGAGAGTTTGACGGCTATGGCAGAGAAAATAAAGAAGGGAATCAAGGCAATTAAAGCCAAAAAGGAAAGTACTAAATCCATGAGGCGCTTGATGGCTCTTTGCCAATAAGGCATGACATCCGGATTGATTTCAATGAGTAAAGCTCCGTAAATGTTGGTCATTTCAACCGAACCTGCCAAAATTGTATACATATCTGGCAAGACTTTAATGCGAATTTTACCGTTGTCGATGCGCGAAATAATGTCTTTTAAACGGTCGTGATCGGAACTTTCTACAGCGATAATAACTTCCTCTACTTGTTGTGACGCTAAGACATGTTCTATCTCAGGTGTTTTACCTAAATGTGGCAACAAGCCTGAGAGTAAATTATCACGGCCGTTTACCTGAATAAATCCCACAAAATAGTTGATCATGTTCGGGCTTGCATTCAGTTCGTGATAAATTTCTAGTGCTTTTTCATTGCCGCCCACAATCAGCGTCCGAAAGCCATGGCCCGCAGCCCTGATATAGCTGATCAGGATGGTCGTAAAGACCAAACGAGTAAAAACCAGCAGTGATAAATGAATGGCAAACAACCAACTCGTCAGTTGATAATAGCTTTGGTAAGTTTGGATTTGATCGTCAAGTAATAGTGTGAAGAACAACACGATGGTACCAAAAAAAGTGGCACCTAAACTCATGATCAAGACTTTCATCCGAAAGAGCCGGCGTACATCGTGGTAGGTCCCTTGCAATAAATAGAAACACAACCAAAATATTGGCAATAAAAATGTCCCTAATAAAAAGTTGCGATCAGGGTTAAAGTCGTGCTGCTCGATGTATACTTGTCTGAAGTAGAAAAATAGCGCCCAAGCGAGCGCCGCGCTGAGATAATCAACAACCACCAAACATGCTATCCAAAAGCGATCTTTCACGGAAAATATACGACTTTTAAATTGTCAATTAGGATTAAATTATTACTGATGGTACTGTCGTAGAAGGCTTTAAAAGCCTGCACGTAATTGGTATTGTTTGGGCCATAGCCAATGACTTCGCTGAGCAGGATATATATTTTCTTCCAACGCAAGGCGTTCAATGGACTTTGTCTCATGGTACGCATGATATTTTCATTGGTACCATTGCTATTCACAAACAAAAGGTAGTGCGTAAAATCAAGGGAGTTGCAGTAATCAAGTTCTAAAACGGCTTGCTTGCCTTTAGGAATTGTTAGTTGCTGATCTTGATTAGTGTAAGCAATCCACATAGAGTCTTGCGCAGTTAACTGTACTTTGGCGTAATAATTCCCATTAAACCATTGCAAAGAATCGTTCGCAAGGTTGAGATGTGCAGATGATGTATTCGGATCGTCAGTGAGTTTGATATTGATGTCTTCAAAATCTTCGATCCAAAAACTGAGGCCATCTCTGTAATGCGTCACCGGATCCAAGGTGAGCGTTTGATTTTTGGTCAGG
>JBIPMW010000044.1:0-12029 GCA_044376455.1 Crocinitomicaceae bacterium | reverse complement strand
GTTTTGTTCGGATCAAGTTCGGGTTCTTGAGGCAGGTAGCCAACAGAATAACCCTGAGAAAACACAACCTCACCTTGAAAAGATTTATCGAGGCCGGCTATGATTTTCATGACCGTTGATTTACCAGAACCATTTAAACCGATGATGCCAATTTTGGCACCGTAAAAGAACGAGAGGTAAATATTTTTAATGATTTGCTTTCCTTGGGGCGTCACTTTTGAGACACCCACCATTGAGAAGATGATTTTTTTATCGTCTGACATATATTCTATTTTTCGAGCTCAAAATTTTGATAAGACTTGCTTTGTAGTACTTTAACTGCCTCTTGTAAGATTTCGTTGGTATCGTTATACACTTGGACCATTTCGTTTGCACCCCAGAGGTCTTGTGCCAAGACAGATTTGAGTCTGAGCTTTAATAACCTTTCACTTCGCTTGTAATCTTCCTCCTTGAAGATCAGAGTGCTATCTTCTTGCGCTACAAAATCAAAGAAAGCTTTCATAAAAGATTCATCGCAAGAGAAACCTGACTTAAACTCTTTGATAGTTGGGTACTTCTGTAGCAGTTCTTTGCGATTGGCATTGACATATTTGAAGATGAAACTATTAACGTGTCCTCCTTGGATGAGTTCTGCAAAATAGGTCGAGCTCTCAGTGGTGTCGAGGGAAACGAATACATCTGGCATAATGCCACCGCCACCATATACCGTTCTTTTTGTTTTGAGCGTTTTGTACATGAGGGAATCCGGTAATTTGATAGAGTCTTTGAGGAAAAACTCGCCATTCAAATAGCGCTGATTGAGATCTTTGCGATAAGTCTCTGTGTCTTGGTAAGGCTTTTGAATGTGGCGCCCAGTTGGGGTGTAATAACGGGCAATTGTGAGGCGCATTTCAGAACCGTCACTGAGGGCCATTGGTCTTTGAACCAATCCTTTTCCGTAAGATCTTCTGCCTACAATCAGACCGCGGTCCCAATCTTGTATGGCACCTGATAAGATCTCACTGGCACTTGCCGAGTATTCATCGGTAAGGATGATCAATTGCCCTTCTTCAAAAAGGCCTTTTTTACTAGCCTTCAAGTCATAGCGCGGCTGTGCCCTGCCCTCAGAATAAACAATCAGTTTGTCTCCGGACAAAAATTCGTCGGCCAATTTGTGCGCCGCATCCAAAAGGCCGCCGCCATTGCTTTGCAAGTCAAAGATGAGGCTTTTCATCCCCTGACTTTTTAAATTTTGCAAAGCAACCTGCACTTCTTGAACGGTTGTTTTGGAAAAGCTATTGAGTTTGATGTAGCCAATTTCATTGTCAATCATGTATGCTGCATCAACTGAATAGACTGGGATTTTATCTCGGGTTATGTTGAAATCGAGGAGTTTCCCCTTGCGGTTAATAGTGACTTTTACTTTGGTGCCGAGGTCACCCATGAGTTTCTGGCGCACCTGATCATTTTTGATACCAATTCCGGCGACATTTGCACCATCGACTTGCACGATTTGATCACCGGGTAAAATACCTAATTTTTCTGAGGGGCCACCAGGAATTGTTGCGACAACACTAATGGTGTCCTTCATGAGTTGAAAGCGAACGCCAATTCCGACAAAACTACCATTGATCGTCATTTGAGCATCGTCTAGCTCTTCTTTCGGAATATAAGTGGAATGCGGGTCAAGTTCTTCGAGCAACGATACAATAGCGGACTCGGTCATTTTCGGAATATCTGGTGCATCCACATAAAATCGCTCTACATTTAATAGTACTTCTGTTAGTTTTTGCGAGGCATTGAGAGCATTGTTATTTTGTTGTCCGAAAGAGAGGAAACTCAACAATGTAAAAATTGGGAAAAAGATCTGGCGCATGGCGTAAATTTACTGAACACAAAAATAAACAACTACCCTTCAAATTAGCTAATAAGTTTAACTTTGTTTTGAACATATGCAGCAAAAAAGACGCAAACTTCATTGGTATCAAACCCGCCGTGTCAGAAGAGCCACCAAACGCGTTCTGAAATGGACTGGCTATGTCCTTACTGCCATTGGTTCAAGTATTTTACTTTATCTGATCTTGACTTTTATTTTGTCTAGAATTCAAGTAGCTGGCAAGGCTCCAAAAAAAGCTGACGTACACATTTTCTTAATGAAATCTGGTGTTCATACTGATTTTGTATTTCCCGTAAGCAACGACATCCATGATTGGCGAAAAGAATTTCCTATTGCCAATACCGATTTTAAGGACAGCAGTAGTCAACTGATTTCTATAGGTTGGGGAGACCAAACTTTTTATATGAATACCCCCACTTGGGCTGACCTCACTATAAAAACCGCACTCACCACACCGTTTGGCCTTGGCCCGTCTGCCATTCACGCTACCTACTACAGACAACTGCTCGACGACCGCCCGATTATCGGTTTAAAAATCAGCAAGCAACAATATATAAAGCTAGTGAGGTATGTACAACAAACGCTGATATATCAAAAGCGGCAAACCATCTTAATTCAACCTCAAATCAAAGGTGTTGTTACTGGAAACGACGCCTACTACAAAGCTAAAGGACGCTATAGTTTATTTTTTACCTGCAATTCTTGGATCAACGCAGGCTTAAAAGTTGCCGAACAAAAGGCCAGTTTCTGGACAGCATTCGCCAGCGGAATTTTTTATCAATATGGGAAATAAAAGTCTCCTACAGCTCTTGTTTATTTTATTGCCTACGGTCATGGTTGCTCAAGATTATATATTGTTTATCAATGGCTACAGAGGCCCCAAACACGATGCTGAAATCACCAATAATCAAATCCATCAAAAAGATCCTACTGGCTACTGGTATGCGATTGACGACTCCATCAAAAAAAGATTTCCCGAAGCAAAAGCACTTTACCTCGATGCACATCATCCAATCAGCACCTCTACTCATCTGAATATGGGAAAGGCTATTCGGTCCTATGTTTTTTCTCGATTTTGTTGGATCAAACGCAAAAGTTCATGGGTCCTGAATACTACCCCCAATCCAAATGGCTTTGAAATTCGGATTGAAAACGGCACCAAAGCAGGTCTATTACTAGAAAAATACTTCACAGAAAATCCACCAGGGAAAATACATGTCGTGTGCCACAGCATGGGCTATGCTTATTTTTTAGGCATCATTGACGTGCTTTCTCCTCGTTTTCAATTCGGTAAAGCCCTGATTTTATCACCAGAGGCAGCCAATTCTGCTTACCGTGATTGGTCGTTATTTGATGAATTCTGGCAATATGGTGCCAATGCCGATGTGCCTACTGCAGATGCTCTCTGTTTTCAAGATGGAATAGCCCCACAACAAGCGGTTCCCGGAATAGAAAATTTGCAAAAGCCAACGAAGGGAGGACGCATATACATTCCCAAGGACTACCCTAAACGCAAACTTGGCTTCATCAAGAGCCATCACTTGGCCTATTACGACTGGTTTTTTTGGATCAAACCAACTGACCGAGGTTTTTTTAGTGCGGACTAACTGCTTTCTTTTTATGGAATAAAACTAAACTTAGTGTAGCCGCTACAAAAAATAGACAAGCCGCGAAAAAGATTGCGTGTGACGGATTATTACCCAAAAAGGTCTGATAAACCCAACCAAATGTCAAGGTCTGAATGATCATCGGGATCACAATCATCATATTGATGATCCCCATATAGACGCCATATTTTTCCTTGGGTAATTCAGGAACTACCATTAAGAAAGGAACTCCCATGATACTCGCCCAGGCAATGCCAAGACCAACAATATTGATGATTTGGGTGGTCTGATCTTGCGTCACAGAAAAATGAAGCAAACCGAATGCTGCAAAAAGCAAGGAAACAGTGTGTACTTTGTGCGCCGAAAATTTAGATAAAATGCGCATCAGTAAAAGCGCGACAACAAACGTAACAATATTATAACCGGCGTTGAGTAATCCGGTAAAACTGACCGCCTGCTCAAAATCGGGATGCGCATTCATTTCTGTCCCGAGCGGTATTTTATAGATCGTTTGTGCAACCGAAAGCGCAGCGAACTGCCAATAAATGAATAAGGCGTACCACTGAAACAAATACATGAATGCTAATTTCCACAATACAGAAGGCATCCCTTTAATCGCACTAAAAATGTCGATCACTGGCGCCAATACACTGCGTTTTGTTTCTTGTAATGCTTTTAACTCATCATCAGTTGGCGGCACCTCTTTGGTCTTGTACATCGCCCACAAAATGGTAGTAATTGAGGTAATACCACCCACAAAAAAAGCGACATAGACCCAATATGGCAAGCCGTTTTCACTCTTTTGACCAAGCCACTCGCTTTTTTGAAAGAAATACAAACACAGATTCGCTAATGTGATCCCAAAACCAGTAAAAAAACTTTGAATCAAAAAACCACGGCGCTGCTCGTGCACTGGTAAAACATCGGCTACAAATGCCCGATATGGTTCCATTGCTGTATTGTTTCCAGCATCTAAGATCCAAAGCAAACCCGCTGCCATCCAGATAGTACTACTGTATGGGAATGCGAATAATGCCAACGAACAAAGAATAGCACCAATAAGAAAATAAGGTTTGCGTCTTCCGAGTCGCGGATGCCACGTTTTATCGCTCAGGGCACCAATAAGTGGCTGTACAAGTAGACCCGTCATGGGACCTGCGAGGTTTAACAACGGCAATTCATCTGGATTTGCCCCAAGTAACATATAAATTGGGTTGATAGCCGTTTGCTGCAAACCGAAACTATATTGGATTCCGAGAAATCCAAAATTCATATTCCAGAGCTGCCAAAAACTCAAACGCGGTAAGATTTTTTTCATCTGAACTGCAAATTAAAATCGTAATCAATGTATGCGTCGGCTTTCTTGGCACTCCCTGCAATGATTTCGTGCTCGATGCGCAATACGCGTTCAATGAATTCATCTTGTGCTTCATTACCCCTATTTCTTGCCAAACGCAATTCTTTGGTTTGCTCGAAATCTCGAGACATAAACAAATGAAAATCTGTGTCTTTCAGAAAAAATGCATAAGTGCCCTCAATAATTAATACTTGAACCAAACTGAGGTCTATATTCGATTCAGCAATGCTGTTTTCGTAGTAATCTACTGTTGGAACACTACAATTACATGCATTTGATTTAAAGGCTGAAATCACGGCATTTAATCTTTCCAAATTCACTTCTTGCGGCCCGACATGAGCAATGTCCAAGAGTCTTTGTGCGTGATTACTTGCAGGTGGTAAAATAAAAAAGTCATCCATGTGCAGGATGTGCGCATGGATTTGATGGGCTAACAATTCTTGCCCTACGGCTGTTGCCATGTGTGTTTTACCACTACCCGATTCTCCTGCAATTGCTACAACGAATTTTTTTTGACCCTTTGAGACATCAAAATAACTGACTAATGCCTTTGCTGCATTTACATTCAGTAGATTGGCATCAATTTTCTCTCCTATCATATCGAAAAAATAGATTTGATTTGTGCAGGTGAAGCGCACATAAATAAGTAACCTGAAGCAGAAAAACACATTTGTTGTTTCCCCCCTGGCTTCAGTTCATTCATAGAAATATATTCTGAGAACCTAAAGTCGTCGAATTCAGCTAGGTATCCTTCGTAGGTACTTGCAATTTGATGGGTAGTTTCCGGCGCTATAGCTTGAATCCCCATTGCCAATATACCTGACATGACTGGCCAAGATCCGCCATTATGAAAATGATATGGTTCATTCTTAAATGAATAGTTGTATTGATTTTCAAGTAAGGACCATGCTGCATCTTGTTTTTGAATGACCGGCCAAAAGGAAGGAATGACAAGGCGTTGATCAACGCGTTCGAATTGCTGTATAAAATGGAGAATACTAGGATTCTCAAAACCCAATAATAATGCCAAGCCATTAGCAGCAGCATCCCATTGCATGCTATATTGAGCCGCATCGAAACAAGCCGGCAAATAATTATATTTTTTATGTTGAAGCGCTGTAAAAATCCTTGGATGGATTGTCTTGTTCGTATTGCCCCTTCCATCTGTACTGAAATTAGCTAGTATGGCCTCATGTACATTGGATATCTTAGTTGAAAGAAATACTTCGGTTGGCCAACATTGCCTACACAGCAATAAACCCCAATACCTTAATACGTTGTCATAAAGTGTATAACCTGACAAGATATATTCATCGGCCCAGTTTCCACCCAAAGGCGTATAGATCAAATCGCGTGCATTGAATTCCCAAGCATCAAGTAGGCGCAAAACTTTAAAAATTGGGTCCTTAAGTCTGTCTTTGAGTTCGAGGTCATTGGTTTTTTGAATGTACAAACAACTCTGAATGACCCACCAAGTTTGGGCATCAACCCTCCCGACCAAGGTTCCAAAGCTTGTTTGTAGTTTGCCTTGTTGGTCAATTGCTACATTGGACGGAATAATACCGGTTCCGTTTTGTTGAGATCCGAGTGTGAGGATACTGGCTTTGATACTCGGGTATAAGGCCTCGTATTCATGCAATAAGATCGCAAGTGCAGTGATTGCACTGTCTCGGGACCACACTCTGTTGTAATTTTCATTACCCACAGCCGTAGCCAAGAAACCTGCAGAAGTTGCACTGTTTGATAATACCTTAAAAGCTTGTTCTTTGTACATAGGACCCTCTATAAAAAAGAAATGAGGTGTAAAGTTACACCTCATCTCTATCACTCTAAAACAAAGTTTTAAAAACGGTAACGAATGCTAATTGCAGTTGAACGACCTGCAATAGATCTTGCTCTTACATAATTTGTCTGACCAGCAGTGATTGAACCTTCTTCAGATTCAGTTACACCCATGGCATTTAAAACGTTATTAGATTGTAACATCACATTTAGGTTTTCCATTGGAGACCAGCTGATGTAAGGATTCAAGTAGAAGTATGCACTCATGACCAACTCGTTGTTGTCTTGTGCAAATGAACTACCAGTACCAATTAGGTTTGCACCGATTTGTAAATCTTTAGTGATGTTGTAAACTGGTGTAACCGTGTAGATCAATGGAGCTTGACGACGTGGTGTTTTACCAACATTGCTTGGCGTTACTTCGTCAGCGGCAATTTGAGCGTTGGTATATGTCAAGTTTCCATAAATCTGGAAGTTCTTCACAGTATAACCTGCTTCTAATTCAAGACCTAAAGCGTTGTAAGTACGGTCAAAGAATTTTTGTGTTGTTGCTTCAAAGTTCTTTTCATCTGTTTGCGCAAAGAATGCAGTTGCATTCAATAGCATACCATTTTTACGCATTTTGTATCCTACTTCAGCTTGTGAAGTGAAATCAACAACATTGTTCGCAGCTGTTAATCCACCTTGTGGGTTCAAATAAGTTCCAAAAAGAACGCGATCAGCTCCTGCACGACCACCTTTTGAGTAGCGCGCAAAAACAGCACTTGTTTGGTCTAGTTGGTAGTTAGCACCAACTGAGTAAGAAAGGTAGTTCCAATTGTAATTGACAACATTTGGATTATTGTTATCGATCATAGAAACACTGTTTTCTACTGCAGAGATGGTTCCGTTTCCATTGATGTCATTCATTGGTGATTGAACTGCACCAGAATAAGTACCATTTGCTGTACCCATGTCATAACGTGCACCAACAGAAAGTGTCAATGCATCTGATACTTCGATGTCGCCATTCAAGTATGGTGCAAGGATATTGTATGCTACATTGTAGTTGCGTTGGCAGCAGTTACCCCAAGCAGGTACGCCGTAAGCCAAAAGACCACTTTCTGTTAGTGCAGTAGATGCACCTGTTGAATCAACGCGATTGATATCAAGCAATTGACCATAACCGTTGTCGGCATCGGCAGCACTCATGAGGTAAGAATTCCACAACCAAGACATGTTTAATTGCTGTGTTGCTTGGTAAAGACCAAAATTCAAATTACCAAAAGAAGTTTTCTTGTTGATATTGTAATCATTGGTCATGTTGTTGAAGTTGTTCAATTTCGTATTGAATAAGTGCATCAACATCAAAGTTTCACCTTCATAATTCGATCCGTCTTGATTTGTTACCGTGTAAGTATTACCGGCACCAACAAGACCTCCAGCGATCGCTTCAGTTGAACCAAAGTTCGCTGGGAAAGGAGCAACAAAACGACCATTCACACCTGCATAACGCGAACGACCAGTAAGCGTCCAGTCATTACCTAAATCAAATTTAAACTCAGTACCAACAGCCGTATAATTTGAAGTCATACCATCGTGTACATTAACCATTTCAGGTTGGTTGGCTTCATTTAAAGCAACAATGTTAGACATAAATGGCGTTTGTAAACCACCAGTCAAAGCGTTATAACCGTTTACAGAACCCCAAACTGGTGCTTCGTTTGAACCGCTTACAGTCATCGGCATTGGCATATATGCTGCTGTATGATCTCTGAGGGCTTTCACGTATACTTTTACGTACCCGTTATCGAACTCTTTCAATAAATTGGCTTTGATTTGACCACCGTCATTTCCGTTGAAACCAATATCTCTTGGCCCAACACCTTGGCGGTAGAATCCACCAACGTGCATGTACAAACCATCACCTACTTTTGTTCCGTATTCGACATCTGAACGCAAGTTTCTGTAGTCTAAACCAACCGAGGTAGCAACCGAACCACCTTCGCGACGGCCATCTTTTGAAATAAAGTTAATGATACCTGCAGGTGAATTAGAAGCTAATGTAGAAGCAGATCCTCCGCGCACTGACTCTACCCTTCCGATAGTGGCATCTGCACGAACAAATTGATCCTGTGTACCAAAAGCGATATCACCGAATTGAAGAACTGGTAAACCGTCTTCTTGGATCAATAGATACTTTGAACCTCCTGTTGCAAGAGGAACACCGCGAACAGATAGGTTTGTATTACCGTCACCCGCAGAAGATTCTGAGCGAATACCTGGGATTTGACGGAAAATTTCTGCCGTTGTACGTGGCGCTGAACGCTCAATTTGGTCCGGGCGCAATGTAGAAATAGAAATGGAAGAACTGAGTGCAGCCTTTGGATTGGTGACACCAGTTACCACTACTTCATTGACGTTTTTCACAGAGTCTTTTTCCTTGCCAACTTGTGCGAAGGACGTCTGTGCAACACCTAACTGGAGCATCAGCAAACCAGCAAGGGTTTTTACATTTAAGTAATTTTTGTTTTCCATAGTTTTAGTTTTGGTTCGACCAATTTAGAGGAATTTAACATTGACAAAACACTAAAATTTCGGTTCAAAAGACGCAATCGTTTGCGCAATCGTTTGTGCAATCGTTTGCGGTTGAATACTTTTTCACATTTTTTTGAATTGTCCTAAAAAAATGGCATACTTGTAGGCATGAAACCGATGACAATTAAAGATTTGGCCAATTTTTTGAAGGTTAGCCCCTCTACGGTTTCACGTGCCTTAAATAATCACCCTGATATCAGTCTAGAAGTCAGGCAGCGCGTACAACAGCTGGCTGAAGAGTTACAGTTCAAACCCAATAGTTTCGCGGCCAACTTTAGAAAAAAACAATCTAAGATCATCGCGGTTGTTTTACCCAAAATTTATCGGTCATTTGTACCAGATGTCATTGAAGGTATTACTAAAAAGCTCAATAACAATCAGTATCAAACGCTCATCTTGATCACAGAAGATCAACTTGACAACGAAATTGCTGCTATCAAACAATGTTGCGATATGCGCGTTGACGGTATTTTACTTTCCTTGAGTAACCAAACAAAAAATCTAACGCATCTTGATAGTTGCAAGAAGTTAGGGATTCCCTTGGTTCTTTTTGATAATACACTTGAAAGCCCTGCGTATCCAACGGTACACATCAATGATGCCGAGGCAGCCACAAAATGCGCAAACTATTTAAATGTAAAAAAAGTCAAACGCGTTGCTGCCGTATTTGGCCCTGAAGAATTGAATATTTCAAAAAATAGGAAACTAGGATTTGAAAGTGCCCTCGACCCTGCAATAAGCCTTGATGTCTGTTTTGCAAAAGATGCCAATGCCGCCTATCATTTTGCAATGGATCAAATTCAAAATAAGCAAACCAGCGCATTTTTTGGGATTTCAGACGAGGTCTTGCTCGGTATCATTACGGCAATTAAAGAAAACAAACTGTCAAAGAAAACTGAAGTGATTGGTTTCTCAGACGGTTTAACCATGCCTTTTCTGCACAAACAACTCCGTTATATCTTTCACGATGGTAAAATCGTTGGCCAAAGAGCTGCCGAACTTATTTTAAGCTGCATGGAAGATGATCAAAATAAAAGCGAAAATGTTGAAATAGACGTCGAATTATTTGGCATTGAGGTCTGATTTATACTTTATTTCTAACTTTGAGCTAGAAATGCAACACGACCTCAATTTAAAACCTTTCAACACTTTTGGCATTGCAGCCAAAGCGCTTCATTTTTCGACGTTTACTGATTGGCGACAACTCCCAGAACTCATTAGCGCTCACCCTAATTTACCTTTACTCATCTTGGGAGGAGGCAGCAATGTGCTTTTCACCGCTGATTTCGAAGGCGTCGTTTTGCGCAATGAAATCAAAGGCATACAAAAAGTAGCGGAAGATGATACTTACGTATATGTCAAGTCAGGCGCGGGCGAAATATGGCACGAGTTTGTTTTGTACTGTATTGCTCATCATTGGGCCGGCCTTGAAAACCTCTCGCTCATTCCGGGTTCAGTCGGCGCTAGCCCAATGCAAAATATTGGGGCTTACGGTGTTGAAATCAAAGATGTTTTTCACGAACTAGGCGCGTATCATATTGCTACGGGTGAAATTCATCAATTTGACAACCAACAATGTCAATTTGGCTATCGCGAAAGTGTATTCAAACGCGCGCTTAAAAATCAATATATCATCATTGATGTAACGTTTAAGCTCAACAAGAAAGCCAACTTGAAAACAAGTTATGGTGCCATTCAACAAGAGCTTGAAAAATTAAATATAAGCGAACCAACCATCCAAGATATTTCAAAAGCTGTTATAGCCATCCGACAATCAAAACTCCCAGATCCAAAAGTTTTAGGTAATGCCGGGAGTTTTTTTAAAAATCCGGTTGTTTCGATGCAGTTGTTTGAAACAATTCAGGAACAGTATCCAGAAGTCTCCTTTTATCCCATTTCTGCAACAGAAGTAAAACTAGCGGCTGGCTGGCTCATAGAGAAAGCTGGCTTCAAAGGACTAAAAGTTGGGCATTGTGGTGTTCATGAAAAACAAGCTTTGGTATTGGTCAATTACGGAGGCAGTACTGGCCAAGAAATCCTAGATTTATCAACTCATATTATCGAAAAAATTCAACAACTTTTCGGCCTGACCTTAGAACGAGAAGTCAATATTATTCCTACCCATGAAAGTATCCTATAACTGGCTCAAAGATTTATTAAATTTCAGCTATACCCCTGAAGAACTTGATGCTGTTCTCACTGAGACAGGATTAGAGGTAGAAGGAATTGAACACATTGAGGATATCAAAGGTGGTTTAAAAGGTGTAGTGGTAGGAGAAGTTTTAACCTGTGAAAAACATCCTGACGCGGACAAACTCAAAGTTACCACTGTCAATATAGGTACTGAAGAACCCCTGCAAATTGTCTGTGGCGCTCCAAATGTTGCACAAGGACAAAAAGTACTTGTTGCCACCGTTGGCACCACTTTGTACCCTCAACCCGATCAAGCTTTTGAAATTAAAAAAGCAAAAATCAGAGGTGTTGCTTCAGAAGGAATGCTATGCGCTGAGGATGAACTCGGTTTGGGCACAAGCCATGACGGCATCCTCGTTTTGGAGGCACATCATAAAGTTGGCACACCCGCAGCTCAGTTATTTGACTTACAAAATGATGCGCAGCTTGAAATAGGACTCACACCAAATCGCGCCGATGCGATGGGACACATTGGCATTACCCGCGATATCAAGGCTTACATGAACGTTCACCTTAACGTGAGCGCAGACCTCATGTGGCCAGCAGTTGCTGAGGTAAACGGCCACGGAACAGAACTCCAAATAACCATTGATGACCAGGATGCCTGTAAGGCTTATTATGGCATCAAACTAGAAGG
>JBIPMW010000451.1:0-3906 GCA_044376455.1 Crocinitomicaceae bacterium | reverse complement strand
TTTTCGCGCTCCAGCCCAGCGTCGCGGGCAATCTGACTCATGCCCTTGGCGCGCGCGATATCCCCCAGCGCAGCGGCAATCAGTGCAGAGTCGCCTTCTTGAAGTGCTGCTTCCAGATAAGCCGCCCTATTCTCTTCGGTAACGAGATGCTCAGCGGGATCCCAGACTCGGGTCTTGGTTTTCGTCATGATCAAAACTCCGTCAGATCGTTGGCCAAAGCCTTGGCGTTGCGGATGTCAATGCGAGCCCGGGTGACTCGGTCTCGCACACCAGCGAACCACTTGGCGTAGGTCTCAGTTTGCTGGATCTGGATCATGCCATTGAATGTATCCCATGGGAAACATTTCCGTCAAGCCCGACTTTAGGCTGAGCATGAGTTCGAATCCCCGACCCCACCAAAAACAGGGGGGTCAAAAACTGAGCGAGTTAGTTGAACAATGCCTTCTGGCCGAAGCGAGGGTACTTCGAGAACCCTCCGGTTCGACTTCGAGCGGATCGCAGATCCGCGAGAATCGGTGCAGGCTCACTTTGCGAAGCAAAGTTATGCCGGAGCCAATCCCTCCGTCGGCAGTAGAGGTTGCAGGCTCACTTTGCGAAGCAAAGTTATGCCGGAGCCAATCCCTCCGTTTCCGGCAGAACAAGTCCTGGGCTGTACCCGGTTTCAAAGACACTTTGTTTAAGTGCTTAATGTCGTTCAGTCGATCAGCTTACCGTCCTCGCGGAAAGGGTAAGGTCCCGCGTAGTCGCCCATAACTGCGGTGTGCGTGATCAGTGATTGTCCGCTCCACCAGTGAAGTTGGTAGCCTGGTGGTTCCATGACATAGCGATCAGCAGCGTCTGCTGCGATTTCAAGTGCCACCTGGTGTGCTGGACTTGGACATGTGCTGGCCACCGTACCGCCAAAGCGCGCTGTTATCGAGCGGTGTAAATGCCCCGCTATCACGCGCTCCACCTGAGAATGGCGCATGATGATGTTGGCCAGCGCTTCATGGTTGCGCAAACCGAGGCGATCCATATGTCCAATTCCGGTAGCGAAGGGTGGATGGTGGAGGGCGACAACCGTGGGCCGGTCAGGCTGCGACGCCAGGGCGTCTTCGAGCCATGCAAGGCGTTGCGCACAAAGCTCGCCCCCTCCTGAGCCTGGTATGACCGTATCCAGCGCGATGAGGCGAACTGGGTGAACATCTATTACATACTGAATGAATGGCGACCACTGCTGCAGATAGGCATGATCCGGGAATGCCTCCTTTAGTGCGGAGCGGTCATCATGATTGCCGGGAAGCAGATACAGAGGCAACGCGTCTGTCAGTGGTTGAATCAATTCTCTTAGCAAGGCGTAGTCGTCAGGAAGCCCCCAATCCACGAGGTCGCCGGTGAGCATCACAGCGTCGGGCAATTGCGGTAGCTGAAGTACATCCCGTACGCAGTTCTCAAGCATGGATGCGGTGTCTACCCGACCGTAGGCCCTTTTCCGCTCGGCCTTGATGTGGGTGTCGCTGATCTGGCATAGGATCATGATGGACTCTACGATTTCGGATGAATTGATTTAGCCGGATGCTCCCGGGAGAACCCGTATGGCGTTGGCATCCACTGCACCGTAAACCGGGTCGCCGGAACGAAACATTCGGCGATCTTGAATGCGTGCAGTGAGCAACACGTTGTCCCCGGCATCCATGACGACACGTGTGTGATCACCCATAAAGAAACTGCTGATGACATTCGCTGTGAACTGGGCCTTGTCGGATGTCACCAGCCTTAGATCCTCTGGACGAAACATCAATCCCTCGCCTGAGGCACCCGGAGGCATCGGCAACCAGCCACCCGCAAACCGGAGACGTCCCGAGTCAACCGTACCATGCACCCGATTCATTGATCCGATGAAGTCGGCTACAAACGTGTCGGTCGGGTTGAAGTAAATCTCCTGTGGCGTTCCGATCTGGGCAATGCGTCCGTGGGACATCACGGCGATACGATCGCCCAGGGCCATTGCCTCCGATTGGTCGTGAGTCACGTAGATGGTAGTGATCTTCAGGGATCGCAAAAGTGTGTCGACCTCGAGGCGCAGATCTTCTCGAAGTCGCGCATCCAGGGCAGTGAGCGGTTCGTCAAGTAGAAGTACTTGAGGTCTTGTGGCAATCGCTCGCGCCAGCGCAACGCGCTGACGTTGTCCTCCCGAGAGTTGATCTATGCGTCGGGCGGCCAGTGCCTCGATACGCATCATCGCCAGCATCTCACTGACTCTGTTGCGGCGCTCCGTCGCGCTCAGCCCTCTCACTTTCAGACCATATTCGATGTTGCCTTCGACAGACATATTGGGAAACAGCGCGTAGCTCTGAAACACCATCCCGACATTGCGCTTTTCAATGGGAATCGCTGTGACGTCCTGATCGGCAAAGTGAACGCTACCGCCGGCGTCTGGGAAGTCCAGACCGGCAATCATCCGAAGAGTGGTGGTCTTGCCGCATCCCGAAGGCCCCAGCAATACAATCGTCTCACCCGCCTCGATTTCCAGATGAATTGGGTGTAGCGCGCGCGTTCCGTCTTGAAACGTTTTACCGCACGCACGCAGCGTGATGGGCGTTCCGCTCATGCGACATTCCCCGGATTGCGTCTGCGTGACGCCCATTGCATGGCTACCAGCAGCGGAACGATGATGACGAAGAAAATAAGCGTATATGCAGACCCGACTTCGATCCGAAGTGACGCATATGCATCTGCGAGCCCGACGGGCAGCGTTGGTGTCATAGGCGTGTGAAGCAGCAGTGTCATGTTGAACTCACCCAACGATAGCGTGACCACCATCAGGGATCCCGCAACAATGCCGGATCGGCAATTTGGCAACACAACACCAAAAAATCGCCGTCGGAATCCGGCTCCCAGACTTCGGGCCCCTTCTTCCAGTGTGTTCAGGTCGATCGAAGTCATCACAGCCAGAACACTGCGGACCATGAAGGGTAAGGTGAAGAGCACATGTCCAATCAGGATGAACAGCCAGCTTGACCGCAGGTTACCCATGCCACCGTAGGTAACGATGAGCGCCAGTGCAGTAGCCAGGCCTGGCACTGCTACCGGCATGACCAGAAGCTCTTCGATGGTCCGCGTGAGTGCATTGCTTCTTTTGGCGAGCACGTAGGCTGTCGGAACTCCCAGGATCAGGGTGCACGCCAGACAGGTCAGTGCCACCGTCACTGATGTGAATATCGTATGCCGGTAGTCTGTCCATACCTTGATCACCCAATCCAGCGTCAACCCGGCACGCCAACCCGCGAAGTAGTTCTGCGTGACACCTGCGATCATGGACATCACCACTGGTATCACGAGAAAAGCGCACACAAGTATCGTGAACGCCATCAGCGCCCAGAACCATGAGGTATGAGGAGGTCGGATCATGCGTGCGGAAACGCGAGGGTCAACCTGCCGCAGCGACAGTCGTGCCGGTGAACGTCCGGGCGAGTGCAAGTACAGCCCAGGTGATCGCTCCCAGGATGAACGAGAGCGCAGCCGCCATGGCCATGTTTGCCTGCAGGGTGAACTCCGTGTAGATAAGCATCGGCAGCACATTGATTTTGGTCGCCAGCGTGAATGCTGTTCCGAAGGCACCCATTGCCGTGGCAAAGCAGATGGCTCCTGCCGCTAGAAACGCGGGGTGAAGGGCTGGGACAACAACATCAAACACCACTCGTAGCGGACTGGCACCGAGGGAGCGGGCAGCCTCTTCGAGTCGGGGATCGAGTTTCTCGGCCGCCGCCATCACGGTGAGGATGGTGCGAGGGATGGAGAAGTACAGATAGCCCATGAACAGCCCGGCCATCGAATAGGCAAAAACCACACGTTCCCCGATCAGTGCGTCTGTGATCTCCGGAATGAGTCCCTGCCGCCCGGCCAGCATGATCACCATGAATCCGA
>JBIPMW010000325.1:0-12052 GCA_044376455.1 Crocinitomicaceae bacterium | reverse complement strand
CCGAAGAGCAGATCAAGACCCTCGAAGCTCGGGACCATGTCCCCTACACGCATTGGGCGAATATCGAGGTTCTCAGGCTCACCCCCGGGAAGTCTGTCGAGTTCGCCACTGTCCGGCGAGACATCCTCCATCTCTCGACCGAAGTGCAAATCAAGAAGCTCGCGGTCGATCGGTGGCAAGCCAATCAGCTTTCTCAGGAGCTAGCCGGCGAAGGCGTCGAGATCGTCAAGCTCGGGCAAGGCTACGGCTCGCTCTCCGAGCCCTCGAAGTTTCTGGAGAAGATCGTCGCGGAGCGTCGCTTCATTCACGGCGGCAATCCGCTCTCCGCGTGGCAAGCGAGTTGCTGCGTCGTCGCTCGCGACGCAGCCGGGAACATCAAGCCGGCCAAAGACAAGAGCCGGGGTCGCATTGACGGGATATTCGCGCTCGTCAACGCGATCGGAAGCTGGCTCGAAGAGGTCAAGGAAGACGAACTGGACTGGACCCTCTCGACGATCTAGCGGCGTTTTCTTGCCCGCTTTGTTGCCCCGGGTCGACAATCGCCGCATGCGGCCAGGACCGTCCCCTCCCATCGCGAGCGCAAGCATGCCGTCCGACATCAAAACGTGGAGCATCGGCGAGATCGCGACTCAGCAGCGCGCCACCGACGTCTGGATCTGGAAGGATCTCGGGGTTCATCCCGCGAAAGGCAAGCCAAGCGACCCGGTCGTCGCGATGGCTTGCATGTCGATCCTCGCTTGCGTCCGCGTGATCTCCGAGACCGTCGCCAGTCTCCCGATCGAGGTCTACCGCATCGACGATCGGTCGAAGAAGCGAGCCAGGAAGCATCCGCTCTACCGACTGCTGAACGTCTCCCCTTCCCCGAACGTGACCGCGTTCTCGTGGGTCGAGACGTTGGTCGCGTGGGTCTGCGTGTGGGGCAATGCGTACTGCGAGATCGTCCGCAGCCGCGGCGTCGTCCTCCGACTCGTGCCGATGCACCCGTCTCGCATGCGCGTCGAGGAGACTGCCGAAGGCGTGATCCGCTACGCCTACGACAACCCCAACACCGGCAAAGACGAGTTCTTCACGCCCGACCAGATCCTTCACTTCAAGTGGCTCTCGAACGATGGCGGCTTGACGGGGATGGTTCCCGCGGAGCTTATGTCAGAAGCGATCGAGCTAGCACGCGCGTGCGATCTCCGGGCGATCGCGACTGCCAAGAACGGCGCGAGTCCCTCGATCGTTCTCGAAACCGAGAACAGCGTCCCCGAGCCGGTGCAAGAGAAGCTCCGCGACCAGTGGCGGCAGATCTACGGCGGCGTAATGAACGCCGGCAAGACCGCGATCTTGCCCAACGGGCTCAAGGCTCACGAGCTTGGGCGATCGAACCGCGACAACGAACTGAACGCGACCCGAGAATCGCAACTCCGCGAGATCGCCAGGATCTACCGCGTCCCGCCCTCGCAGCTTGGGCTCTCCGGCGGCGCTCCGCAGCGGAACCCGGAGATCGCCGGCATCGAGCTTCTCCGGTCGTGCGCCGGCCCGTGGATCCTCCGGCTCGAAAAGGAGATCGAGCTAAAGCTGTTCGACGAGGACGACGAGCACACTCCCGAGTTCGACGTCCGGGCGATCCTTCGCACCGACTCCGCGTCCCGCTCTCGCATGATGACGACGGAGATCCAGCTTGGTCTCGCCACCATCAACGAAGGCCGAGTCTCCGAAGGCCGGCCGCCGGTCGAGGGCGGCGACACGGTGCTCCTCTCCCACAACTTCAACACGCTCGAAGCCCTTCTCGCCGCCGCGGAAGCCGCTGCCAAGCAGGCCGCCAACCCGCCCCAAGGCGGCCCGGAGGGAGCGATCCCGGGGCTCCCCGGCCGCCGCCAGCCTCCCGGCCGCCGCACCCCGGGCAAGAACGCTCCGGACGACCCGGATCCGGCGGGGCAGCAAGTCCTCTCCGGCGGAGTCGCCAGCGCAGCGAAGAAGGCGAAGCGTCTCTCGAAGAGAGCGCTGAACCCATGCGGCCAGGAAGGCGACGGGACGTTCGACACCGGCAATACCTGCGCCGCCGGCGACGGGTCTAGCTCCGGCTCGGGCGAGAAGAGCGAGAAGAGCGACAAGAGCGACAAGAGCGCGAAGGTCGCCGCCAGCAAGGCCGCGCGAGCCGCGAAGGAAGAGGCGATCAAGCGCAAAGCCGGCCGCGAGTCGGGGCACACCGGCGACGCACTCGCCGCCGCCGCGCACAAGCACATTTTCGAGGCCGGCGGGCACCCCGGCGATCTCTTGAAGTCCGTCGGCTGGCTCGGTTCCGACGACGACCGAACGATCCTCGAAGCCGACATCGAGCGAGCCTCGAAGTCGCTCACCGACAACCAGAAGAAAGCGCTCTCGGCGTCCATTGCCGGCATCGCGGCGGCGATGAAGCAGTTCCCGCTGACGTCGGACGTCTCGGTTCGCGTCTCGACGGTCGCAGAAGAGAAAGAGAAGGTCGAGCGAGACTTCCGCGACATGCACGAGATCTTGCTCAAAGACAAGTCGTGGTCGAAAGAGAAGTTCGACGAGGAGCTAGCGAAGGAGATCGACGCTTCCGGCGCCGGCGGAGTCGCCGGCTACTACAAGCCGCACGAGGACACCATCACCATCGTCGCCGACGTCGTTTCGAGTGCCGACGACGCAAAGACCCGCTACGTCTCGAAGGTCTTGTCTTCGCCTTCGCAGCTTCATACCGGATTCCACGAAACCGTTCATGCCGCCCATTGGAAGGCAGTCAGGAATCGCAACTCGCTTCCTCCGAACGGAGCGCTCAACCAAGAGCAGTTCCGAAAGGTGGTCATGTCCATGAACGTCTACGCCGAAGACGCTTCTGTGTTGCTGGCGATCATTGGCGAGAAGCGTATCGCGGACACGGTCAGCAAGTACGCGACAACGAACGAGCGCGAGCTTGCCGCCGAGTACGTCACTGGCGTCGCTCTCGGCGGTGTCAAGCGAGATCCGGAATTGGATTCCGTCATGGATCTCTTGCACGCTCCAGCCGCGAAGCCCCCAAAGGTCACCGGCGAAAAAACCATCGGACTCCGGGAGATCCTCCGCTCATGACGTTCATCGTCCCCGAAAAAGGCGAATCGATCGCCGAAATGCGAAAGAAGCTCGCGGCCTTCGAGGCTCGCCGTCTCGGCTTCGGCCCCGACGGCGTTGTCGAGTCGCGTTCCCTGAACCCCTGCGGACAAGACCCCGACGGGCGCTTCGGTCTCGGGAACACCTGCGCCGCGGCCGACTCCGACGCCGGCGGCGGGGGATCTGCCGTTCCTCCCGGACGAGTCCCGTCGTCGAAGTACGGCATGAAGTTCAAGGCCGAGAACGAGAAGGTCGTCGCGAAGGCCAGGACGCTCTCCGATGCAAAGTGGAACACGCTCCCCGTCGAAACTCTGCCCTTTGGTTCCGAGCTTCAAGCGAACGAAGAACTGTTGAAGACGAAGCCGATCGACAAGGTCGTCAGCGGCAAAGATTCCTTCCGCGAAGGTTACGTCACGAAGCTGTTCCGCGACGGCGACGGAAAGCTCCATATCGTCGACGGGCATCACCGCGTCGCCATGTATCACGCGCTCGGCAAGGACATGCCGGTCAGGATCATCGACGCCGCGATGACCGACAAGCTGCTCGCCGAACAAAAGGGCGAGCGAATCGACACGATCGCCGACATCCTCTCGAAGCCCGAGAACGCCGACGGATTCACCGTCGACCCCGTCTTTTTTCAAGCTCCGAAGGACGGGATCATGGTCTCCCTCAATCCGGAGCAGACAACGGTCAGCGCTCGCGACGTCGCCGACGGAAAGGCCGACGGCACGATCGGTGACTGGTTCGACAAGTACGCCGCGCAACTCGACGGAAACGACAAGACGAAGTTCATCGGCGGCTGGCTCGACGGCGGGCAGTTCTATCTCGACGTCGCCACCCGGTACGAACACGGCGACGTCGAGAAGGCACTCGAAGACGCACGCGATGCTCGGCAGCTAGCGGTCTTCAACATGTCGACGTTCAACGACACTTTCGTCCACTACTCCGACAACGATCCCCGAAAGCCCGAGGACTATGACACGAAGCGGGCCAACTGGCTTGCGGCAAAGGGCTTCACCGAACAGACTTATTCCCTAGGACGTACTACAGTTAGGTCGATTCATCACCCAAGAAACGGAGCGAGACATGGCTCTCGTGCGATTCCAACTCCCGGGGAACACCCCGAAGGAGAAGTTCATCGCGGCCATGAAGGAAATGGCCGCCAGGGCTCTCAAGGCCGAAGCGGAAAAGGCGAAGAAGCCCGCTCCCTGAACCCCTGCGGGCAGGACTCGAAGGGGCGATTCGGGATCGGGAACACCTGCGCCGCTTCCACCGGCGGATCCGCTGCCGACACCGGCTTCGACGCGACGCCGGCGAAGGACGAGTCAGGGCATACCGGCGAGACCGAAGTCCGATCGGCCTACGAAGCCATCTTCGAGAACGGCACCCCGCCGTCCGAGATTCTCGCGGCCTACGGCTGGAAGGGCGACGGGACGGAGCTAGACAAGGATCTCACGGGCGTCTGCGAGTCGGCCGGGTGCAGCGACGCACAGAAGCAGTCCGTCGCCGGCTTCGTCGTCGGCATCGGGCGAGCGATCCAAGACTTCCCCGAAATCGCCGACGTCTCGGTCCGCGCTACGTCGAGGAATATCGAGTCCGATCTCGCCGAGCAGCGATTCCGGGCGGCATACGGAGACCGGATCGCGTCTCCGGAAAACCCGCTGGGAGTGACCCAAGAAGAGTTCGACGCCGCGGTCGCCGAAGCCCGGCAGCAGGCCGCGAGTCCGGTCGCCTTCTACAACGCCAAGACAGACGAGATCGCGATCATCACCGACAACGCACCAACACAGAAGAAGATGCTCACGCAGTTCGCGAGCCAGTCGTTTTCTTCGCCGTCGCTCATGCACGCCGGCTATCACGAAGCGGCTCACTGCGCTCACGCCAAGAGCATGCGGAGAGAGTTCGGCATCCCGCCCACCGGCCCGATCTCGGACCTTCGCGCTCAGGAGTATCTGGACGGTCGGGACCAGTTGCTCTTCAAGCTAGCCTCGCAAGTCCTGCTCGCTCCCGACTTGTTCGAGATCACCAAGGGCACCGGCGGCAAGGCCGGGGACAAGGTGACGCAGAGGATCGCCTCCCGCGTCAGCGTCTACGGCGCCTCGAACCCCCTCGAAACAGTCGCGGAGTATCTGTCCGGAGTAGCGCTCGGCGGCATCAAGCGAGACACCGGCATCGAGCAGATCCTCGACATCATCAAGTCGCCGGCACCGGCGGCCCCGCGAGCAGTTGGTGCCCAGACGGCAGAGATCGCCCAGGATCGAGAGGACTTCAATAACGAGCTTCCATGATTGTTTACCCCGGCACACTTTCCGATCCGCAGCAGATCCAGCGATCCATCGCTGGCGCCGGGCTGGCGCTCGGACTTCCGAGACCAGCAGCTAGCTTCTCGGATCTGTTCGAGGCCGCCGGCCGGGGGATGCAATCCCGCTCCCTGAATCCCTGCGGTCAGGTCGCCGGCGGCTTGTTCGGGCCGGGGAACACCTGCGCCGCCGGCGGGGACTGGACCGGCGGCAAGCCATTGACGGAGATCCACGAGAACGACATCGGGCCGCCACTCCCGAACGAAGCAACGTGGCAATCTGACCCGGACGGACTGTCCGCGGTCATGGGCGAGCGATCGCGGCGGGGGAAGGCATGGGAATCCGCCATGCTTGCTGCGCTCTCCGAAGGCACGATGACGGCAGAGCAAGCGATCGAGAAGGGGCTCTCGAAGCGACACGCCGAGAAGTTCGTCACCCTCCCCGAGACGCTCTTCCATGTCACCGTCGCCGGCGACAAGGTCGCGAGCGACGGTCTCAAGACGCCGTACCAGCGGGGCGGGGGCGGCGAAGGGCTCGGCGGCGGCGACGAGCATGCCATCTCTCTGACAACGTCGGAGCGGGTCGCCCGCGGCATCTTCGAGGGGATGCTCGAAGCGAAAGACGTCGTCGAGGGGAAGATCAAGCCGGCAGACATGATCGCCGAGGCGACGGCGGGGGGATGGTTATCGGAGCTAGAGAAGTGGTCGGAAGGGCGATACGGTCGCTCACTCGCCGATCTCTACGGCGGCGACCCGCGGGTCTCCGTCGAGACCCCGAAGGACGCTCCGGGAAGATCCGCCGGCTACGCCCCGCAGTCGTCGGTCGATTCATCGTGGAAGCCGATTGGCTCCCCCCTCACCGGCGCTGACGGCGTCCAGCGGTGGAATCGGTGGGGTCGCCCGGCAACCCCGTCCGAGGCGAGAGAGCAAGCCTTCGAGTTGTACCGCTCCCACTCGCTCCAGCGCGAAGCCGTGACCGGGAAGTACGACCCGTTCTTCGCTTTCAACGATCTCGACGCCTTCGCCGCGATCCCCCGCGACCAGATCCGGGTCTTCAAAGCGACCCCGGCTTCCCCGGAAGCCAAGGGCGAGAAGCGAAACCCCGTCGAGGCGGAGTACCGGATCGCGTCCGGCAAAGCAGTCAAGCTAGAACCATGGGGCGGCCAATGAACATGCTCGACATGGGGGCGATCCTCTCGCGTGCCGGCGAGAAAGACGCGATGCTCGCAGCCGGCATGTCGCCGAACGAGATCCTTCTCCGCGACCAGTCGTCCGGCTCTCGCGCCCTGAACCCCTGCGGTCAGGTCGCCGGCGGATTGTTCGGACCGGGGAACACCTGCGCGGCGAGCGACGGGGATGCCGGGGGCGGGGGCGGCGAGCCCGAAGACACGCCGGAAGGCAGCATGCCGACGTCCGCGGCGAACTGCCCGCCGGTCTGCGAGATGCTCACGCCGGTCGAAGACGGCGGCACGCTCAAGCTCCCTGCAAACGACCGTCCTTTCATCGAAGCGGTCGACTGGAGCGCCGCCAGGAGCGCCGACGACGAAGTCCTCGAAGCGATCCGCGCCTACACGGGCGACCAGTACGAATCCGCCAACAACGCCGCCAGAGACGGTAGCCTCGATCACGTTCTCGTCACTGGAAACAACCTCGACGAAGCCGATCCCGACGACATTCTCCACAAGTACGGCGACGACGACTTGATCCCGATCACCGACTCCGACGCGCTCGACGTCATCGACAACGGCAAAGACGCGCTCCCGATCTGGGAAAACTCCCTCAACGAAGCCCAGAAGATCTACGCCGAAGTGAAATCCCGATGGGCGCAAGACCACTTCTCTCTTCACGGCGAAGAGTGGCCGGCCGCCTTCGACCCGAGCTTCGAGTTCACATCGGTCAAGCCTATGCCGGGCGACCCGCACGACGCGAAGACGATCTACATCCCGGGGATGCGAGATCACGAACGCCAGTCATTGAACGACATCGCCGAGACGATCCGCGACTACCGCGAGACATTCAGCGTTGATACGCCAGAAGCATTGCTAGAAAAACTCGACTCACTCGTGGCCGACAACTCGCCTTCTTGGATCTCCGGGTTCAGCCGCAAGAAGGACTACACGACCTACGACGACGCGCTCCAGTGGGCTTACGACGCCGCACGCGAATCAGACGAGTTCTCGTCGGGCACCACTCTCGAATCGCTCGACGACGGGCTTCGGCAGATCGCCAGCGACGCAAACACCAACGGTCCGATCGCAAGCTGGCGGTCCACCGGAGGGGGAGCTAAATCGCTCGCCGACGGGCTTTCGCCCGGGGACATTTTTTCCGGCGAAGGTTTTCTTTCAACGAGCGCTAGCCCGACGTTCGCGGTAGACTGGAAGGGATCCGCCATCAAGACGCTCTGGAGATTCGTCGGTAGCTCCGGCGCCCCAATCGACCGCGTCAGTTCGGCCGGCGGCGAGTACGAAATCCTTTATCCTCACAGCGCCAGCTTTCGCGTCGCCAACGTCGCAAAAGACGTCACGATCGAGAGAACGAACGGATCGCGGTACACCGGCATAACGGTCGTCGATCTCGTGGAGACAGAGGACGAATGAGTTACGTTTTCAACCCCGACGGAACCCCAAAGAACGACGCCGCGAAGGCGGAGTGCAAGCGATGGCATGCCCGCACCTATAAGGAACTGGCGGCCAGGAAAGCCAGGATCCGAAAGATCATCGCTGTCCCCCGGAGCTAGCCATGCAGATCACCCGCAAGCCCGGCGAGCCCTTTGCCGAATACGCCGCGCGAGCCCGGCAAGTCGAGGCGGCAGTCGGGTGCCCGGCCCCGCCGCCGACATTCGCCGGCTTGTTCGCGCTAGCCGCAGTCGCACCGACCGAGTCGCGGGCCTTGAATCCATGCGGTCAGATCGCCGGCGGGCGCTTCGGATCGGGGAATACCTGCGCTGCCGGCGACGGGTCCGACACCCCGGAGGTCGACCGGATCTTGATGGTCAAAGTTCCGCCGGCCGAAGCGGCCGACATCCAGAAAGCCGCCATCGCTGCGCTTCCTGACCTAAAGCCGATCGCGACCGACGATCTCCATGTCACCCTTCTTGGCTACGGACTCGCCGACGGGCTGAAAGGGAAGAAGCTCCCGCCGTTGGGGTTCCGCGTCACGCTCGATCCAAGTCAGGTCTACGTCGTCGAGCGGTACGGGAAGAGGTCGGTCTTTGCTCTCGTGAACGAGCAGGAAGCACTCAGGGCTTACGTCGGATCGCTCGGAGAAGAGTACGCGACTGCGGAGCCGACGCGACCGTTCCATGTCTCGGTCGCGAACCGCACCGGAAAGCCACTCGACTCCGTCGGCGGGCATGAAGGGAATCACGTTACCCGTGACGCGAAGCGGCTATCGCTGCCGCTGCCGGCCGAGTCCCGAGCCTTGAACCCCTGCGGTCAGGTCGCCGGCGGATTGTTCGGTCCGGGCAACACCTGCGCCGCTGGAGACGGGAGCGCCCCCGCCGCAGAGACCCCTGCCCCGTCGCAGACGGGCGGTCCGCAGCCGGCCCGGCATAAGGCTCCGACGCCCCCGCCCGAGTTCGTCGGCGCTGCGAAGTCATGGGAGGAAGTGCGGAAAGAGCACATCAAAGACTTCAACCGCATGCGAAAGCGGATCATCGCCCTTCAGGGCTCGGCCAAAGAGAAGTATCTCGCCGCCGTCGAGTGGAGACGCAACGCACAAGACGCGATGGAGAAGTGGCAGGAAGCCCTCGACAAAGCCTATCTCGAAGAACAGGTCGCGAGCGAGGCGGCAACCCGGGCTTCCATGGATCCGGCAGTCAGCAAAGAAGAGAAGCTAGCTCTCGTCGAGACCGCGTCGAAGCTCGCCAAGATCCGGATCCAGATCGCCATGGCCGGCGACGACATGCAGCGTGACATCGACAACGCGGTCTTCAACTACGAAAAGGTCAAGGAAGCCAACCGAAACATCGCCGCCAAAGTTCTCCGCGAAGAAGTCGGCCGAGTGCTCCGCGAAGACGGCGGCAAGGCTCTGGAAGCATCCGCCGCCGCTCGCCGGGAACAAATGGAGTTTTCGAGGACTGACCCCACGCGACTCAGCGGCGACGCGAGCAAGCTCATTGGCGGCGTCGGGCAAAAGCACGCCGCCGCGAGCGTTGCCGCGTACCAAGCGTCGGAAGCCGCGCAGAAGAATCTCGAAGAGTCCGACAAGTTCCTCCGCGGGATCGCGCACCCGCTCATTCATCGTCGGGCGCTTACCGCGCCGGTCGAGTACGACCCCAAGAGGGATCGAGCGTCCGCGGGTTACGGCAACGACATCGAATACCACAAGAAGCTCGTCGAAGCGGAGACGATTTGGGCGCAAGGCGTCGCCCCGAGCCTCGATCGGGTATTGCAGCTAGCGTCCGAGTCATCCACGGCTGGCACTACCTATCTGAACCCAGGCGATTCGGCGTCGACGGTCGCTCACGAGTACGGACACCAGATCGAACACGCCAACCGAGAAGCCCGTGATCTCGCATGGGACTTCTCGATCGCGAGAACCGCCGGGAGCCCCGAGGTCAAGCTCAAGGAGAAATACCCCAACTCGATCTTCACCGACGACGAGATCGGCCGGGCCGATGACTTCGCGAAGGCGTTCGCGGCGGCCCGGCTGGAAGGCTCCGCAGCCGCCGAACATTCGGCTCTCTACACCGGGAAAAGATACGAAAGCCGACGATCGACCGAAATCGTCTCGATGGGCGTAGAACTTATGAAGGCAGACGGTGCGGCCTTCGCGATTGCCGACCCGGAATACTTCGATCTCATTGCCGGCATCCTGACCGGCCGGGCGCTGACGCAAACCCGAGGGGCTTTCGCCAGAGCCAGACAAGGCACGCCGATCAACACGGGGAGCTAGCCCATGCAGGCGATCATCAAGACGAAGCACGGCTCTCAGTTCACGATCACCCAGGCCGCGGACGGATACGCCGTCACCGGCGACGGCGACGAGACGCTCGCGAAGTCACTCGCCCGCATGGCCGCGATTGCCGCCGCCAGCTACTCGCCCGCGTTCGGGAGCCGGCTTGCATACGTCGCCGGGGAAGTTGCTCGCGGCGCCGGGGGGACGGTCGTCTCGGTCTCTGTGCCAGAGAACCCGGCCGGCACGGTCCACTGACGCTAGCTTGCCCGATTCGGGCGGCCGGCGGAAAACTCCAAGACAAACCCGTCTTGGAGGCATCGATGCCCGCCCCCGAATTGGTCAGACCGGAGATCGAGTCGCGTTGTCTCGACACCGATCTCGGTCGCCCTCGCGTCTACACCCGCGCGTCGGACGCTCTCGGCGAGTGCGAGCTTCGTTGCCTTTCCAGCAAGCCGTGCCCGGTTTGCGCTGCCAGGAAGCGCGGCGACCCGGTGATCTCCGGGTACGCGACCGTCTGGGACAGTGAGTCGAGGGATCTCGGCGGCTTCGTCGAGACGGTCTCCCCCGGGTCGTTCACAGAGGTCTTGAACCGCTCGATGAACGGCACCGGCGACAACATCGCCGCCCTCTACAATCACGACAAAGCCGTCGTGCTCGGTCGTCACGGCGCCGGGACGCTCAAGCTCTCCCAGGACACGATCGGTCTCCGGTACATCTCCCCACCGCCGCGGCACAACTGGTGGGTCGCCGAGTTGATCGATCGCGGTGACGTCACCGGATCTAGCTACAGTTTCGCCAACGCCCGCAAGCACGAGCAGTGGTCGCCGCGATCTGCCGCCGGTCTCCCCCGGCGAAACCTCACGGGCTTCACCCGTGTCATCGACGTCGGCCCCGTGCTCTTCCCGGCGTTCTCCGGGACGGAGGGGCATGTCGCCGCCCGTGCGATCGACACGGCGCGGGCTCTCCAGACTCGCGTATCGGTCGCGTTCCCGAAGGCGCTGGCCTTCGTGGGTTGGGCTCGCGAGAAGGGGCTCGCCAGCCGTAGCGTCGGCGACTGCGGCCAGGACAACGACGGTCGGTTCGGCCGCGGCAACACATGCGCGAAGGGGGACGGCGGAGGGAAGAAGGGCACCGTCGAAGTGAACGACGCCCCGAAGGTCGCCGCCGGCAAAGACGGCACCAAGGACGCCGGCGGAGACTGCTGCTCGAAGCAGCAGATCGAGTCTTTCGCCAAGGAGCATGACCATGGCGCGAAGTGGAACGCCGCGATCGGGGCTTTTGTCCCAGTCGACCAGAAGCCGATCGAGAATCTCCACATCGCCAACGCCGCCGCGATCGCGAAGCGGATCGGCGTCCCCGATTCCATCGGCGACGCGCGAATCAAGGAAGTCAACTCCGCCAACACTCTCCGCGAGCTAATCGCCGACTCCCGGGCCGCCGCCCCTGCCTTCGAGAAGATGGTGAGGGATGCCGCGAAGGCCGCCGGCGGAAAGCCTTTCTTCGGACCGGAGGACAAGCACATCCTCAAAAGCCCGAAGAAGGTCTCCGAGAAGATCGCCCGCAAGCAAATGGACTTCTACAACAAGCAGAAGGCCGCCGGAGTGGAGCGGCCGATCGTTCGCACGAGGACGCAGCAGATCCAACTCCTCGACGACGTCGTCCGCGGCTCGATCATCACCGACACCCCGGAGAAGCTCGGGGCGGCGATCCGCAAGTTCAAGAGCGACGTCGAGAAGAGCGGTGGCCGAGTCGAGATCGATA
>JBIPMW010000308.1:0-86497 GCA_044376455.1 Crocinitomicaceae bacterium | reverse complement strand
CTCTGTGTACGAAAGGCTTGGTTTTCAAGGACAAGATGACAAGAACACTTATATCCCAGAACTGGTTCGCTCTCGACGAGCTAGATTAGTCAGCGCTTAGAATTTTTTATAAGGTTTACTACCCTAAACCCACCAAAATAAAACATATTGACAAAATCAAAGACTTGACTTATAATAAAAAGCTACAACAATTAAGGTCACAATATGTTTGATATAGGTAAATACTTAGAACTATTAAAACAATACCCACCTCGTCCTATTCACAACAAGGAAGAGTTAGAAAACACGGAAAGAGTTAGAAAACACGGAAAGAGTTATTAGTTCTTTTTTAGATAAAATTTACTTGACAATAGAAGAAAGAGAGTATTTATGTGTTTTAGGAGCTTTAATCTATGAGTATGAAGAAACATACAACGTAATACCTGATATTTATGGAGTTGAGCTATTGAAATTTTTGTTAGAACTAAAGAACTTGCAAAAGCAAGACTTATTATCTATTTTTGAGGATCAATCAATCCTAGATGATATTTTTGATAGACAGCGAGAGATAACAGGTATTCATATTCAAAAATTAGCCGATTTTTTTAATATCTCTCCTGCTTTGTTTTTTCCTAAATAGGTTAAGGGTTGATGGCCGAGCGGTTAAGGCAACGAACTCATAATTCGTCTTAGGTAGGTTCAATTCCTACTCAACCTATTAGAATAGAAAAAATACTTACTTTATTTAACCCGTGGCTAACTTTCTTATACCCGTAGCAATAGGGATCGGAGCTAACTTATTATTATCTCTATTTGCCCCTAAACCCCCTACTCAACAAAAAGGGAAAATTGAGGATACTGGTGTTCCCGACGCTGAATACGGCAGAAGCCTATCCTATCCTTTTGGAAAAGTAAGAAAAGAAGGACTAACCATGATGTGGGGGGTTCCTCTTAAAGAAGTCGTCACGTCTGAAAGGCAAGGAGGTAAAGGTGGTGGTGGCGGGCAAACTACCGAAGTTTACACCTATTTTTTGACAGCCGCTTATCCAATTGCTAGAAAAATTGGCTCTGTTAGAAGGGTTTGGATGAACAGCGTCCTTGTTTACAATTCTGAAACTAATGACGAAAAAAGCTTAAAGTTTATTGAATATACAACTATTTATACTGGGAACCAAACGACACCATCTTCTGTTATTCAATCAGAAGAATCCAATCCAGTGCCTGCTTTTACTGGAATGTCTTTTTTGCTTTTTAATAGTTATCCAATTGCTAATTACGACGGTACTGGATTTCCTACTATTGATATTGAGGTAATTGGAGAAAGTGGAGAAAATCCAAAAATAAAAGATATTCTAAAAACTATTTGTAAATTAGCTGGTAGAACAGACAATCAAATTGACGTAACTGACATTCCGAATAGTTATCAAATCAGAGGGTTTGATTTATCGTATGACGGGACATCTTTTGCTGATCAGTTAGAAGAACTTATGCGAGCTTTTTTTATTGTAGCAAGGGAGCCAAAAGATAAAATTATCTTCAAAAGACAAGAACAATCATCTGATCCTATTTTTATCCCTAAAAGTTCTTTTGGGTCTAAAAAATTTGGAGAAAATCCTATTGACCTTAATGAGAAAAAACTGACTCATTTCAGGGAAACTCCCAGTGCCGTTACAGTATCTGGATTGAATGTTTTAAAAAATTATGAGACTATTACTGTATTAGCTAGAGACCCGTCAGATATTCATGTAAACGAGCTTAGTTTTCAAACTAAGCTAATAGATATAGATGTGTTTTTTATGAATATTGCTTCAAAAATTCTTTTTTTAGGAAAAACACAATCAAAAACTTTTTCAAAAATGTTTTTATTGCCAGCGTGGGAGAATTTAAAAGTTGGGGATGTAATCTTTACTAATGATAATAACAATTATCATCAAGAATTACTACAAATTACAAAGAAAGTAAGAGGAGTGAACTATTTAATCGAAATTGAAGCTACTCGATTTCAAGGGGTAGGATATTCACCAGATATCCCTATAGATAACGAATTTCCACCAGACAATAACACTCCTCGTCCCTACGGACGCGCCGAGGCTATTCCTATTGAATGCCCAATAGTTGATAGCCGGGACACAGATATAGGGATTTATGTGGCAATTGCAGGTAATTCTAGTTTTACCAAGGGAGCATTATTTTATTCTGATAATAATGGGGCAAGCTATAATTTTGCTGTTGGCAATATTGGCAAGAGCGTAACTGGTACTGTATTAGGCTTCTCACCAAATTTTAACAACGCATCTCCTAGTTTTATTGATAAACTAAATTGGATACGAGTAAGTATGAATTCGGGGCAATTAGAGCCAGTTACCCTTGAAACATTTTTATCAGGCAAACAATTAGGCTGGTTTTCTACTGGAGAAATCATAGCTTTTAAAAATGTTACTATTGTGTCTAACAATCCTTTAACATTTGATATTTCATATACAATTCGTGGGGTCAAGGGAACCGAACCAGCTATTTCTAAACATATTGTAGGAGAAAAATTCGTGCTACTAACTAATTATTTAGTTCGATTGCCTTTAAATCTTTCTGATATTAATCGAGAATATTTATTAAAAATAGTCCCTAATGGACTACTCGAAACTGATATAGAAGAGGAAGCTTCTCACACAATCACCTTAGAGGGATTAAAGCCTTTTCCTTGTGCTGTAACAAGGGAAAAAGATAACAACGATTTAACTATTACTTGGTATCGACGGACGCGGTTAAACGGTCGCTGGATTGACTACATTGATATTGCTTACGCATCAGGGGAACTAGATAGTTATGCGATCAAAGTTTACGACGGAGCCACAATAAAACGGGAATGGTCGGTAACGTCAGCCCGGAGCGTTGTTTACACGGAAGCGCAACAAATAGCCGATTGGGGGTCAGTCCAATCGGCTTACACAGTACGGGTTTTTCAGAACTCAAGTTACCCAGTGCCTTTTAAAGAATCACTGGCAACGATTATTTGATTGGAATCAAGACCATTATCGCCTGACATAGTGGGATTAGCGAGATGTAATTTTAGGGGCATAATTACAAGCTATTTCTCACAAAATTGAAGATAATGGAATATGTCGTTATATTTCTCATTCATTCTACGAACCCAAGCTTCAAGAGTAGCTATTTCGCTATAATCAAACCATTTTCCGTGTCCAGATAATTCTTTTTCACGATCTATGTTCTGCCAGTCAATTTTGGAATAATGCCACGCTATTCTAACTTTTTGAGTTTTTCTCGACTCTTCTAATAAATCATTACGACCCATTAGCATTTTTTCATTTACCATTGTTTTACTCCTATTAATGATTGTTTGCTGATAACTGATATTAAGAATCACAATCAAATAATTCTACAGATATGTCACACATAGTGTAGTCAGAAATGTGAGTAACGACAATATCTTCAGAATTAACCAAAGGGTGATCCCACCCTTTGGGAGTGATTACTTGTAAAGCAACAAACTCCTCTATTTCGTCCCAATTAACGTCTAAAAACAAGTTTTCTTTAGATATTAATTGACGACCACATCCGTGGTGTTTTACTAAATTAATCACTAAGTCGGATAATTTAGTTGCTCTTTCTGTATTCTCAGCATAAGATGCAATGGGAACATTTATACGCATCTTATCGTAATAATTATCGGTTTTTTGCCCTTCACTTAGCCAATAAGCTCGCTGAATATCTGGGCGATCATTTTCGATGTTGTACATAATAAATCTTTTTCCCCTACTAAAAGCTTCGGGGTATCCCTAATAGGGATTAAATAAAGCGCACGCGACTACGACTATAGTACATAGTTTCAATTCCTATTAGGAGTTCTTTGTGCGATTAACTCTAATATACCCTGCATTCCTAGCCCGTGAGAGTTAGATTGTACTACTATCCCAATTGTCCCAAATCCAAGCATCAAATTTTTTACAAATCAATAAAAGAGCATGAGTATTTACTGTAGGATTCAAAGTTTTCATCTTTCACAAAACCTAATGCTTGTTTAAAAGCTTCTTCTTTAGTTTCATACTTCGAGATAAATTCATTGTTCCAAAAAAACTGAATTGTCATGATTTCTCCTGTTTTTTCCCTACTTAACCTTCTTCGAGTTTACTGATAACTGAAAACTGATTACTGATACTCTACCCACCCTCCCGTCGTGGATTTTCCGTACCCGCCCTCTTCGGCTTCTTTTTCAGCTTCTCGTTGCTCCCGGCAGATTTGCTGGGAGTCGTGTTTTACATCCAGTAGTCCCTTGAAGCAGCTTGCTCCAGAAAACGCTGATTTAGTGGTATCCGGCTTTAAACACCAGTTAGGATTGGTGCTATGGATTTCTTCCAGTCTTTGCCAACAGGTTTCGGTTAGGGGGTGAACTACCCCTAATCCTAGCTCTAGGTAATAGTCGGGGGTTTCCTTTTGGAAGCGCCCGACTTCCTTTCTTGTCAATCCCGTTAGTTCGCTTTGAGCAAACTGCTCTAAATCTTTCCACGAAATCGAACAATGCCCTTTCGGGGTCACTTCATGAACCTCGATGGCGCCACTGCGATTTTCCAAAACTGCAGTTCTTACTTTTTCTTTCAGAGTTTTCATTTGATTTGTCCTCTTGTGTTTTGCTTACTTTTCTAATATAGATCGAATCTCTCGATAGGTGTTGGCGGAGTATGACAGTTTATCAAGTGTCACTATAGGTACTTTTGTATCAAATATATCTACTGTTCTTTTGTAACCAGATTGTTAATAGGGTTATCGACAATCAAAATCCTTACAGGGACTGGGTTCTAGACTTTGTAGATGCCGTTGATGCTTTATAGAGGAAAAATAAAAAGGAAAGAATAATAAACAGACTGGACAATAAGAGAGGCAAGAAAAAACAATATTGGGGGATAGTGATAACAGTATTAACAAAGCCTGAAACCTATATATATCAATAGTTCCATTGTAGATACCTTTATCTACAATCTATTTACAATAATAACTTAGTTCTTTTGTACTATTATTTTTTGTAAGTTTTTTGTAAGTTTTTTTTCTTAAAAGTCTTGACAATTCTAGCAATTTACTATAAGATTGTATTAATCAAGTTTTAGAAGAGAGATGCTTATTACCCATATCTCGGTAGATTATAGTCAGAAAGTCAATCTTGGTAACTTTGAGTCTGTGAATGTCAGTATAAATATTCACGCAAAACCAGAAGAAGGCGAAGACCCCGACGCTTGCTATGAATTTCTTTTAAATCAAGCGCAGCAAGTGGTTATGTCGAAGCTTCAGGAAGTAACTGAAGCTCACAATGTTAATTGTCCCAGCATTACTAAGTATTTTACTGGTAAAGAAATAGATGAGTTTCCTTCCTCTATTTATTCTGAATTACATAAAAACCTTCCATTTTAGGAGTAAAACAGTGCCTATTAAATCTTTAACGACAAGACAAGCTCGATTTCCTCTGCTAGGGAAAATTCGCAAGGGGGGAGAAAAACAAGAAAACTCTAAAAAACCTGGTTCCGATCTAGATTATTTTAGAATTGATTCTGATATTCAAGGAATCAACGAAAAATTTACCGCTATTTACGGAAAAGAGCCTAAGCAATTAGATTGCTTGTTACCTTTTCCTTATACAGATCAAGTGTTTCCTTGCTGGATGGAAGAGTGGGGAGCTACAGGATTAGTTTCTCGGTGCGATGAAGAAAAGCAACATATCTATCAACAAGCTGGTAAAATAATTGCCACTAATCCGATCCCATGCAAACGGCAACAAAACACTGACGGAAGCTATTCAGGGTGTAAATGCAAGCAAGTCGGTCGATTACAGATTGTCTTGCCTAAATTAGGTGAACTAGGATACTTTGAAGTCGAAACCCATTCAAAGTGGGATATTATCGGACTAACAGAGCAACTACTAGCTATTGAAACATCGGCTGGTAGTTTGATTGGTATCCCTTTTCTGCTAGAACGCGGGTCAAGAGAGCTATCTTATCCCTTACCAGACGGAAAAAGGGGACGAAAAACTTTTAGCCTTCTATCAATTCGTGTCCACCCTAATAGTGCTTCTCAAGTATTGCAAATAATCGAAACAAAAGCTTTTCAGCAATTTACGGGAAATGTAGAACCTATCAGAACTCTAACTCCTGCGTCAACGGGAAACGTAAAAATGTTTAACCCTTCGCAATCACTACTAGATGATCGTAAAAAAGCTGGTATCGCTTGGGCTGTAAATCAAGGATTACCTCAATCACAAGCAGAGCAAATCGCCCAACAAGCAACCTCTGAAAAAGAATTAGCCGACCTCCTGAAAAAAGCTATAGACGCAAGGACAAAGCCAGTAATAGAAGTTTGCAGTGAAATTATTGATCCTAGTAAACTTCTCAGTGAAGATTTTTAATAGTTAGTTGTCAGTTGTCAGTTGTCAGTTATCAGCAACTTATTAGGAGTAAATCAACGTCTATGTTCCCAGTTTTCAAAATAATCAAAATGCTCCGATCTCCAGAAGATGACATGACGGATTTTATCTTTTTAGGACAACAATATCGGTTAATAGCAAGGCCAATAAAATACTGGAAGTATTTTCCGTTTTCTCCGAGGTTTCCTGGTAAGCGTTTTTTTTATCAGTGTCCGTGGCTAACCATTTTTTCTTTACACAGCGCTAATCCTAGCGTTTTGTTAGACGATAAAAGTAATTCACTTAAAAACCATTAGGAGTAAATCAATGACACATCAAGAAGAATTAATGAAAAGCCTGACCTATCGAGTACTAATCAACTTAAGCTACGCTGAGTTGCCAACAGAAGCCAAGCAATATGTTGATCGCTTAGTTAAAAATACTAAAACATTAAAAAAACCCTTTGCATCGAAAATACTAGAAGGAGTTTATGAAAGCGTAATTAAAGCAGATGGCAATGATATAGAATGTCTTTTAAGCAGTGCATTTATTGACGCTGATTCAAATAGGAAAGTAGGATGTTTTTGGCGTTTTAAAACTGCTATATTCCAGTTTATCTTTTCGATTTTAACAGGTGTAGCAATACCTAAACTTCTCAAAGAAAACTATTGTCTTTTTCTACAATCTCTTGTTATAGCTAGTTACCTTATAGAGGAGGGTTATGTCATTCTCCCATTGATTGATTGGGACTACGAATAAAGCAAGAAACAACTAAAAATAATCTGAAACAGGAGTAAGCCATATGAGCGCAAAATCAAGAGACAAAATCAGAACTTATGGGTCTGCAAGAGGAGAGTTGATCGTAGTCGATCCCCAGCTAATTTCTTTCAGATTAGCCAATGGTCACTTTGTCGGACCAAGAATAGGGCTTCGTGACGACGGCAAAATGCACGTCTTGCCTGATGAAACTCTTTTAACCTTTAGCCTCGATTTAATCGAGGTTATCGCAGGGGAAAACGGATGGAATACCCGCGTTACCTACGACTTGGAGTTAATTAAAGAACTAGCCGATAAGATACTGGCATCGGGCATAATCTATCAACCTTTACACTTGATTGCAGACGGTGATCGACTGTTTCCTATGGACGGGCATCGAAGGGTATTAGCTTGGTTGTTTTTAGCCTCTCAAGGAATAATAATTCCTAACGTTCTAGCAATTATTAAGCCTTTGTCAGGCGGACTAACCGTCCGGGACTTAGAGTATCAAATGCTCTCCTGCGGCACTGATAGCGAAAAGTTATCAGTGTACGATAAGGCAAAATTGATTAGACGGCATTTACATGAGGATAGATTAGCTGGTTTAACTGAAGAACAATCATGTCAACAGTTTTGTGAAAAGACAGGCTGGAAAAAATCGGACTATAACCGAACTTTAGAGATTTCCTCATTTTCTAACCCGACATTAAAAGCAATCGAAGATAAGGTATCCGAAACGACTTTACACAATCTTGTGAGGAAAAATCTAACACTCTCGGAGAAAGAAAGTGTTCTTTTAGAGGCTGTAGCTATAGCAGAAGAAAAAGGGATAAAAGCCACTGGAGAATTAGTCCAATCCGTAACAGATAACCTTATAGAGTCTAAAAATCCAACTTTTTTGGACTCTGATGGAAACGTAAAACCCAGTGACGAATTAGAGCCAAAACCCGTTAAACTTACTCCCAAAGCTAAGGATATTAAATATCTACTAATGACTTTAGCAGCCGAAGGAAATGCAAGGCAAACAGACGATGATACAATGAGTGTGGACTTTCCTAAGGAATTATGGGAAAAAGTTATTAATTTTGTAGAAAGATTAAGTTAGGATTAGTTGTCAGTTATCAGTAGAAAATTACTAAATAAATCAGAGAAAAACAATGAGCCAAAAAATTGACTATTACAGCGATCCTACACAGACTTCACTAATGGCCGAAAAACTAACAGATGTAGTCGGTGATTTAGTTTTTCCCTTTTCTAGCAAAGAAGAACAAACAGTCTTTTTTGAATTAATACTTGTAGATTTGTCGCTTTTAGCTTCTAAAGACGGATGTGTAGCGGCGGGGAATGGGCTAAAAACAATTGAAGCTTTACTATCTAAGTTAGATTAGTTTAAAATTAGCTATCAGTTATCAACTAAAAATCAAAACAATTAGGAGTATTATGTCTTTTTTCGTCTCAGATTGTCCTTCTCGTGACACAGAGTGGCCTCAGCTTGACCCCGTACAACTGAGTCCAGAAAAAATAGAACAAGAAAAAAAACAGGCAGAAAAAAAGATTTTTAGAAGTATTCATTCAAAAAGAATACTTGGGAGTCTAGAAAAAATTGAAATAGTTTACGGATATACAGTTTATGAATTTTCTGATGGCAGCCGATGGAACTTAGAGAATTATTATAGACATTTAGAAAGTAT
Source organism: Crocinitomicaceae bacterium (assembly GCA_044376455.1). Classification (GTDB taxonomy): domain Bacteria; phylum Bacteroidota; class Bacteroidia; order Flavobacteriales_D; family Crocinitomicaceae; genus UBA952. The sequence goes on along the minus strand of JBIPMW010000308.1, from coordinate 77,668 downwards.
TCCCCTTTACGGTCCGTACTTAAGTGACTATGGAATTAACCGAAAAGATAAAGAAGGATTTAGTCCAGTTAGAACATATCAAGCAACAAATGATATGTTTCAATAAATCTCAAATAAAGAACAGAGGGTTAACCCTCTGTTCTTTCTTGTTATGCTCCGATTAGTTTCTCCTGTAAATATTGGTAAACTTCTTTCTGTAAATCTTTTGGGGCAGAACACAGAAAAGCTTTCACATCTTCTAGATCGATCTCTTTAATCATCTTCTGTAACTCATCTAGCTTTGAGTAAAGAGACTCAACTTCTTTAATTACAAGCTTTGCTTTAACTTGAGTATCAGCTTCCTGAAAAAGTTCGGGAACTAAATTAGGATTTTTAACACAATCCTTTTTTTGATTGATTGGATCTTTTAGAAAATCCTGAATTGTTAGCCAGTCGCCATTAAGATAATTCACAAAAGAATCTGTATCAAGACCAAATACAGCAGCTAGTAATCGCATATTCCCTAGATCAGGGCAACTAGCGATATTTTTTAGCTCCCAGTTTTGAACCGCTCCCCCAGAAAATTCTGTGCCAGGTAATCCCAATCGCCGGCCTTCTTTTAGTATCCACTCAGTAAATTCGGCTTGGGTCATACCTAGCCCCATCCTTTTTGCCTTAATAAGACCTCTTGCAAAAGTCTTAAGTCGATCCTTGTACAGCAACATTTTTGAAGATTATCAACTACTAATAAATAATTAACTGAAAGTCCCTCCCATTATTGTTTCTATCGTTTGTTTTCGGATTTATGCAAGAGGTCTATAGTGTCGGACATTTTGCTTATCCCTTTTTCTGTCAGAGCCGAACTTTTTACTCGTTTTCGGGGTGATCCGTCGCTATTGAATCGTGGTGTAGCCATAAAAGTGTATTTTGATAAGATACCCTTATCTTACACTACCCTGCAAAAAACTTACAAAAAACTTACAAAAAACTTACGATCAATCTCAGCTTTTATGCTACAATATAGAAAATTCTGTAGATTAAACTATGTCCGCTAATCAAGATGTCCCAATAAAAGTTGTTTCAGTCCGCGTAAAACGAGAGCTATGGGCTGAAATTTGTCAAAGGGCTGAGGTTTTAGACCTAAAGACCCAAGAAGTGTTTGAGATTGCACTAAAATCTTACCTTTTTATCCCCATTGACACCGAACTCACTGCCAGAAAAGAAAGCGAAGATGCCTTTTACAACTCTTTGTATAACCTAAAACCTAAGCGTAGCAAGGATTTGCAGATGTAGTGTAAGTGTAGTATTTACCGATCAAGAAAATTCTGCTAGGATAGTAGATACCTTGATTTGCTCCCTCCTACCCATCTACCCAACAAAAAACCCGCTCGGAAGCGGGCCGTGTAAACAAAACACTTTTCTTTTATTTCAATAACATTTATGGTAACACAATCCTCGAATCGTGTCAAGATCAACGAAAACAATCCTTGCCCCCACTGTGGTAAGACTGATTGGTGCTATATGTACACAGCCGAGGACGGCAATCTACTCTCGGTATGCAAGCGAAACTACGACCCCGCACCAGGATGGGAAAAATCGAGCAAAGTAGATAGTGAGGGTACACCGCTCTACTATCTTAAGAAAGAACCCAAATTTTCTGCCTATAAAGAAGAAAAAGCCCAATACTTCCTTTATCCCCCTTTTGCCAATGGGTTAAGAGTCCGTGTGTACCGGAAAGATTATTTTGATACAGAAAAGCAAAGATGGGACAAAGAAATAAAACAACAGCACTCTACAGATAATGGTAAAAATTGGAAGTGGGGCATAGGTGATATTGAGTACAAAGATATACCTCTTTATCGTCAGAACCGCCTAGAAAAGGCTATTAAAGAAGGGACCCAGATATTTGTAGTAGAAGGCGAGACTAAGGTAGAAAGGCTTGAGTCGTTTGGGCTGGTTGCCACTTGCAATATAGGCGGATCAAAAAAATGGCAACCGTCCCACACAGAAGCTTTAAAGGGAGCAAATCTGATTTTATGCCCTGATCGCGACAAAGGGGGAGTGGCTCACTGCCAGAAAATTTATCAAGATTTCCCCGATGCAAAATGGCTTTATGCCTATCCAGATTCTCCTTTGTGGAATCATTTACCAGATTCTCAAGGGGTAGATATTCTTAATTGGATTGAAGAAAAGAAGGTAACTCTCGATACATTGTTAACTTCGATAGTTGATAAACCAAGAGAAATAAAAGAGAGCAAAGAAAAAGAAGTCACAGTAACAGAAACGATGACTTTTCAAGACCTAATAACAGCTATTGACGGCTGTATTGGTCAGGAAGAAATCACCCGAACTCAGTGGCAAGAAAAAGTTGATCTGTGGGCAAAAGCCACTGGTAAAAAGCCAACAGAAATACGGCATTTAATCGACATCCGTAAAACAGAAATAGCGGAAGGGGACGCTATTAAAACAGGACTAGAAGGTTTCCTGAAAGGTAAGTATTACCAGAAAAAAGAGACTGATCTTTTTGAAATATTGCCGCAACCTTTAGCTGAGGCAATTATATCCCGTGCCAAGACACTCAATCAACCCCCAATCCGATTACTGCATTCTTTATGGCCAATATTGGGAGCTATTTTAGGTAGTCGATTTGCAATTAATCTCCGAACTACCGCAAGGGATCGGGAATGCTGGAAGGAATATCCGATTTTTTATTGTGCAGACGCTGGTGGGGTAAGTAGCGGAAAAACTACTACTCAAAAAGAAATTTACAAGGTATTAAAAAGAAAAGACTTAGATGAGTTAGAAAGACTCTCTAAAAAGCAAGCTAGGCTAAAAGAATTAAAAGCAGAATGGTCTGAAATGACCCGCGAAGAGCGCAGCACAAACAAAGAAAACGGTGAGGTAAACCCTAGCCTTTACGAAAAAGAAAACTGTCAATCTCGTCGCTGGTTTTACGATGAAGGAACTTTTGATGGGGTTCTAAAAACGATGTCCACTCAACCTCGCTGGCAAGGTGGGGTATGGGTAGCGGATGAGCTAACGGGACTATTTGAAGGATTAAATCAATACCGGTCGGGCGGTAAAGGTAATGACCGGCAACGATTGTTATCATCTTGGAATGATCCAGTACAAAATACTTTTGACAGGGTAAAAGAGGAAAATCGCTATTTCCTGAATGGGCAAACTATCAATATATTAGGTGGGATACAGATACAGAAAGTACAAAAATACTTAGACCTATCTAACGACGTAGATGGATTGGTTTCTCGATTTCTTTTTCTATTACATGAACCTCTTGATCCTCAACGCGGGCGACCACCAGAAGACCCTAACTCGATTCAAGAGTGTATTTCTAGTATTATCAATCAAATCAGTGGGATTAGCCTAGAAGCTGATGACGATGGAATTGTCGATCCTTATAATTGTTGGTTCACGAAAACTGGTGAGGATTACGCATTTGGAATCAAGTATCATTACGAGATGCTTATCAAGAAATATCGAGTAACTAACCCTTCATTCGCTTCTTATATAGGTAAGCAAATGAAGACTTTTTTGAGGCTTACTCTGGCAATCCATCTATTGAATTGGATATTTGATCCAGACAACACAAATCTTTACAGTATCCCTGTACAAACAGCCGTTAAAGCGGCTAAGATGACTGATTTTTATATTAGCCAATTCTTAACTATTCAGGGGGTTACGTCTCAGGATGAAAATCCAGTACAAGGAATCTTATCCGAGATATGGGAAATTGTTAAAACCACAGGAAAAATGACACCCCGGGAAGTTGTCGGCAAATTTGGCGGACGTAAAATTAATGGAGAAAAAGTAAATACCTCTATTGCATACACCCTACTTACTCAGTTAGAGCAAGCTGGCTATGGACGATTAGAGGTCAAGGCAAGGGGCATGGTATTACACTATCAAGAGCCAAAAGAATTAGAAGCTTTTGAGATAGAAGATGAATCCCTAGAATACCAATCAGAGATAAAAGAAGAAATTGTCCAGGTTCCCACTCCTACTCCAAAACCAGTCACCAAACCTGAGATAGTAGAAGTTGAATCAGAACCGGTAATCGATGAGTTCTCGGCTGATGGTGTACACATTGATAGCCTTCCTGATCTTGAAAAAGAAAGGGTATTAGTACGAACGGCTGCATCTGTAGAAATAGGAGAGCGCATTATCCCACCAAGAGTGGTCGGAAAAGTTATAGAAGTAACTTTTGACAATCAATGGCTTTTGAGGGTAGAAACTGTTCTAAATGGGTCTGTGATTACTTTTACAATTCCATTCTCTAACTGTTATCTAGATATAAGTACCTGATAGGGTTGACGATTTCAGAAGTCCCTGATAGGATTGAAGTGCTAGGGTAGCTTGGTAGCTAAAGGCTGTGAAACGGAGCCTTCAACCGAAAAGGGACTTAATGCAAAAAATAAAGGTATTTTTTGTTTCAAAACTGAAATTTGCGAATCCACCAAACTTGGCAAAGATTGAGTAAGGGAAGGGCGTTTCGTCAGGAGTAGATTTAATTAAGTTTTGCGGGTTCAATTCCCGTCTCTAGTACCTATGATTGGAAAATACATTTCCTCTCGATACCCTGAAAAAGTTTATCGTGTTAATTCCTATGGTCGTATCTTTCCCTGTTGTAAACCATTGGGAATTATCAAAACCGCTATAGGAATCTACTATCATTTTGAATCAATTGATCATCTCACAAAAGGAGAACAATTTTACTGTTTTAGGAAGGAAGATTTTCAAGAAATTTCTTGACAATTCTAGTAAAATAATGTAAGATTTAAGTAATGAATCAAGGAGAAAATTATGAAGCTTGTTGCAGCAGATATGGACACTACTACAATTAGTTATTATGCTAATTTTTACGCAGGACAATATCGGAGTTCTAAGCAAGAATCTGGAGAAAATGTACAGAAAAAACGTGACACTTTATACTCGAAAATCAAAGAGTATAATAAAATCTTAGAACAGCGTGGGCTTGAAAAAGTAAAGGTGTGGGGGCAAAATGATGACAAATTCAGAAAAGCGACTATGGAGTATAATCTTTCGGATAACTATTCTGGTTTATATAGTAGTTTCAACGGCTTTATCGCTAGAATCTATAGAATCCCATAAAGACTATAAAGCTAATTTAAAGTCTATTATACGGTATTGTTTAGACAATAAGTAAAGGTGTAATCATGGAGGAAACTAAAAAAGTGTGGAAAAACTTATCGAGTCAAGATAACATTGATAAAAACAAAGGACTTATCAGAGGGACGGAAGAACAAAAGTCTGCCAAAAGACTTAAGGCGCATTTAGATTATTGTAGGCAAAATTCAAAAAATTGGAAACAATGAGATACACAATTAAAACAATAGATGGAAAAAATAAGCCTTGCAGGATCAAGACTTCTATGCACGAAAGCCGATTAATGGCTTATCTAGAAGCTTTAGCCCGCAATGGGCATCACAGTATCGTAGTAGAAACAGTAAGTATTTCCTAGTAGTTTCACCCAATAGGAGTAACAGTAATGGACACACAACTAGTAGCGGAAAAGCTATTCAATTTCTGTAAAGAAAAATACCCAGATTTAGACTGGAATTGCGATTTTACAGATGACTACGATAAAGTCATTCGATCACCTTATCTCGATAGATATGGAAAAATTTGGCTAGACGGATCACTTGAGTGTGTAATTTTGTTAGATGGATCACTTGAGTGTGTTCGATGGCAAGACAACCGAATAGGAAGCTTTAAAATTTGGATAAATCCTCCGATTGAGGATATAAGTTCTCGGTATGAAGACACCATAGTTTTTGAGAATCTTGCGTATTATAGATATAAGCTATGGAACGCAGAAAATTGGGAGTTAGTCAAACAATATCGAAAAATAATGTTAGATATTTTTAACTTCATCCTTGATGAAATTCAAGAATAAAAACAATACTAGACAGAATATCTGTCTAGTAGTTTCACCCAATAGGAGTAACAGTAATGGACACACAACAAGTAACAGAGAAATTATTTAATTTCTGTAAAGAAAAATACCCAGATTTAGACTGGAACTATAGTAAAGAATGTTCAAAAACAGTTTGTCCTGTTGTATTTATTTCTGGCTCATGTCCTTTATTTAAATTAGAGTTAAAGATTGTTGAAGATTGGTTAAGAATTGAATGTATTCGAGGCTATCTTAACCTACAAGACATAAATTTTAGGGGATGTTTCTTAGTTCAACTAAATGACGATAAAGATAGTGAGCTAGAGTTTTACAGGTCTGATTTTAATGAAACAACTAAGCCGCTAGATAAAAATAAATGGAATCTGTGTAAAAAAGCCAGAAAAATAGTGAGAGAAATCTTTAATTTTATTGAAGATGAAATCCAAGAATAGACAGGAGTAACAGTAATGGACACACAACAAATAGCGGAAAAGTTATTTAATTTTTGTGAGGGAAGATACCCAGATTTAAAATGGACATGGAATTATTCTTATAGTGATATTGGTAGAGATGTTTCACTTATTTCACTCATTCTTGGCTCTTGCTCTTTATTTAAATTAGAGATAGAAATTCGCTCATATAAAAAACAAGAGCGTTATTTTTACGAAAAAGAAGCTACTTACGATTATATACTGGGGTCGCTTTTAATACCTCAATCAGAAGAAAAATCTTTACTTCCCTGGTTAGGTAGTTTTCAAGTAAGTCTAAACCATAACAAAAACAGCGAGTTAGAGTTTATGATTGCCACTCATGACGAGTGGAATGATGATAGCTGGGGTATAGTAAAAAAAGCCAGAAAAATGGTAAGAGAAGTCTTTAATTTTATTGAAGATGAAATTCAACAGTAAAAACATTACTAGACAGAATATCTGTCTAGTAAATTCACCCAATAGGAGTTAAATCAATGGACATAAAACAAGTAACAGAGAAAATATTTGAATTCTGTCACAGAAGTTATCCAAGTTTAAGATGGAATCTTGACTCTGAAAATAATATAATTCAGTGTCCACTTTTTCCTGATGAATTAATAATAGAGGTTTTTCTAGATGGTCCGCTTAAGCGTGTTTCATGCGAAGCGTATTATGTGGGCTCATTTGGATTATGGATAAACCCTGACGATAAAGACAATAACTATCCTTATGAGAATCAAATAGCATTTGATTATATTAGAAAATCAAAATCTGATTATTTTGATAACAAATATAGAGAAACTCGAAAAGTAATGCTAGACATTTTCAACTTCATCCTTGATGAGATTCAAGATTAAATAGTAGTAACAGATGGGCACATGGGAAATAGATATTTATGAAAAGATAGAGGTATTAAAACAAATCGGGGTTTTTTGTGATAATGCCTATAAAATGATTGATTACTCAAAATGGACTCTTAAACTAAGGCAAATAGATGTTTTCACCGATTTAGTACTAGAAGGCTCTATCAATATTCTCTATCCAAACGAGCTAAAAGGAAAATACAATGTTTGGGTTGAGTATCGTTCTAAATCGTCTAAAACTTTAGTAGTTAAGGTAAAAGGGGCAGTCACCGAACATGATTGGGTTGAGATAGATTCAATTAAAAAAGAGCCAAAAAGTGAAGGAGACAACGAAATCTTAAATATCTTAATTCCAGAAGCAACAAAGATCATGGAGACTATTTTAGGCTTTATTAAAACAATTAAAGCTGAGGATTAACGCTAATGAACAAAACAGAAGCATTAAAACAAATTGAGGTTTTCTGTAAAGAAACTTTTAAGCATCCTAAAAATTGGAGTCTTGAAGCGCAGAAGCTCGGCGTAAGTTCCTACGACAAGGACACCAATACTTTCGAGCATTTATATGGGGAGCTTGTCTTAAAAGGCGTGATTTTTGTTGTTTATCCTAGCGAATTACTACAAGGAGTTTTTCCTCATGACATTTACTAGGAAGATATTATATTTCAATTAAATATCTTCCCAAGCCGTCTAACATTTTAGAGACTAAAGTAGAAAGTTATTTGACACAAACTCAGGTGACTATGTTGCTAATAGGAGATTATCGCCAAGAAAATAAAAGCTGGGTTCAGCTTATTTCAACTAAAGAAGAATCAGATGTTGCGGGAGATAACGAAGGTTTAAAGATATTGATTCCAGAAGCAACAAAGATAATGGAGACTATTTTAGGCTTTATTAAAACAATTGAGGCTACAGACACTTAAAACAATGGCAACAAACGAAGAACTAGGACTTCCGACTAAAGGAACGTATCCAGCTAAGGTAATTAAAGTTATCGATGATTTTAAAGTAGTAATAAACCGTGGTAAATTAAATTGTATCCGAATAGATGCCTCTCACTTGGTTTATTCAATTACAAACAAGCCAATATACGACCCAATAACTAGAGACTTCATTGGTCATCGTATCCTTTATAAAGGGTCGGGGAAGGTTATTTCTGTTGAGGAAAATACCTCTATTATTCAAGCTTGCAACAATTCTCGATACGATTGCGAGAAATTTATCAATGTTTGCGTCGGTGATTTAGTTATTTGTATTTGAGGTAAAAACAATGGAAGTATTAAAAGAAAAGTCACTAAAAGAAATCAGAGATTTCTTTAAAAAAACTTTTGAGCAGATGAGTATCTCCGAATACGATACAGTGGACATCTCGGAGTGGGATACGGTCGCAGACGATAAATGTATTCGTTTAATAGGAACTTTGATAATTAAAGAAGATTATCTTTACAAAACTTATGGTAAGTTAATAAAAAACAAAAAGTATGAAGTTTTGATTGAATGTCGAGAAATTTCGACTGAATATCAATTAGCGGACAAATCCCTTGAAAAAATCACAATAGAAGGTACGTTAGGCGGGTCTTTGGTTATTCTGCGTTGGAACTACAGTCTTGACAGAAACGATAAAACCTCAAGTTATAATCTTTATCCAAGCGGAAACAAAGAAGAGTTAAATATTTTAATTCCAGAAACAGAAAAGATATTGGAGACTATTTTAGAAAAATGGCTTTTATACAAGATGGAATATGTTTATGGGGTAAAGGTACACAAATTGTAATTAACATTCTTTCATTTATCGAACATGAAATACAAACCGAGGTGACACCATGACAACAGCAGAAGAGTTTTTTAAAAAGTTAGAAGCTATAGAACGCACACACAAAACAAGACTACTACAAAAGATTGCATCTTTTTGTTATAAAGAATATAATGCTAATTCTGACTGGAACAGTTGGTCGTTTAAAAATTTTCTTTGGTCTGAATGGCAATTAAAATTTGATGAACAAATTTGCCTAATAGCTAATGCTAGGGTTCTTTTAGATAGTCAGACAATAGCCCATGTCGAGGTTTTTTGTGGTTTTATACCAAGCTTTGGCTTAATACCAGAAATCAGATTAACTGGTACGATATTTGATTTAAGAACAGGAAAAATAAAAGAAATAGCCATGTGTAAAGAGTATGGTGATCTAGATAATGGGTATTGCTCAGGATTTGGAATCTCTGACAAACAAGAGGAGATTACCTTTATTCGTGACAAGACAGGCGAAATAGCAGAAGCTATATCAAATTTTATCAAAACTGAAATACAATTTTGAGGTGATTATGACTTTTAATGACAACGAAAGTGATGCAGAATACTGTGAAAAAATCTTCGGACAAGATTTTGAATATTTAATTCCTGATGATTGGTGCGAACCAAGTCAAGAGCAAAAAATATTTTATCTACTTTGGACTCCTAGTCTTTGCCATCTTAAGATTGGAAAAGCTGACGACGAAAAAAATCTGTTACTAAGACTACAAGAACGAACTCGACAATGCGGTAAAACAATGATTTTAGGAATAAAATATTGTTTTGATCCTACAGAAGAAGAAAAATTCTGGAAAGACAATTTATGTATTGGTATGACAAAAAACACAAAAATTAAACCAATTAAAATAGCAAGAGAAGTGTTTGATTTGTCTGCTAATACGGAGTTATTTGATTACCTTATTTTTATATGCAATCAAAGAAATGTGATAGCTGGAAGTAATCTATGGCGGTTTTGGTGCGATGACTTTTGCGGGGAATTACTTGCAGAAAATCCAAAAATAATGGCAAATATTTGCAGTGCTTTGATGGAATTGGACTAGAGATATCTAAAGCTAACAAAATCACCTAATATCATGACACTAACACTACAAACACAAACACTTTTTGTACCGCCTAAGCCACAAATTCAATTAAGAGACGACCAAAAAACTCTTAAAAGAGAACTGTATGATGCTCTAAAAATCCATAAAAGAGCCTTAGTAGTTGCCCCTTGCGGATGGGGAAAGACAGTATTTTTCTGTCAAATAATTTATGATGCCGCCGTAAAAAGACAGCGACGGACTTTAATTGTAGTACCGTTTACCGTACTCATTCAGCAAACCCTAGAAACTCTAGGGAAATTTGGATTAACTGCCGGAGTAATTGCTGGTAGCTACAAAGAAGATAGAAGTCAATTAGTTCAGATTGCAACAACTCAAACCTTGTCTAGAGGACGCAGTATTACTTGGTTTAACCCCGAAGTAATACTAGCCGACGAGGTTCATTTATCAGCTTATTGTCAATGGTTTAAGGATAATTTTACTAATCTTAAGAATGGTAAACAGACAACCTCAATCAAAGACATTCGTGATGAATTAGCAGTATTAGGTATTGCCGTAGAAAGAGAAGATATAGAAACTTACAAAATAACTTTTGATGAAGCTAAGGAAAAATACAAACATCTTAACTTAATTCACGCTGAATCAAAAGAAATCTTACAAGAAATAAACTCGGCATGGGAAGTGATTCGTAAGCAACAGCATCTTTTTTCGGGGAAACCCCTACCAGTAGATAATCGTCTCGTAATTGGTCTAACCGCAACCCCGTGGCGGTTATCGAAACGTGAAGAGTTAGGGGATATTTTCGAGGTTCAAGTGACTGGGCCTACTCCAAAAGGAATGATCGAACGGGGTGCGCTTGTTGGCTGTGTCTATTTCGGAACTAAAAATAAAATAAATACTAAAGGGGTAAAAATTAATGGCGGTGACTTTGATGCTAGTCAGTTAGAAATTCGTTGTTTAGAAGCGGTAAAATCGACGGTTTCCGAGTATCGTAGGCTCGGTCAGGGGAGACAATTTGTTTGTTTTGCGGCGGGTGTGGAACACGCCAAAAGCCTCTGTACAGAATTTAACGAAAGGGGTATCCCTACGGCTGTTATAACAGCCGAAACACCAGAACAGGAAAGAAGAGAAATATTTAGAAAAGTAGCTGAATTAAGATTGAGAGGGATTGTAAATATTAACACTTGTGGAATAGGATTTAACCTACCCGCAATTTCTTGTATTATTCACGCCAGACCGACCAAAAGCCGAACCCTTTATATTCAGATGACTGGTCGGGGACAAAGGCTCTGTATTTGGTTAGATAAAGTTGATTGTTTGGTATTGGATCAAGCGGGGAACGTAACCGAACACGGATTTATTGAAGATGTAGATTATCCTAAGCTCTCTACATCTTCCGATACTCAAAAAGGACAAGCTCCGATTAAAGAGTGCGAAAACTGCGGTAAAATAACCTACGCATCTGCTCGTATCTGTCCTCATTGTGGTTACGAATTTCCAACAAAAGAGAAAAAACAAATAGCTAACGAAAGACTAGAAATTATAATTCACGACAAGGATAGAGAGTTATACCTAGCCTATAAGTACGCCCTCAAAGAAGCTTACAAGAAAGGTGAACATATTGATAGTGTCCGGGGATGGATGATAAAAACATTCAAAAATCCTAAATTAAGCAAGGACTGGATGCCTCCTAAAGCTTGGAAGTTGCACGCAATCTTTAAAAAAGACTATACTGTAAAAGACTTGAATAATTACGAGGCTTACTTGAAAAGTCTTTGTAAAATTGAAAACAATAACTGGGTAAAAGCCAAGATGGGAGAGGAATTCGGGGATGACTGGGACAATATTCGGGAATAATGGGTTATTACTGACATCTTCTCAGGAATATAAAGAACAAATAGCAAACGAGCTATTTAGACTTATTTCTATAGGCTCCGCTCCTATTCTTTCCCGTACCCTTACTTCACCCCCAAACCCCCAGAATATAGATAGCTACTATATTGTCCCTACAGGAGCTACTGGGGCATGGGCGGGAAAGACCAATCAAATAGCCTACCCTGTAGTTGGTTTAAACGGATTGCCTACGGGAGTTTGGAGTTTTTGGCAGCCTTTTACTGGTCTAACAGTTTTTCTTGTTTCTGGAGAAACAATATTTTTCAATGGTACAAATTGGGTACTCGTTTCTAATTTTGATCAATATTCTGGGGATATAGAAGCTCCTACCATTCAAACTTATCCTCTTGATTTTGCTTTATTAAGAGGGTATAACATCCTAAGTTTTAGTGCCATAAATCAATCCGGTACAGCTACTGTATCAGTTAAAATTAATGGAGTAGATGTCCCTGGGTTAAATAATTTATCTATTACTTCTACTCGATTAACTGTTCCCGTAACAACAGGAAATTTTGTTGATGTAGGGAGCAGAGTAGAACTTGTTGTTTCTGCTATCAGTACCCCCAAACATTTGTTTTTTACTGTAGGAAGGAAATATGTCTAGGTATCTGTTTTTTCCACGCAATCTTTTAGTGGTTCCTTATCAATCTGGAATCTATTGCCTACCAACTTTTCCTATTAGAATAGAAAAAACTATTAACGTCCCTTATCAATCTGGTATCTATTGTCCCCAAAATATTGTTAGGAGTTAATCTTATGACCTTACCTGTTGTTGGTTCAAGAAACACATTTGCCACTTATGGCTGGCGTACCGCTGACGCTGGCGGAGTTTACTTCAATTTGGCTAATTTTCTTTTATTTTTAGATGCCATTGGTATCACCTCAACTCATCGGTTTGTCAAACCTGATCCAGATAACCAGATTAATATTCGGTTTCCAGCAGTTGATACTGATTTAATACAATTCGGGGATGTCGATGGCAGCTTTGGCTGGAGTAGTGGCCGACATCGGGCGCAAATCTTCTTTAGCAATACTATTGGACAAAACCCTTTTTTTTGGGGCTGGTCAGGACACACTTACCAAACAAAAACTCAACTGAACGACAATAGATTTACAATTGTTGGTAACTATAACGGCGCGGCGTCAGGATATTTTTACGCTTGTGGAGATAACAAAGGTATCGCTATGTTTGCGATTAATAATACTGGATTAAATACTTTTGGCAACATATATTCCTTCCACTACTTCGGATACTGCGATAATCCAGCATCAGTTGCTTATTTTGGGAACAATAATTCCTATCCACTGGATTACATTACTGCTTATGGATTGGGTAATGGAACGGGTCCCGACTTGGGGGCGGGAAGAATCAAAGAAATGACAATACCTGGAGTATCACCGCCAGGCGGTGCAAATCCTCAATTTGTATTACCGATTACTTCTATAGCCTGTGCTACCCCTACACCTAATGCTAGTGTTTCCAATCTTATTTTCCGTGACAACGGCACTACCGATTACGGCACTAATTATCCAATAGGAATAGCGAGGCCGTTCTTATTATTTACTACTCAAGACCTACCGATAAATAGTCTACACAGAGTTGAAACAGTCCCACCAGCCCAACCAACGCCAGAAGATCACTTTCATCTAGTAGTTAGCAAGGTGGCTGGGGGCGGCAGCTTGTTGATGCCAATTATTACCGATGGTATTACGATGAATCCTTAAGCTATGATCTACTATCACATTTTTGGAACTGCTAGACAGAAAAGCTTGGATGGAAGCCAAGAAACCTTTATATTTTGGCGTACGGGTACACCCATTTCTTGGGATAAAAACCCAGTATTAAAGATTGTTGGTGGAATTAATTTGTTTGGTCAATTCTGGAAAATAGCCAGCAAATTTGGACAGCAAGTAAATATTTTCTCTATTCCAGAAAATCAGTACAGTTCTCGTTACACTGGTTCGGTTACTGACACAATTCCTTTGGAAAGAACCAGTAAAAATTACACTTATTCTGGTACTGTAACTGAACCCAAAAAACTTGCCTATGATGTCACAATAATTGACATCGTTCGCGTTACTAACGCGAACGATTTTCCCAGTAATCCTTACCCAGTAAATATTCCTGAATTTCCGATTATTCCAGACAAGGATTATCAAACAGAAATTCAATTTTCTAACTCTTTGCTAGAGAACACAAGCGGAGCCGAACAAAGGATAGTAGAATGGGCTAGTCCCGTTAGGGTATTCAATCTTTCTCGGACTGTATTAAAACCCGATGATTTAAACGCTATCCTTGATTTTCATGAAGAAATGAAAGGATCAAAAGAAGACTTTCTTTACCGTGATCTTTCTGATTATGAGGTTAAAAGAAGTCTTTACTATCCTTTAACTTATTGTTCACCAACTTTTCCTATCAGACCAGAAAAAATCATTAATGTTCCTTATCAATCTGGAATCTATTGCCTACCAACTTTTCCTACCAGAATAGAAAAAACTATTAACGTCCCTTATCAATCTGGTATCTATTGTCCCCAAAATATTGTTAGATAAAATTTACTATGTCTTTAATAAATCTTTCAGCAGATATTCCTCCCATGACAGAAGGAATATTTTCTCCAGAGAATAATGGAATTAATACAGAATTTATCTTGCTTAAAAAATATCTTATAGGCGATCCTGTAGGCAATACTAATGAAGTTGGGATCAATATTCATTACAGACCTATTCTTTATCCAGATGTTGAAAATCTAAAGATTTATATAGGAAATACAGAAATACCACAATCAGAATATATAGTAGCTCCTGATAGAATAGTATTTAATAGCCCTCCTGACACTAACAAAAAATTAACATGGTCAGGTACTTTTAAGGTATTGTGTCATTTTGAAGAAGATAAATTAGATTATCAGCCTATTAGGAAAGATGACAGCAATAGAACCATCTTTTCTATTCCAAAGTTAATTTTACGGGAATCAAGAATTCAACCAGACATTGCCTTACTGGAATATAATGATGTTTTTTATCCTGGCTTAAACCATGATTTTGATTTAAATCTAACCAAAAGATGTACGATTTCTCCCAGCTTTGAGACGAATATTATTAGTTTATCTAGTGGAGAAAGAAGAAGATTTTCTCGAAAAAATATCCTTTCTGATATTAGTTCTTTACAGCAAAGAACAACTTTATCACAAAAAGATATTGACTATTTGATTGCTTTATGGTTGTGTACCAAAGGCTCAGGAGCTACATTTCGTTATCCTGATTTAGTTAATGATTTATCTATTTTATCTCGATTTAATTCTGTTTCTTTAAGTTACCAAAACCAAACCTCCTTACAAATCTATTCACTTGGAGAATTACAAATTAGAAGATTTACCGAGGGAATACAACAAGACGAGGGATTAGGAGATTTATTTGCAAATTCTGTTTTAACGCTGTGCCATTGCGTTTTAATCGAACTTACAAACGGAGAAAAACTCGGTTATACGAATTTCTCTCAAGACTTAAAAATTGGTGGGATAATATTTCGGGCAAGGCAAGCCCTTGATCCGACTGCAATAGAGAGGCAATTAGGAATACAATCAGATAATCAAGAATATAAGGGTGCTTTTGGCGATAATATTGACGAAAATTTGCTTTTTTCTGATAGATTTAGAGAAGCCCGAATTATTACAGCAATTGTTAACTGGAAAAACCTACCTAACTCACTTTTAGTCCTTCCAGAAGAACAAATCCAGATAGGTTATGTGGGAGAAATTAAATCACTTGGGGGAGAAAGCTATACACTTGAAAATCTTACTGCCTCTAGTATTAATTTAAGGCAAAGTAGGGACGAAAAAACATCGCCTTTTTGCCAATGGGCTTTTGGGCAAAATAACGGCGACAACTCAGGATGCCGCAAAGAAGTACCATTTTACGAAACTCAAATTGCTGGCGTTAATAGCCGGAGAGACTTTGAAGTGTGGGGAGAATATCAAAATCTTACTTGGGGGAAATGCACTTTTACGGACGGAGCAAATAAATCAGCTACTTACGCAATTTATCGAACTGTTTCAATATTTGGGGGTAAAACTCAAATTCAGTTATTTACCGAAGCGTCTAGTCCAGTGGCCGTCCATGACGGCGTAATCCTTACTGCCGGCTGTGACAAAACCTACAATACTTGTAAAGACATTTGGAATAATACTATCAATTTTGGCAATATCCCCAGTTTTGGTAACTTTATGCCTGGAAATGACTTTTTATTAAGTTCCCCAAAACAGCAATAACAACGACACTGGGATAACTTTCAAAACTTTGGAGGCATCCCAGCTTTGGAAACTTCATAAAAGGCAACGACTTTTACCTTGCACATTTAAGACAAAATTAAGTTTTTTTAAATATTTTATTCAGTAAAGAAAAAAGACTAGAATGGTTTTATGTTCCCCTTTTACTATGCTCTTGCTAACCAAAGCCATCCCCCTTTTACTATGTATTATATTTCTCTTGCTAACCAAAGCCATCCCCCCTATGCTGGGAATTATGGTCTAAAAATAAGTTTTAATGACATTGGCACTGTTTTGGCTATTGCAATAGCATTACTCAGTATGCTTTCAAAAAATACCAGATCACAGGCTAAAGAACTTGATCACGAAACCTTTGAGAAAACATCAAGGAAGATGGAATCTCTTGAACAGAAACTAGAGAAAATGGTCGAAAAACTATCAACAGGAATAGAAAAACTGACCACATTAACATCTCAACTCGACAAAGAGATGAGCCTAATTAAAGCCAAACAAGAAGCTTTCTCATCTATTTCTGATCAAATAGAAACAATTCGCAAGAAACAGGAAGAATTTGATAAACGAATTGGAATACTTGAACATAAATCTTAACAGAATTGTTAACTTTACTAACTAAACTACCATGAAATCCCTAACAGCAAATCGCAACACTATCTTAAAGTCTCACCTAATCGACTCTAGTTCTGAAAGTCTTCCCCAAGATTTTAGATCAATCCTGATTAAAGCTGGACAAAAAGTGATTTATAATAAAATTATTAAAACAGAAAAAAACCATCATTTACTAGAAATAAAACCTCCAATTGAAGGTAGATTTAATTGGTACGCTTTTGTTAGTCACTTTGACGACCCTAATCCTATCGTAGTCCGCAAGGATCAAGTTGAGGGCGTGTTTGATAGGTTTAACGATAAGATTACTGATTTCCAGTTTAAAAAATTAGATGAATGTCTTAAAAGATTTGACATTGTTACGTTACCAAGAGTCCGTCATTTTTTAAGCCAAATAGCCCATGAATCAGCCGGATTAAGATTCTTAGTAGAAATTCATGACGGCTCAAACTATGAAGGTCGCAGAGACTTGGGAAATACCCGTCCCGGTGATGGTAAAAAATTTCGAGGTGTGGACGCTTTACAAATGACTGGCAGAGCCAATTACCAGTTATTTGCTAATCATATAGGCGATCAGCGTGTTATGGAAGGGTGGAAATATGTATCAGAAAGATATTTGTTTTTACCTTCTGGGTTTTGGTGGATGAACAACAAAATAAATGAACTTTGTGACCGTGGGGCAACGGTAGAACAAATCACCCGTCGCGTCAACGGTGGTACAAATGGACTAGCTGAAAGAAAACGGTATTATGAAAGGGCTTTAAGATTTATTTAAAATCTTGACAATTCAAAAAGTAATCTGTAATATTTAGTTAGGTTAAGAGGTTATCATGGATACAAGAGAATTTCGTCCGTTGATTTTAGAAACCGTAGATAGTTATCTAGAGTTTATCAACTGTTACAAGATTGTTACAATTACTCATTGTCCCGTAGGGGATAATTATGTAGTGGATGCGACCTCAAAAGTGGGAATTACAATATCCAATAAAGCAGCTAAGGTCTTAATGCAAGCAATAGTTACCGATTTATTTTTTTCCAGTGACGATATTGACGAAAGAAAAGTTTTGCGGAGCGATGGGACATTCGATAGATTTTTATAATATTTAGATTTCTACTTGGGTGATTTAAGAAAGACCATTAACAAAATGGTCTTTTTTCTTATATCATAGAAATAGTACGCGGCTTTCCCAATGGCAAAAAAGAAGAAAAAGGATGATAAGGCATTAAGAGGTTCTCAGCGTTCCCTGTCCTCACCGGGGATCGTGTCGGTATCGCGTCGGTACGATCTAGAGATTACGGAAAATCCTATCCGTGACCCGAGAATATCGAGAGAATTGATTGAACTTAATCAATGGTGTTATGAAGTGATCCATGCCTTAGACATGGCCGCTTCTGATACCTTTGCATCCGACGATGGGGATGATCAAGGATGGATAATAGCCAAAACCCTTGACGATGAAGAAACTCCTATTAACCCAGAAGTGTTTGCTATTGCAGAAGATATTAGGTTAAGGAAACAAAATTTTTCAACCTATGTCATTGGTGGGGATAGACTCAAGAAAGCCCTAAGATGGGCATTAGGAAAAGGGGAATGTTTTCTAGAGTTAGGTATCGAGCGAGAAGGTTTATCTGCCAACAAGTCTAAAGATTTCTGTGTAGCAAAGACTCTTTATCTACCTACCTTTGAGATGTTTAGAAAAGAAACAGATCAAGGGGAATTAATAGGATTTGAGCAAAGAAAATACGTTTCGGAGTCTGACCCTGATTATTTTTTTGAACCTTATAAAATCTGCCATATTCGCCATGAACCTGATTTCCTTTACGGTCGCTCTCTTTGGTTAGCTTCATTAGATGCTTGGGCTGATGTTAAGCAGGCTTTTGATAATTTAATTAGGGCATCTAATGACTTAGGAGTTTCCCCGACTCTTCATATCATGCCAGGAGTATCTAGAGAACAGTCTGAGAGTTACGAACGAGACTTAGGAATCCGTAGGAAAAGTGGTATTATAACCGATCATGTTCTCAAGTTTCCCGGTCAAGATATTCGCAAAATGGCTAATTTTAACTCTGATTTAACAGGGTTAGTCGACACTCTTTTACAATGCCGATACAAGCTAATTATCCCCGGGTTCCCTACCTATTTCTTTCCGGGATTAGAGTCAAAAGGGGGAACTAAAGAATTATCCCGGTCGCCTGATCGTCGGTATTCTAGGATGCGATACGGATGGTGTCAGCTTCTTAGTGGTGCGATTAAGCAGGTGATCGATACAGAAATCATTCTCAGAAAAGGATTAGATTTTTATACTGAAAATGCTAGAAATAAATATCGGATATTGTGGCCAGAATGGAGTGAGTCTATCGATGGTATGTCAGGGGGAGAAGTTGAGGACAATGATTCTGATTTAAGCGATGAAGAAACTAATAAACAACCTGTTAAAAAATTAAATATAAATCAAAATGATTAATCAAATTATTCACGGTGATTGTTTTGATATTTTACAACAAATTCCTGATAATTCAATAGATGCCGTGATAACTGATCCGCCGTATGGCATTGGATTGGCTAAATGGGATTCTGTAATTGATATTCCATTGTTTACCAGAGAAGTAAAACGAGTTACCAATGGCTTTTATTGCTTTTTTGGACAAATGCCAACGATGGTTAATTGGATTAATTCGGCTAATGATGAAAAATTGCATCATTGCAAGCATATCTCATGGGTAAAAAGGACAGAGATGCCTGTACAGCCAAGATTAAAGCGTAAACATGAGAGTATTTTTATATATGCTCAAGATTCAAGTAAAAGGTATTTTAAACAGACCGGACGATATGAAGACGTAAAAATACCTGGTATATTGTTTGACGTTATTACTATTCAAGCAATACAGAGAACTATAAGCGATTTAAGAACTGGAAAAAGCAATAGGATACATAAATGTAATCACTTAGGGCAGTTTAGTAGCTCAACGAGAAACCTCGGAAAAGAACACAGGCGTATAAATATAGACGATTCTAACTACACAAATGTGTGGTCTTTTTTGCCTCCTGTGTTTAGTGATGGTAGATGCCAAAAACAATCTTATAATCATCCTACAGAAAAGCCGATAGAAGTAATGAAACGGTTAGTAGAAATGTTAACTCCTCCCGGTGGGACAGTCTTAGACCCTTTTTGTGGTTCTGGTACTACTGCCTTAGCTTGCAAAGAATTAGGTAGAAATTATATCTGTATCGAGAAAGAACTAGAATATTATCGAATAGCCTGTAATAGATTGAACCAACCTATAGAACATATTCCAGATGAACCGATAGAAGAACCAGTAGATAATTCTCCATTACAGTTAAAACTGTTTTAAATTTGATAAAATACAGTAAAGCCAAGAGGTAACTATGACAAATCTAAAAGCTTATGTTGTTCCCGATTCTAATGATAATATTCGAGTCGCCAATATGACCGAACTGGAGGTTATTGAAGCTTTAAAAGACGAGGTGTCTAAGCTAAAAGCTCAGATCGGCGAACTTAACAAAGCAGAAACAGAAGCGTAAGTGGATTAGGGAACTGACAAGAAATAACTCTTGACTGTCAAGAGTTATTATTTAATTTAAAGAGAAAATTCATGAATGACAATAACTTTGACGCTATTATCGAAGATTTGAGTATCGAAGACTTGAGAGCCGAATACGCCGAATTAACTGACTCATACGACAATCTGATGCTTGATTATGAAAGATTAAAATTAAAGGTAAAAATGTTAGAAGTTAAAAACCGTAATCTAATAGCTAAACTTAATAAATCAGAAAACATCCAAGAATTAGTTTATGACGGACTGGGAGACAAATAACACCATGACAGAAGGAATTACAGTCAACGATAACTTTATACCTTGCGACCCTAGTAAGGTTTCAGATGGATACCACACTTTTGAAGAACTTTATGACCATCGATGTCTTTTATTTATTCAGCTAATCGGATTACTGCCAGCTTTTTCGTTTGCCTCTTATTGTCACAGCGACGAGACTGTGTGGGAAGGATGGTTTATTGCGGGCTGTAAATTGAATAGCGGAATGATTACCTATCATTTACCGATAAAATTTGCAGATTTAATTCCTAATTGCGTATGGGTTTATAAAGCTCCTGAATGGGATGGACATACTTCGCGTGATGTTTGTGATCGGCTAATCAAAGAAGCTAAAACCAGAAAAATACTACTATACAAATAGCATGACAGATAAATTCAACCCAGAAGATAAAAACCTACAACCAGTTGCTCGATTACTAGAGAGAGCCGAAGTAACAGATGACGACATTCAGAAAGCTATCGATGACTGGAAAAAGAAACCTCCGGATGACGAATTTAAGAATCTATTAGAACCTGAAATAAGCTATGAATGATTTTTCCTTTAACCCCGCGACCCGACGCTATCGAGATAATCGAACGGGGAGATTTGTCTCTACTGAAAAAGTTAGACAAATCTCCCAACAAACTATTAATACCCGTATCCAAAAGACAGATAGTATTACCCGCGACCTTTTGCAAAAAAAAATAACTGTCAGTGAGTGGGAAGAAAAAATGTCTCTTGAAATTAAAGACTTAACTATTCAACTTTATCGAATCGGCAAGCCCGATATGAACGCTTCTGACTACGGTAGAATCGGTCAGATGCTTCGCACTCAATACGCACGATTAAGAAAGTTTTCCCGTGATATTATTCTTGGCACTCAATCAGAGGCTCAAATAATCAACCGCTCTAAGATGTATGTTGCTAAGTCTAGGGAAGCTTTTGAAGAGGGAAATAGAAGAGGACACGCTCTAATCAACAAGTGGGAAAAGAGAATAATTACCAAAAGAGAGTCTTGCCAAGAGTGCCTTTTTTATGAGAGTGCCGGCTGGCAACCGATAGGGACACTCCCCCGACCGACCGAGAAATGTACCTGTCGGGCTAATTGTGGCTGTTATTTTGTTTTTTCTAATTCTAGGACACGCCCTACCCAGAATATGCTCTCGTTAAATTTTGGATGGACAAAATAAAAAAGCGTGGAGGCCACTTCCACGCTAGATAAACTATAGACTTCTTATGGAGACGAAAACTTTATATTGAAATTGGCTATTTATAGTTTTGGATGGAAACTACACTCTATTAATATACATCAACTAACCATAAACGTCAAGTCTTTAGATAGAATTGTTTGTAAAGTATTTTTTATTGCTATGGAACTAAAATTAACCCGCGCTGAATTAGAAAGCCTGCTACAGACCCGTCATCCCACTGATGACGAGATGCAATTAATCAACCAATTTAAACCCTACGGACTCGATCCGTGGGAATCATCGGAAATAATCCGATTTTGTGTGATTGCCTCAAATAATTTAATTCACAGTTCTGGACAGGTATGGGATAAAAATGCACTAGAAACTATGGTGGCTAGTTTTCCCGAATGTTCGTTTATGATTGATCACGAATGGGACGATCAAACTAAAACTTTTGGGATGATCTACGATTCTTTTATTTATTCCTTACCCAGCGTAAGTAAAGAAGGGATAACAAAAATCCTCGAAAAATCCCCTAATCCGAACGAAGATTATCGAATTATTCAAAAAACCGGTTATCATCAGGTCTTGGTTTTTGGTTTCGTAGAAGCAACTCACCCAGTTGTTTCAGAAATTTTTTACGGGCGTAAAGCCAATATTTCAATGGGGGGAATTTTCTACGGTGAATCAATTTGTCCTATCTGTGATATTCCATATAGTGATCCTAAATGCCCCCATTACCCCCCATATATGGCGGGATTAGTAGATGAAGAAATGTTAACCTCTTATTACCGCCGATCCGGGAAGATGGAATCCGTCGAATGCAGTTTCGTTGCCACTGGCGCTTGTCGTCAAGCGAGATTAGTAGATTCTCGTCTTAATACTTTTGTTTTTTCCTAAAACAGAAAGTTCTGTACTACAATTGTATTTAATAGTTAGTGATCAGCAATCGGTAATGAAAAATACCCTAAAAGAAATTAAGCGGGTTACTCCCGTAGTTATTAAAGATTCAGTAGAAGGAAGTGATACTCCTTCTCAAGAGGAAGTCTTTACCTTGACTAAAAAAGCGGCTTTTCGAGGTGACTTAAAGCCCTCTGATAGCAGTGGCGTGCCAGTTAAAAATTCTGACTCCGACGAACCTGCTACCACTCCCGCTACTGCCCCTGCGCCAGTTTTTGACCCTAAAATGCTTCAAGAGCTTGTACAAAATACTGTGACAGCAACCGTAGCATCGGTACAGCAAGCAATGGAATCGGAAAAACAATCGGCATTAGAAGCACAAAAGCAACAGTTTGAGGCTACGAAAGCTGCCTTAGAAGCTTCTCTTAATTCTGCTGCGGAAGCTATCCAAAAATCTAATGAAAAAATCACTCAACTAGAAACTAAAGTCACTGAGTCAGAAAAGACGATTAATAATTTTGCTGACTTAGGAAAGCTTTACGGTAGCCAAACACCAGAAAAAATGCAGTTCCCTAACATCAATAAAACCGTCGCCCATGATGCTGATAAAATTACAGGTGCGCTTGACGAAACCTTTGGTTTGATTGAAGACATTCAGAAAAATTCTGGTGTAATCTATTCGGCTCCTGTAATGGGCGGTAATCAGACAGTAAACTTGTACGATAAAGTACGATTAGATCGCCATGTTAAAAATAACCGGCAACAGATTGTCAACTCTTTAGATGATTGGGGTCGCAAACAAGGCTGGTTCAGGGGGACTCGTTCGGCTCCTGTAATGGGCGGTCAAGTTTCAAAAAATGCCCCAACGACTGCGGCGGATTTGCCTCCGTTTTTTCTTGATACTTTGTCAGCAATTCTCCGTACAACCCAAATCCCTGGGTTTGCATTTTGGCAGATTCCTAATTATGCCTTAGACTTTACGGCTCGTAATGGAACTGTTATCCGAATTCCCCGATTAAATTACCTGATGAGTTCCCCGTCAGTAAGTGATTACCAACTATCAGGAAAGGGTGAGTACGCTGATCTGACTTCTGAATCAGATAATAATAGTGCATCTAGCGTATCGGCAGAAATCTTTGAGTACGGAAGAGGTAAGGTAGGGGCTTCTACTGCAATCCGACCTGTTTCTATCCCAGCTTTCACTGAATATTTTAGTGCGATGGGAATGATTGATTGGATGCAGAATACGCTGTATTACGACTATGCAAGTTTTGATAATACCATGATCAAAACTATGCTTGATAGCACGTCTTTGCATCTTTACAACAAAAAAGGTAGTCTCGTTACTTCTCCTACTGGACTATCAGCAACAGGAGATGATGGAACTTTTACCAAAGGATTCTTGCAGCGATCATATCAATATGCCCACGATAACAGGTTCCAAATGTACCCTGACCAGACGTATTTGTTATTCCTAAATTCGACTCAAATTCTGCAATTAAAAGAGAGTTATGATGACGATTGGCAAGCAAATACGACTCGCGATCTTGACGCTTTACTAAATATTCTCAATCCGTCTTATATTCCCCCTGGGGATACTGGAAGGGTTAGCTCATATTTAGGGTTGGTAGAAAAATTCCATATCTTTGAAACTGGCAATAGTGTCGGGGTCGGAGCGGCTGGTCAACCTGGTGTCCAGAGTGAAACATTAGGCGGTTCTTTAGGTGCTAAAACTACCCGTACTGGTTATTTAATCGGAGCCGGTGCGTTAGGTGTTGGTGTAGGGATGCCGTTTCAAATCACTTTTGATAATGTCACTCAATTTGATCGTCGGATTCGGGCAACTTGGTTAGCGTGGCTTGGTTACAAAACCCTAGACGTTGACCCCGTGGGTACCGGTGAAGCTTCTCAACAGTTACGAGTAGCTGAATTACGCACTTTAGACGTGGCTGTATAAATCTTATCTCTCTAACAATTATGGCAAGCAAAGAAACCACCATCGAAGAAACTCCATCTATTGCAACAAGTGGAACTAAAAACATTCCCCCGACAAATGGAACCAATGAGGTTACTTATAACAATCTGAAAGCATTGGGCTATCCAGTTTGTAACCGGTGTAAAGGTCAACTCAGAACTGATCTCGATCATCGTCCATTTTGTCCGGTTCATGACAACTCATGTCCTTTGTTGAGTAAAATTTCCTAATGATTTTTAGCATTGATGACCTCCTACTATTCGCACCATCGGTATCTTTACCAGAAGATGCCGTCACTGGTGCGATTTACTTTGTTCAATCAATTGTAGAGGGGGATAGAGGTGCGGATCGACCTTTAGAAATTACCCGTCACAGAGAAAAGCTAAGAGTTAACCTAAAATTCCAAAATTTTAGGTTAACTTATGTCAGCATAAATACTCCAATTGTCAGTAATCCCGCTCCGATAATTAAAGCTAGATTAGGCAATGTTACCGATGGATTTAATCGGGCTATCGCTCCTGACAGTTGGCAGACTTTAACTTCTAACGATTATATGATCGATGTCGATGGTCAGATTCATTTATCTACTGCAATCAGCAGATCGTGGGGATATTGGGGTTATCATGGCTATAATCGTGAGCCATATCCTGAGTTTTCCGAGGCTGATGTGGAGTATTCTAGTGGCATTGATTTCTCTCAAGATACCCGACAAATAAGAGAAATAAAAGCGGCTTTTGGTCGTATTTTAGATTGGGTATGTAATACGGGTTCTTTTAAAGGTGTTTCATCTGTAGAATTGCCTTTTGAAGAGGCAAAGATTAACTATGGAACTGGTCAACTTGGTACAATTCCCGATGATTTGTTGATGGTATTTAAAAAGTATCGCCCAATAAGCTTATGAAAGCAACTTTCATCTGTCCACTCCCCCCGACTCTCAATGAACAGATCAGGTTAGCTCGTGCAAACAAATTTAAAAGTGCGACTACTAAAAAAGACTGGGATGCTGATTTACAAAAACTTATCATAGAACAAGAAATTCCACGTTTTCCTGATAAAGTATGGCTACTCTATGAATGGCGAATTAAGAATTTTGGGCGTGACCCTGACAATATTTGTGGTAGCGCAAAATATGTTAACGATGGACTAAAAAAAGCGGGGGTTGTTGTCAATGACAGTTTGAAATATATTTATGGATACGATTCAATCTTTACAAAATGGCATAAAGATGAATTAAAGTTAATAATTAGTGACAAACCAATCATAAAGAAAATTTTTATAGAAGACGATGATAACAATGAGACATCTTAAATTAGACCCATCTATTGTCTGTGTTTTAATTGTTTTTGCTTACTTGATTCATTCTTTTTTTACTCCTGAAACTAGCGATACTTACGGCATTGTTATTACAGCAATTGTTTCTGGATACCTCGGTTATTTGAAAGGTTCTGAAAACTAACTACCTTGTTCAAATCTTACATAAAGTTTAATCCTGCGTCCTAATTTTGCGGCGATTCCTAACTGTTGACTTGTTGGGGACTCAAACACATTTAACTGCCTAACAAGACCAATTCTGCCATTAATTGTTACTTGTATCTCTCCTGTAGTCTTAATTGGGAACGGGTAATCTTTAGGCTTTACTAATCTTCCCTCAAAGTATTCACAATCAAGATAGCTACCCTCTTGTACTTCCGCTATAGGAGGTTTTGCCTGTTGCAGCCAACAGGCAATTACTACGGATTCCATCGCTGTAGGGCCTATAATCGGATTGCCTACACTATCGGTAGTCATAGTAGAACCCATAGCCACGGAAAAGGATAGAGAAGAATTAGCCTTAATCGTAGGATTTTCTAGAAATTTCCCCGCAACCCCAATAGCAGTGTCGAACATTTGTATTAATATAAATTTATCTAATCTCAGTGTAACAAAACTGTCTTGACAATTCAAGCAAGAAGCCATATAGTTTAGTTATGGGTGCGAAACGTTTAGGCAACGCTAAAACTCAGACAGAAAAAGATATTAAATTGATAATCGAAAAGGCGGACAAACAAAGCCAAATAACTATCTAAAAGAGGTGCGTCATGGGAAAATCTCAACTTTGTAAAAACTCATTATCTCTTGGGGTAAAAATGGGAAACACATTAAGTTATGTAGTTTTTTGTAACTACTGTAGTTTTGAGATTCAAGAATGCCTAGACATTAAAAGCATTGAACTGCTAAAAAATATTATTCAGGAAACTATCAAGGCTAATCCGATAAAAAAGTACACACAAGCAAACTGGAAAAATTGGATAAAAACCAGTCGATTAATTATTCCAGGTTTTAATGGCGTATGGAAGAAATTAAAAAAGATTAGGCAAAACTATTTTAGAAAAACAATGCAAGAAATGTGGCAAAAAATGAACGACTTTGATTACAGTCAATACGAATATGATATATTTGAAAAACTATGGGACGAGAAAGCATGGGATGAATTTCAGGAATCATGGGAAAAAGATTGCAGAGAAAGACAAAGAAAACTGGCTAGAGAACTAGCTTACACTAATGATTTGTGGGAAATTTTAGTAAAGACAAAGCAAAAATTACCTAGTTTTGATAATTTTGGGAAGGAGTTAGGCAATGGAAGATAGAATTAAAGCTAGACTTGCTTTTGTAGAAAAAACCAAAAAAGACTTAACAGAATTAAGAAGTCGAATTTTGGGGGAACGAATGTCAAAAGAACAATATTATCAAGATAAAGTTAATGATGCTATTAGCATTAAAAACACTGTTTCTTTTTTTAACAAACATTCTGATAGAATAAAAGAAGAATTTGGCAACCCTGATTTTGAAGCTTTATTCGATAAAAGATTAGTCATGAAAATCACTTGTTTTGACAATTTTTGGGAAGAGTTAGATAATGGAAGATAAATTCACACTAGAAGATTACATTTACGTTGCTATTGACCCAGAAGTAGCAAGAAAGCTACTTAAAAAACACAAAAAAGACTGGAAACCTTTTGACGAATTTAACGGCTTTTATCACTGTCTAAAAGACACACTAAAAGACTTTGATAATAGATTTGAACCCAAAAAAGAAGAGTCTGAATTTTAACTTTGGAGTAATAAAATGTCTCAACCTATCGAACTTTCCCTAGAGCAACAGTTTAACATTCGTTCATTTCAGACTCAGGTAGAAAAAATGAGTCGTGAACAAGCCCAATGCTTTTTAGTTGAACTTTACGAACAAATGATAGTTAGGGAAAGTATGTACAAAGCTTTTCTTAAACACCAGTGGGGATTAGGAGATAATCCTTTCCCAAAAATAGAGTAATACCACAATGTCAGTTATCAGTTATCAGTTTTTACATCTCTCAAGCAAAATAAAGGCAAAACTAATTATGACTATGACTCTTCAAGAAATACAACAGAAAATAGATTTACTTCTAGAAGAAATAGAAAACTGGAAACCTAAATCTGATTTATTTCTGAAAGAAATAGAAACTTGGAAGCAACCCAATATTAAAGAAAAAGGAAAAGCCAATGTTTAACGCAATCTACAAGCCCAATCAGTTGATTTTAGGCAGTGGCTATATTGCTATCTGTACAGGATGGACTCCTGCTAAGTCGGTAGCATCAAAACTTAGTCCATCCGATTATGCCGTAATTGGCAATCTTTATAATGCCTCAAGGGGAATTAACTTTTTGGTTCGCAATCTATTAGCTAATCCTCACGTTCGTGATCTTGTTGTAATGAACTCAACCCGTGAAGACAAAAATTCTGGTAGTGTTCAATGTCTAAAGGATTTTTTTGAAAATGGAGTTTATAAAGGAAAAAATGATGTGGGGAAAGAGTGCTGGGTAATTCATTCTTTGGTCAAAGGATACATTGATATAGATGTTCCTTTAGAGGTTTTAAATCAATTACGGTCTTCTGTTACGTTAAAGGATTGTCTCACAGTCTATTCAATTCTACCTACAGTTAAAGAAATAATCGAGCCAATGTATGGCACTTTTATTAAACCGTGGGCAGAACCGATGGTCTTTCTCTACAATGAACCTATATCAGAGGTAAAACCCGGCCCGATCTATAGTCATCGAATTGAAGGTAAAACTATTGCTGAAACTTGGATAAAGATACTGCAAAGAATCAAGACTACTGGTACTATCAGACCGACTGGGTATGATGGTAAATGGCAAGAATTAATCGACTTAATGGCGATAGTCACCGATGAACCCGAAGACTTTTACTTTCCCGATCCCAATTATCTACCTTTAGATAGAGAATATCTAAAGAACTATATCCCACAAATACTTGATGATGGTGATTATCGAGAAGGGGTTAAATACACCTATGGTCAACGCTTAAGGTCATGGTTTGGTCAAGACCAGATTAAAGCAGTTATTAACAAATTAGTCAAAGAAATTGACTCCGCTAGTGCCGTTATGTCGCTATGGGATAGTGGAAGTGGAAACTATCAAATACTTGCCGAACATAACAGTTGGCGTACAAACGATTATCATACAATCGTGCGAGGAGAAAGAAAAGGGGGTGACTCAGATCATAATCACGGCGGTTCACCTTGCCTTAACCATATTTGGGTAAGAGTAGTAGATAATAAACTATCCCTGACAGCTACCTTTAGAAGCAATGATATGTTTTCCGCTTGGCCAGCTAATGCAATGGGATTACGGGCTTTACATTGGCATATTAGGGACGAAATTGCTAGGCAGTCTGACTACGATTTAACAATTGGTCCACTGATTACCATTAGTCAATCAGCCCATATTTACGATGACTGTTGGGAAACCGTAGAACAATTACTTGCTAATCAATACCAATCGATTATTAATCAAGAGTTTCAAAACTACAATGACCCTACTGGTAATTTTTTGGTAGAGACCAGTGGATACAATGGAAACAATATCACAGTCAGTCAGCTAACCCCTAACGGTGAATTTGTGGGGGAATGGGAAGGTAAGAATCCTTTGAAGTTAATCCGTCAAATAATTGCCGATTGTCCCAGTATTCAATCGTTTCATATTGGCTATTTAGCTAGAGAAATTGAACGAGCATCTCAACAAAAAACAAATTACACTCAGGATAAATAACAATGCTAAAAAACTCAGTAACTCTCAATGGATTAAGCGACGATCAAAAGTTTTTTGCTAAGTCATACATTATTCCCACTTTAATTGAATCTACTGAAACATCCGGTAAAACTTTTACTGATGGAGAAATTGCAGAACTTTACGAAATTAATTTAACTACTGCCCGTAAGTGGAGAAAATACATAAGAAACGAATGGGAACCAAATACAAACCTCTGTTGCAGTTATTCTTTGCCTAAAATTTGGAAGATCAAGGATAACAAAATGTGGGAAAGAACAGAATATAACCCAAACAAAGACTCTTCATGGAAAGGATTCATAATATTTGATGATGAAACTATTATAAAAGCTGGATTTGTTGTCAATAAAAGCTAGTACAAAAAAGGAAAAATAGCAATGGACGCTAAACAAGTTCTTAAAGAGTTAATACAATCGGTCAACGAAATTGATTTATACAATTTCTTATTACTTTATTCAAATATAGGAATTAATAGTGAAAATGAAATTGATAATGAAACCGATTATGGAGAAATTAGGCACGATCAAATTAATGCTTGGATTGATAAAGCTATAGAATCGGTTTATGAAAAACCAGAAAAAAATGACCGACCTAATATCGAAGGAATGCTAGGATTATTAGAGTAATACAACAATAAATAGTATTAAGGTATAACTAAAGGAGACAGATAAAATGATGACAAAATTTTTTAATCGCTCACATATTACCCCTGCTTTAATTAAAGTCGGTGAGACTTTCACTGACAAAGAGATTGCTGAAATTTACGGCGTTAGCTTAACTACTATTTGCAGATGGAAAAAAGATGTAAAAGCTTGTCGTCAACCAAACACAAAACTCTGTTCAACTTTATCTTACGCCTGGATAATCAAAAAAGATGGTAAATGGGAAAGAACCGAATGGAAGGGAGTGTTTAATTGAAATAAAATATAATAGAAGCAAAAAAATTAAATTAAAAATCAGGAGTAAATAAATGATTAACGTAATTCAAAGAAGTGGAAAAACTCGTCCTTTAGACGTCACCAAAATTCGACGAGTAGTAGAATGGGCGTGTGAGGGGTTAGAAGTCAATCCTCTTGCATTAGAGTCAGGATTAACTTCTCGATTGCGAGATGGAATTACCACGCGAGAAATTCAAGAAAATTTAATCAATGTTGCCACACAATTGTTCTGTGTAGAAGAGACTGACTGGAAGTATGTAGCTGGAAGACTTCATATCTGGGGACTATGGAAAGACACTAGAATCAAGAGAGAATTTGGTGGGTATTTATCGCGTACAGTTTTTAAAAGACTTGAAGGGACTGACTACGCCAAATATGTCCAGTGGCAAGTGGAGAGGGGTGTTTATGATTCAAAAATCACGGAAATCTATGGCAAAAAAGACCTAGAAATTGCGGGAGAGTGGATATATTCAGAATACGATAAAGATTTTGACTATGCTGGTGCGATCATGTTATCAAAAAGATATTTGCTTGATTGTGAATTACCTCAAGAGGCTTTTCTGACTTGCGCTTTGTTACTTGCTAGTGTAGAGAAAAAGCCAGAAAATAGATTACAACTTACCCATCAAATCTACCTAGCCATAGCTCAAAGAAAAATCTCTTTAGCTACTCCAATTTTAGGCAATCTAAGAACACCTAATGGTTCTTTAAGTAGTTGCTTCATCGTGGCGATGGAAGACAATCTAGAGAGTATTTTTAGCGAGATTACTAATACTGCTCGCATCTCTAAGAATGGCGGCGGTGCTGGGGTAAATGTAAGTAGAATCCGTGCCACTGGTAGCTCGGTTATGGGGAAAGCTAATGCTTCTGGTGGGATTATTCCTTGGATTAAATTACTCAACGATACAGCTATTGCAGTAAATCAGGGGGGAAGACGCGCCGGGGCTGTCACCGTCGGGGTTGATATTTGGCATTTAGACGTGCCAGAATTTCTAGAAATGCAGACAGAAAACGGCGATCAAAGACGCAAAGCTTATGATGTTTTTCCCCAATTAGTTATCACCGATGAATTTATGCGTCGGGTGATAACTAAAGCCGAGTGGACATTAGTTGATCCCTATGAAGTTCGGACAAAACTAGGGATAGAATTAGCAGAACTATGGGGAGATAAATTTGAAACTGCCTACAAATTAATCGAAGATAATCTAGGAATAGAGATTACTCTCTACAAAAAAATTAACGCTAGAGAACTATTTAAAGATATTATGCGATCTCACTTAGAAACTGGGATGCCTTATCTTGCCTTTAAAGATACTATTAACCGAGGCAATCCTAATAAACATGATGGATATATCCCCGGTGTAAATTTATGCTGTGAGAGCTTTTCTAATGTCACGACGGGTAAAACAGCCCATTGCTGTAATTTAGTTAGTCTTAATCTTGCTAATATTGAAACCATTACTAATTTAGCGGAAATGTGTAGTCTTGCTGTCAGAATGCTTGACAACACAATCGACCTGACTTGTCCCCCAATTGGTGAAGCTAAAGAACACAATGACCGCTATCGAACTATTGGAGTAGGGGCAATGGGATTAGCTGATTGGTTAGCTAAACGGAAATTATCTTATAAAAACTTTAAATCTATCAGTGATTTATTTGAAAATATTAGCTATTTCTGTACTCATGCCTCAATGGAATTAGCTAAAGAACGCGGAGCTTATCAAGCTTTTTACAGTAGTGAATGGAGTCAGGGTAAATTACTAGGGGCTAAACCGTTAGAATGGTTTGAGTTAAACTGTGAAGATACTTATCATTGGCGTAAATTAGCTGCTAATGTACAACGCTACGGCATTAGAAACTCTCATGTTACTGCTATAGCTCCTAATACCACATCATCTTTAATTCAGGGTTGTACCGCCAGCGTTTTACCCGCTTTTAAACGAGTATTTACAGAAAAGAACTCAAAAGGTGCTGTTCCTAATTGCCCTCCTTTTATTAAAGATTCTTTTTGGTATTACCAAGAGAATCAAAATCTTGATCAAAAGATTGTTGTTCAAGCAATTGCTGAAATGCAAAAATGGATTGATACAGGGATTTCTATGGAATTACTGTTTAACCTTAATCAGGGTGTTTATTTTCCTGATGAACCAAACCGCGTATTAACAGCTAAAGAAGTTTACGAGACTTTAATCTTAGCGTGGGAATCAGGCTGTAAAGCAGTGTATTATGTGCGAACTGTTCAAAAAGATAACTTCAAAGATAGCTGCTCTAGTTGCGCTAATTAACCATGAATATTGTTTTTTATGTCATTTTATCTATATGAATATTGTGTTAATAATTATTAACTTTTTAGCAACTATTGTATTAAGTATATTTTTACTTTATATTGCTTTAATTTTTGCTGTTGTTCTGTGTAGAGTGTTTTTTAGATTTAAGACTAATTTAATTTACACAATTAAACAATTCAAATACTATTCAGTAGCTGAATACAATCGAATTAGTTCCTGTAAATATTACAATCCTGAAACCCACAAAAACTTTAATCTAAAATGTAGTGTAAATCCTTCTGTTTCTTGTGTACAATGTAGAGACTGGGAATCGTTAAAAGTAAAAAAGCAACCAAAATATGACATCAGCAAATCTTAACGATAAAATGCCTATTTCTCCGATCTTTAATCCGTTGGGAGATGATGCGACTGGAACTCGATCTATCTGGTTTGGTAATACTACTAACCTAATGCAATTAAATGACGTTCGTTATACTTGGGCGGTAGGTTTATATCAACAGATGCGCGAGAATTTCTGGATACCGCAAAAAATAGACGTCACTCAAGACGTAACTGATTATAACAACTTAACCTTAGATGAAAGACGTGCTTATGATGGTATTTTGTCTTATTTAACTTTTCTTGATTCTGTCCAGACCTGTAACATCCCCCACCTAAAATCTTGTGTGACAGCCCCAGAGATTAGCCTTTGTATGGGAGAACAAATCTCTCAAGAGGCAATGCACAATCAAAGCTATCAATACTTAATTGAAACGATTATTCCCTCGGATCGGAGAAGTCAAGTTTATGACTTTTGGCGTACTGATAGAGTTCTTAAGGATCGTTGTGAATTTATTGCTAATCTCTACCAAGAATACATCGATAAACAAACAACTAAAAGCT
Source organism: Crocinitomicaceae bacterium (assembly GCA_044376455.1). GTDB lineage: Bacteria > Bacteroidota > Bacteroidia > Flavobacteriales_D > Crocinitomicaceae > UBA952. The sequence continues at coordinate 43,675 of JBIPMW010000308.1, read as the reverse complement.
ATTTTATCGCCCTTCTTGCTGATTATTTGCTAGAAAGCTTGTATTTCTATAACGGCTTTATCTTCTTCTATAATCTTGCTTCTCGACAATTAATGCCTGGTTCTGCCGATATTTTTAGGATGATTAATCGAGACGAATTAAGCCACGTCAGATTATATCAAAAGTTAATCGTTGAGGCGATGAATATCTTCTCTTATAGCAAACAAGAAATAGAAGATTTATTTTATTGTGCGGTTGAACAAGAAATTAAATGGACTAATCATATTGTCGGTAATCAAATATTAGGAATTACCGAAGATAGCACTGATCAATACACAAAATATCTAGCCAATATTCGATTAAGGGCGATTGGCTTAAATCCGATTTTTACCGACGATAAATACAAAAAATCTCCTTATTCGCATCTAGAAAAATTCTCTGATACTCAAGGGGAAGGTCATACTAAATCAAACTTTTTTGAAGCAACTGTCACCAGTTATGTTATGTCTTCTGGCTTAACTGGATGGGATGACATTTAATTTAATTGCTTAATCTTTGAAATTTTTGGCATCTTAATAAGTGGCAAAATTTTACCACTCTTTTATCAAAATACGATAATTAACGATAAAGTCCGTTTATTTTCACTAATGGTATTTTTTGCTGGTAAATTTCATCAATTTTAATCCAAAGCATTCCTTTAATATAAATTCCATTAGCAACCTTAATCCAAACTTCTGCAGGAATAGGTAAAGGAATTAAAGGAACTCTTGGACGTAAAAAACCCACTTTAATCTCCTATGAATGGCGGTCGGTTGGCGAATGGGTGAGAAGCAAACAGAAGGTCTTGATAGCCAAACTTCCACGCACCCCAACCAAGAATAAGATCATCTTCGTAATCACTCAACATTCGCTGGAAGTGCAAGACAGCAAAGCATTTACACATTATATTCGGCGATAAATAATTTAAAATGCCAAGAAAACCTACTGTCGTGGCTGAGGCAAGGAACCTGCCACAGGCGATAGATTCCCGGACGGTTGCTGGTCGGTAGTCTGAGAGGTAGGTATCAATAAATGAAGAAGATAAATAACTGTTTTTACGTTGAGACATAATCACCCTTCTATTATCAAGCGATGTTTGTGTCGACAACAAACGAGATCGCCAACCTCCATCAAATAGGCCAATAGCAAAATCTGGGATAATATTCGCTGCCAAGAGAACGGAGTTTTCTAGACTATATTGACTGAGATTGAACATATACTGGCCAAGAGCGGTAGCACCGAAAAAGTAAGCACTAAATCCAGACGCAGGCTGTAACGAGTATGAGATTCCTAACGGGTAGCCTAAAGCTTGAGCGTTATCTTTGTGAAAACAGGGTAATCCGTTTTGCGGGAAAATGAATTGCTTTGTTGATGCTATTCCTCCTCGGCTAAAGGAAGATCCTAAACTTCCTAAATTTAGAATTGTTACAAAACCAGAGCTATCTAATACGTTATTTGCGAGCGCATCAACGTATAATTCTGGATGCAATAGATCAGGGGTCCACAACCGCCCTTGTAATCGGGCTTCATCGTATATCCAATTTAATCCTACTCCTCTAGGCATTAATTAACCTCTTCATTCCATCTAAAACTTACTAAAGTATTGCCACTAGAGGGTATAGTAGCTCCCAGATTATTAGTAATATAAAGCCCCCAAGTTGATGCGTAAGGAATGCGAATCGAAGCCGCTAAATTTACTTGCCGAGAACCCGTCCCTGTCAACGCAGGGAGTTGAATTTCGCTGTTATTTTCAGCGTAAAAACTTCCCCTTTTTCTTCTTAGAATTATTGAGATCGAGCCGGTGCTACTAGGGGTCATATTTCCAGATTGAAACCACAGCCCTAGATAAAAATTCTTATTGGTTGTATTTTCAATATCTCCTATAAAAACAGTAGTTTCTGTAACCACACCATTTAAAGGGGTCGCTAAATTAGCAGATTCTGCACTTAAAGCCGACCAAGTTGCAACTGCCATTAAGAGATACCCCCTCTCGATATTCCAATTATTCTAGGATTAATTTCCACGCCATTTAATTGCGCCCAACTTTTTCCTAAAACTTGTTTTTCTTCTAATACAATTAAAGATTCTAACCGTGTTTTAGTTGGTGCTGAAATTAAATCGGCTTGAAATAAACTAGCTACTATTTGCTGAAAAGTTGCCAAGTATTCTGATTGATTAAGATCTAAGGCTTCCAATTCACTTAAGACAGCATTAACACTGTAACAAATATTCTTAATCGATTTATTTTCTCCATTAGAAATGTAATCAACTATATTAAATAATTCTTGAGCAAGAATTAATATAGTTTTAATTTCTCTAATTTGCACAGGTTTGTACTCACTTTGCAGAATTACAATCGGCTCATTTAACTTATCAGAAATAGCCCAATCGGGAACACTTTCGATAGTTCCCTCAAATTGATCTTTTAACTCGTTGGCAACTTGATTGATTTTGTCTAGTAATTCCATAGTTTTAAGTTACTTGGATGTAAATGCTACCTTCTGGGTTTCCATCGTTATTGTTAGGAGGCGATGTTCCGTATGTAATGGTAGTTTGGTTTATAGGATAAGCCGCGCTTCCCGTAGCATCAGCGACATAAATCATGATTCCACTTCCTACCCGAACAAAATAAACGGCATTAGGCGTTAGAGTAGGGGGAAGGCCTCCTAATACTTTTTCAGGACGAAAAACTACCATGCAATTGTTCCCTCCCATTCAATTTTAGGCAAGCTATTATTATAGGTAAAAAGTCCATCAGTATTTTCTCCTATTTTATCAAGCTGAGTTTTATTGGTGTGAGTGTGGCTATTGGACACCGCCGTATCAATAGCAGTAGGAGAGCTAGTAGGCCTTCCCTGAATATTAGCCCATTGTGAAATCAAATCAAGCGATTCAGCTTCGTTTAATTTAATCCAAGAAGTCGTAGAAACTCTATAGAGGTAAGTAGCCGCGCCGCTTGTCACAGTGGAATCGCCAGTCGCGTCCAGAACCAATACCTGAGTGTTTTTGGTCAGCACTAAAGCATTTCTTGCTGCTATATCAGCTACAATCGGCATTTCACCAGCTAATCCAGAAATTGAAGCATCGATTAATGCCTGAATATCTACATCTGTCAATAGTCGCTTTAGAGCAGTCCCAGAAGTATTGCTTACATATATTTCAATATAGTTCGGCTTGTCTTGAGGCGCAACAAAAAACACAGCGTTACCCTCGCAGGGTAGCGATGGGACTGCAGTTAATTTAGAGGGCTTAAATGTACTCATATTTTTACCAATCTGTAATTATCCATTGCGTGTTTTCTAGGCTATTAAGCCAATCTTGCTCCGTGCCAGTGAATCCATTATCAATAGCCACTTGATAAGCTGATTTACCTTCACTGCCACGAATATCAATTGCATTAGCAATTAAAGAAACTAATCCAGAAGCTCCGATATACCCTCCGATATCGGGGGGTAAACCAGAACCTCCTACCCAGCCAGATACTTGCAATACCCGACGATTGCCATCAGAAATTAAAGAAAGAATAGGAGACCAGCCAGCATTCCCTAAAGTAGCTGAAAGAATTATCTTTTGAGAACTACCTGTTATTTCTGCTATCGCACCAGAGGATTGAACAATGACTGCCATCAGACTTGCCCCCTCACTACTACAGGAGTTAAATCAAGGGCTAAAGGTTGAACTATCAATTTAGTAGCAATTGATTTAGAAGCCTCTAAATCAGCTTGCCAGTAATCCCTACCAGCTTTCGGTTGTTCAATTTCTTTAAAAGCAATAGGGGTAACTTCCATCTCAGCAGTAATATTACTATCGATAATTAGCTTAAAATAAGTGTAATTTTCATATTCAGTTCCCTCTACCGTAAAATCTCCAAACTGCAATCCCTCGATCCGACCAGTAGCTATTCTAGCCTCGCCTGATTGCTTGGCAATATAAAAATTAATGTTCCATCCTGTAAAATCTCCTTGAATAAAAAACTCCTCATCCCAAGTCGTTCCCTGCTTAACCTCGATAACAGTTTCACTGGCAATCGTAGGATACGACTGCCCTATTAAATAGAGATTACCTGTAAGGACTTTTTGAGACATTAACGAGATTGTACTGTTTATTGTATTATATATTGAATTTTCTTTTTTGAGATATACTTAAAAGGAAAACATATTTACACCGCCGCGCTCTTTTATACCGCACCCGGGAGCGCGGTTATTTTTTTGCCTTGACAATTCTATTAGGACTGTGAGAAAATTCTTAAAAAGATTGACTTGGACTACCGCTTTACGAGGGAGCGTTTTTTTTTATCTATCCGTATTACATATATTACAAATACTACAGAGCGATTGTTAGATTGTAGATAGATTGTAGATAACCCTATCTACAATCGAAACCTTTACCCTATAAAGGTTCTAGACTTTGTTGATATTGTCAATGCCTTACAGAGGAAAAAAGAAAATAGAGTAAAAGATGTACGGCAAGGTCAGCAATAAAAGTGATTAAACGCAAAACTGACTCTATTGACAAAATGCCGTATTTTTGGCTAATCAGGGAATTTTAGAGGTGAAAAGTGATTCATCGCTAATTTGTTCTTTTTGTGTTTGATTGTAAATAGGCTTATCTACAATTGAAAGCCTTACCCTGATTAGATTTTAGACTTTGTAGATATTGTCGATGTCTTATAGGGAGGAGAGAAAGATAAAGAAACCAAACAAGGTTAGCAATAAAAAGAAACAGTCTCAACAGTAAAGCAAAAAACACACACGGGGTAATCATTAACAATATCTACAAAGAAGTAAAAAAAGGATGAAAGTATTGATATATATAGCTTTCATCTTTTCTGTCTTTGTAAATACCCTTATTTACAATCTATTTACAAACTAACAATCTAATTAATCGAAGTCAGCAATAAGAACACAAAAAAACCCGACACGGGGATAAGGCTAACAATATAAACAAAGTCTGAAATCTATATATATCAAGGATTCCATTGTTAATATTTCTATCTACAATCTATCTACAATCTATTTACAGACTAACAAACTAGCCAAGCTCCGAACATTACCCACTAAGCTCCGAACATTAGGCTGTTAAGCTCCGAACATTACCCACTAAGCTCCGAACATTAGATAATAAAAACCCCTGTAGTCCCTACAGGGGGTTAGTTGTATCAGTTATGCAACAGTTATCGCTTTTATCTTAGCAGTAAACAAATGCTTTTCACCTAATATCCCCCCATTAACTCGATTTGTTCTTCTAGGGTAGAGTTCTCGCTCTCAAGCTTTTTGATTTGCTCTTTTAAGTCAAGTATCTCGTCAATATAGTCAACTTCTTTGTAGTCCAATTTTTCGATTTTGGCAGTTAATTCAGCAATTTGGCTATCAAGTCGCTTGTTAGTCTCAATTGCCTCACTTTTGACCTGAAAACCCGCTAATGTGTGAAGGAATAAGCGAACGCCCAACTGCATTACTTTTAGGGCTAGTTCGTGATTGTCTTTAATTAGCCACTGGCAGATTAAATTTTCTGGTATCAATGCAACGGTTCGTAACCCACTTGCTGTCTCGATTTGAGCCTGTTCAAGACCTTTTTCACGCAAACCACTCATAGTCAAACGGCGAGAAACAGTCGAAGGTATTTTCCCTGACATCCGGGCATATCCACTAATTGAGGCAAAGCTCTCACCGGTCTGGGTATCGATGATTAACTCGATACCATCGTGATCAAAACGTTGTAAACTAGAAACAGCCATAATGACTCCTGATTAGTCTTATTGGTTAGTCCCCCGTTAACGCGGGGGCATACCAATATTATACCGTATTTAAAATATGCCTGACAAATTTGACCGATGTGGTGGGTATTCAGCAAAAATTGACCGATTACCAGGTATTCCTCCTGATTTCAAGTCGAATGTCGTCAAACCACCACAATCCAGGGTTATTGTTTTACTGAAAACCGGAGAAGTCACAGGAATTCCCGATGATCAGCTAGAGTCTTTCCTTGAGGAAAACCAAGATTTAATTCAAGATCGACAATCACCCAGAAAAAGACCGATTAGAAAACTTTAAAGCAATGACAAACACAGAAATCCTTGTTTTGCGGACTCTTTACAATAAAGAATTGTCGGGATTACAGACAATTCAATCTATAGCTGATATTAAAGGTAAAAGCCTTGATATTGGCTCATTTTACCCTGTATTCCAAAAGCTAGAGGAAAAAGAACTTATTAAATCCCGATGGGGAACTGAACGATCTAGCGATAGAGGCGGTGCTAGAAAAAGATACTATCGGCTCACCCGATCAGGAGAAAAAGCCCTTGCTGATATACAAGGATTTAATAATTCTCTTAACTGGGATTTTGTTTAATCAGTGTCGGGGATGGGAATTGAACCCACTGTTTCAAGCTTATGAGACTTGCGTGAACCGTTTTACTCCCCCGGCTTTATTATTGTATCACACTTTCAATCAATGCGATAAACAATTTCGTTAGGCTGTACTTCATACCTATCACAGATTGCCTGTAAAACTGCTATAGAAGGAAGCTGATCAGGATTTTGGGACAGTTTGTACCCCGTGGACATTGCGATGCCTGTTTGTTGAATGAATTTATAGACTGTGATCCCTCTTTCTTCCGTAAATTCCTTGACTCTGTTTTTTAGTACCATTGTATTAGTTTTGTGTCTCTACAATTTATTATAACTTTTTTTAGAATAATGCTTGACAATATTACTGACTTCGCGGTAATATACAGATATAGAGAAAGACGACCACCTCCAACTGCAAATTAGTGTGATCGCCTTTCCGTCAACCCTTATCAGGTCTAAGCCATGATATCATCTAATTCTGCTTCTGTCAAAATCCCCATTATGTCCGGCAATTTTACTATGGTTGCCAAAGATCAAAAACATCGCGTATCCCTTGAAGTGTGGGGAAAAGGTCAGGTAACAACCCTCCGAGTCACTTGCCAGCAGACTGGTAAAGAATGGTGGTTTGATGCACTCAACGGTAAATTGTGGCGCGGATTCGATCCTGATAAAAAAATCCCCAACTGCGAATTACCCGCAATCGAATTTATTACACCTGCGCGTCCTGCTCCTTCTCAATTACCTATTTCTTCTCGTAAATACGAAGATTGGGTAATGGTGGGCGGATGCCCATATCTGGTTCCTTCAAACGAACCCGACGACGATTTTATCTATGACGATGACGAACCGTCGGATTTAAGTCGGTACAGTGAGCCAGCAACCGACCCGATGACATGGCAAGAGTTTTAAAGTTATCAGTTATCAGTTGTCAGTTATCAGTTAGGCCGCTTTTCTAAAAGGAGAAAAATGAACACTCGAATTGTCACAATTACGAAGGTTTCCAAAAATAGTATCACCCATAATGAAGGCTTGTCTGCTAGTCCGAAATGGTTCCCCGGCGCAAAGGTAGGACAGCAGTGGCGTCTTACAACAGATGATGATGGCATGTATCCGCTAGGTGAAATCAAAGAAGCCGTGCTAATCAAGGAAGCGGACTAACAAAGCGTGGAGCGGACGGGTGAAACTTTTCCCGTTATATCGGTTTTATCTGTCCGCCGCTCACGCAAGCCGTTATCAGTACAAACGTTTAGAAATAATTCTCCCAAATACTTGACTTTATTGGGAGAATATCGTAAGATGAGTCTAGACAAGTAAAACAAGGAGATTAAGGAGATTAAGGAGATTAAGGTAATGATTATTAACGCAACCCCCCATGTAATAACAATAGTTTCCAAAAAAGGAGTCGAGCAAGACTCCAAAAGACAGTTTCTTGCTGAAACCGTCGAAGTTGTCAAAGAAATCCCCCCGTCAGGGGTTCTTCCCCGTGTTTCCATGAGCAATTCCCCCGCAGGGGAAATTAACGGGATTCCTATTGAATCCGTCATTTATGGGGAGATCGAGGGACTCCCTGAGTATCAGAAGGATGTTTACTACATCGTCTCTGGATTAGTGGCTGCCGCGGCCGCTAAAGTAGGTCGTGTGGACTGCCTTGCTCCTGGCGCATTAGTCCGGGACAAAAATAACCCTGGGGTTATTTTAGGTTGTCTGTTTTTACAAAGACCTTAAATTGTCAGCATAGTTATCAGTTATCAGCTAACAACTTATTTAGGAGTAAAAAAATGAAGGGTATTCGCATTGAAGGTATCTCTTTAAACGTAGGTAAAATCACGCTTTTTGTTAAACAAAAGCACATAATGACAGTTTTGACTGCTTATGAAAATGTATTGCCTTGTTCAGCATTTGAAAGCCTTGAACAATACTATGTAATGTTCTATCCTGATTTAAATCTGCCTCCGATTATTACGACATCTGAGTTGTCACCAGACATAAAGGAATGGATTTATACTGTTCTTAATACCTACTAATAGATAGTGGTCATCAGTTATCAGCTAACAACTTATTTAGGAGTAAAAAAAATGAACAAACTAGAAAATCTTAGTAATTTTCATGGCACGGAAAATTACTATACTAATCCCCTTTACCCGTTTGAGTACACCGACGGTATTAAATACTTAGTAGAAAATGGGGGAGGCTATTGGATACTTGATGCAATTGCGTCATGGCAAAAAGAACTTGATTCAAGCCAGATTCAGTTCTGGATGCTAATAGTTAACTCCGATAAATCCGCAGTCCTTACCTGCGAACAAGACAATGAATCTGCCATAAGTCAGCAGATCCCATTTACCGATTTTCCTCTTTCAGAGGTCACGCTTTGGTTGTGTGACGGTGTTTTATTGCTATCCTCTGAGTATTAGTTTCAGTTATCAGTTATCAGTTATCAGTAAAAATAACTTAGGAGTAAAACAATGACAATGATAGACATAGGACAATTCCCTAAAATTAACTCTGCACCGCAAGAGTTCGAGATAACCTGGTACAAAACAAAGTTAATTTATCCTTTTGAATACTCAGAAGGAATCCATTATTTTATCCAAAAAAAACAGGGATGGATAGTTGATGAAATCGCTAAATGGGTAAAAGAAACTCATTTTAAGGAAGACTTTCCCTCAGTTATTGACTGGAAGTTAAAAGTAACCTATCAAAGCTTTAGAGATCGTATTCCGTGGGAGAATCCAAATCATTCATCTATATTAACGTGCAAAAATCGCCAAAATGCCACGTTTAAATTTGCATACATGACAGTATTTCCAAATACTAATATTGAGTTATATTACGACAGTGATCGTATAGATGAAGTTGACTTTTGTTTATTTGATATAGCCGACCCTTCTAAAACGGAATTAATGCTTGAAGAAGAATGGGTGTATTTACTTGGCGCCGCATCTTTCTTATTTGGTAGGTAATCAAATGAGGAGTAAAACAATGGAAGAATACATAGAAGAAATCGAAGAAACAATCGAAGAAGAAATTGAAGAAGATGAAGAAACAATCGAAGAAGAAATTGAAGAATGTATGTCTCCAAGCCATCGTCATTTTTGGCTTTGCTGGTATCAATTATCTCTTCTAGAGAAAAAGGTCTGTTTTTATTTTCTTTGTGGGTTTGATAACAAAGAAATTGCTAAAAAACTTTTACTAAAAACTGAAATAGTAAATGATTATACAACGGCAATTTTAAAAAAATTTAATATTTCGACTCAACCTAAGTTTATGTTCTTTTTCTATCAGCATACGGGATGGGATATAGCCAAAGATATGATTGACGATGACGAAGAAGAACAATGCGCTTTATGGGGTGTTCAAAAATGTCTAATTCCGCCTGGAATATGGAAAAATATGTAGTTTAACGAAAATCTATGACTAATACTATTGAGAATAAATATATGCCAGATTTTATCTCTCCACCAGGAGAAACCCTTGCCGAAATCCTAAAAGAAAGAAAAATAACTAGGGCTGAATTTGCTAATCGAATGGGGTTACATAAAAAAACTATCAATCAACTAATAAAAGGTAAAGCAGGAATTACTATTCGTATTGCTTACAAAATGGGACTAGCTTTAGGCGTACCTACTGCTCATTTTTGGATAGAGCGCGAAAGACTTTACCGAGAATCTCTAGCAAATCAAATCGATTAGGAAATTTTTACAATTATTAACGAGGATTTATGAGCCTGTACCTAATTAAAGATTCAGTCACATCGTTTAGTCTTCTTATCGCAACAAAAGAATCAGAATCAGAATTAAAAGCAGAAACAGAAGCTATTTGGTATTGGAACAAATATTTTGGGAGTAAAAACAAGAATCCAATCGAAATAGAACGTGTCAATACTCCTGGTATAGTTTGGCATTGTGGACGGACTACTAGCGACTAAAACCGACCCTAAACCGATTGAGGGGAACAGTATCAATAATCGTGCTAATAACTTCCTCATGTCCCTGAAATTCATTTTCAAGAGAATAAAAAGCCCCCGATAGACTATCCACGATGTCATTAGTCGGGGGTGTTTTTTTGCTACCATCAAAGCCCTGACAAGCATTTAGGAACCTAGTATTCCATGTCCCATCTCTTAAAATAAAGATTTGTCCTCGACTAGCTGCTGTTGCCACGGGTAAAGCCCTAGTAAGTTTATCCCCTTGAGGTGCTATCGCCTTAATATCATGGTTCGGGTGATTTTCTCTGATAACATTAGTGATCGTATTCTCAACAAATTTACCACTCGATCCCCCTTCCTGTTCCCACCTTACAGCTACGGTTCTCCCGTCTAATTCAGCAGTATTTTTAAGCATTAATTCCACTTCCCCGACCTTTTTCTGTTCACAGATATTGTCAGCAATTACATAAGCAAATTCCTTGATTTCAGTTAAATCTGGCAGTGTATTCTTAATTCTTTGGTATTTATAAACAAGAGTCCCACTGGTGTAACAATGGTAGTTTTCGGCATTTTCTTTAGCCGTTGCCGCTAAATCCCAGAATCTCACTTTACCTATTAACTTCCAATCATTGGGTACTTTATCGAAAATCTCAAACCAAGTCCGATCAAATACCGTACCAGCTTCATATTTAACTTTCCAGTTACCTCTGAGAAGTCTTTCACGTTCGATAGGATGTAAAGCGTAAAGGTTAGCCAAATAGGTAGGGTTAACCCTGATTAAAGCTGGATTATCAAAAATCGTAGCAGGAATAAAAGTAAAACTTTTAATCAGCTTATCTGGTGTAATATTAGTATCTATATTTGATAAAAACTTTTCTCTTTTATCTTTAGGAATAAGGTCAAAAAGTTCATCTTTAAGACTAAATTTATCAATTAATTCTTCTTTAGTATCAGCCCAGTGGACTGTGTTTTCTCGTCTAATAAAATATCGAACTATTCCCCCTCTTTCTTCAGTAGCGTACCCAGTTTTAGGATCAATCCACCAAGAGATAAAATTAGCTACCCATGAGTCAGCATCGGGGTTACAGGTTGCCCTAACGGCTGGTTTAATGCCTGATACCGAACGGTTTCTAGAAAGAAGGTAAAAAAACTGCTCTTCTGTAAAGTGAGTTAATTCGTCAAAACCTATCCTCGTAATTTGTCCGCCCTGGTAAACATAGACAGTTTTTTCGTATTGTAAATGCCTAAAAGATATTTTTGATCCGAGTGGAAATCGCCACCCTGGAGGCTTTTCAATAAAATTACCTTTCACTGCTTGATAAATTTTTTGGCTTTCATCTATTAGTCCACCTGCTTGAGTAAATTCAGGATACGTCCGACGAAATATGACAGCCCGATAGTCAGGATTACTAATAAATTCTTGACGGGCAAAATCAATTAATAACCCGGCGCTCTTGCCACTTCCTGCGCCTCCGCCATAGAAGATTACATCAGCATCAATTTCCCCAAATAAAGCTTGTTTTCCCTCTTGTAATTGAGGAAAAACAATTTCTTCTTTGGTATTAACAAGTCGATATTTTTCGGTCGCTGTTTTTATCTTAGATAGATTTTTTAATGATAATTTACTCGCTCTCATCATCATTATTTATCCTAGTGGGAACCATTACATCATCATCATCAAATTCGGCACTATTACGAATAATCGAGGTTAGTCCGTCATCGGGCCCCTCCGTATCAGAATGTCCTATAAGCTTTCCGTCAGGGTCAATGACAGCTAATCCGTGCTTTTGAACGATATTAATTGCATACTCAATCGTATCAAAACCTAAAACTTTTTCAAAGGTATCGGTTAACGTTTTAGCCATAGTCACCGCGTCTCTATGGCTCCAATTCCCGTTAGGTTCAATTGTTATAGCAATTGGTCGTCCCGATTCGTCCACAGAATCTATCCGACGGCGAGAAATCGGATAATTGGTCATCTGTTCAATTTTTTCAAGGTTTTTTAAAGTAATCTTTAGAGTTCTTTCTCTGACTTCTCGTAAAATACTATCAGTGTAAGCTTGTTGTTCTTGAATCTTCAAAAGCCAATAGGCTTTCGCTCGCTCTTCCCACCGATAGTTTTTATGGGCTAACTGCCAGTCGTCCGGAACAGTCTTAGCTCGTTTAAATTTAGTCTTCTCTATCTGTTCCCCAGAAGCTTCCCCGCAGTTACCGTAGGCTCGATTTAAAGTGCGATAGCCTGACGGAATAGGAAGGTAAAAAATCTGAAATCTTTCAAACCAGTCAGGGGTTTCTAGTTCTTGCTGTTCCCAGATAGGATACTTGGTAAACTCGATTACCTCTTCATGGATAGAATAAGTGCGTTTTCTGCCTCGATTAGTTATAACCATTGGTTATTATAGTAGTAGAGTTATTTAATCTTACATCAATCATGACAGATAAATTAGAAATTGAGTATCGACGGCTTTGCGATTTAAAACAATTAAAGGGTAATTCCAAAAAACACGCCACTGAAAACACAATAGCTTCAATATTGGAATTGGGATTTAAAGACCCAATTGGCTACGATCCGAGCTTAAACGGCGGAAAAGGGGGGATTACTGAGGGTCATGATCGGTGTGCCGCACTATTAGCAATTAAAAAGCGAAAAATAGATCGTCCTAGAGGTATAGATATTGACAATGATGGGGAGTGGATGGTTCCTATTTTAGTAGGAGTTCACGCTAAAAATGAGGCTCAAGCTACAAAATACTCGATTATTCACAATCATTCTACGATTCACGGGGCGGGGCTTGACCTTGCTACAGAATTAAAGCTTTTTGACCCTGACTTACTAATTCATCAAGCTGAATACCTTGATGAAAAAGGGGAAAATTTAGGAGTAATCGGCGATTTAAATTCAATCCTAGAAGCTTTAAATGCTTCGGATGAAAATTATGATGATTCCCCTGATTTTCAACCAAGCGAAGAAGAACAACCTCGATTAGATGTCAAAAATCCTACTATTTGTCCTAAATGTGGGCATGAATGGACTAATGGATAAAGTAGAATTAAAAGTTGCTTTTTGTAGTTATGAAGCCGCAAAATACGCTTGTCAAAACTATCATTATTCTAAAACTATACCGGCTAGTAAACTTGTTAAAATAGGTGTGTGGGAAAATGAAGAGTTTATCGGTGCTGTTGTTTTTGGTCTTGGCGCAAATAATAATCTGAGTAAACCGTAAGGTTTACTCAGTCTTGAATGCTGTGAGTTAGTTAGAGTAGCATTAAAGAAACATCAATCACCTGTTACTCAAATAGTTTCAAAGTCAATTAATTTACTAAAAAATCATTGTGTTGGCTTAAAATTAATTATTTCTTATGCGGACACTGCACAAAACCATTTAGGCGTTATTTATCAAGCTGGTAACTGGATATATGTAGGTCGCATGAAGCAACCGACTGAGTATATTTTAAAAGGAAAAAGAATGCACGGACGAACCCTTTCTTCTATGGGAGGAGTAAAAAAGTATCCAGAGGCACGAGCAGTAAAAGGATCAAGTAAACACAAATATTTGTATCCTTTAGATAAAAAAACTAGAAAACAAATCAGCCGTTTATCCCTTCCGTACCCCAAAAAAGATGATGTCAAACAAGCTAAGAAAGTAGATACCCATAGTGACACTTGATAAACTGTCACACTCCACCAACACTTATCAAAGAAACCGATCTACTATAAAAAAGTAAACAAAACCGAGGTTTCCTATGTTAATTCAATCTTTCGCTAAAGACATTCTCAACTACGCTGAGTGGACTACCCGCGTTAAACGGGAAAAAGTCAATCGGCATTTATGCCGTACCTTAGAAAATATGCGAAAAGATGGCGTAATTGACAGTAAGCAATGGTGTGAGTGGGACGGCATTCTTTACGGGATTGCTATGTATATCCGCACTGGGCGGGCGTCTGTTGAAATTGAAAATAAAGTTGACAGTCTCACCGGTTACGGGTTTATCAAGCTAATAATTAAGATGTGGCTCGATGGGTGTAATTGTCCTGGCGACGCATGGGATTGGCTTCGTAAAAAAGGACACAACCTTGATAAATTAATCAGATAAAATCTAGATTAAAATCGGTCTAACCCCAATGCTTTACTGGCATTGGGGTTATTGTTTTAGGGTATCTTTAGAAGTTAATAGATTGTGACACTTGATAAACTGTCACACTCCGCCAACACCTATCGAGAGATTCGATCTATATTAGAAAAGTAAGCAAAACACAAGAGGACAAATCAATGTTTTTCCCTTCTACTAATCCCATAATTGATCGCATAAATTCCGAAATCTTTTTTGATCGCTCAAAAAACTTTAATCACCGATCTATTGCTTCCCTTGATTCCTATCGAGGAAAGGTACTTACTCGAATCAATCTTCTTCTTACTGAAGAAACGCGGCAAGAAATCTGGGACGCTTTTTATTACTGGTGGCAAAAAAACAACGACATTGATTACTGGTATTCGTGCCGTGAACAAAAAGATTTTAAAGAAATGGCTGACTGGATTATTGCCAATTTTTGGCGAGAATTACAAATCGAACAAAAACTAGATATGGAAACATCGGATAAACTTCCAGTTGAAGTTAAAAAAAACGAAAGCGGATATTATACTTTTGGCATTCCTTCCGAAAGTGACTTAGAAGATGCAATAAACTGGGTAGAAATTACTGAGTTTCAAGGAAGCGAAAAACAAGTGAAATGGGCAAAAAATATAGCTTTACAACACTTACAAGAGATTGTAAGTGCATGGAAAAAAGAAATCGAAATCCCTATTTCTGCTAAGTGGTGGATCGAAAATAGAAACAGTATTGATTTTAGTAATTGATATTTTCTATTGTAAAGCATTTAATTAGTTATCAGTAAAAACAAAACACACGGAGATTACCTATCATGGAAAACTACAACTTTGAAAGCCAAATAGAAGAAACTTCCCGCATAATGCGGGAATGGTACGAATCGCTGATCCCAGAAACTTTGCGAAAGCTAGATCGGCAACTAGCAAAATTACCAAAAGGCCAGATCGGATTAATTTTTTTCAAGGATGGCAATATTAAAGCTTCCCTTACCACTCCTAAGTATGATCCAGGTATAGTTGATCGACTGAAAAATGCACACTATTTTTATGACAAAAAGCCTGCATGGAATCCTCAAAAGAAAAGATGGGAAATTGAAATTGATCTTCTTCCCAGGATAGCTTTTGCTTTTCCTGATTTTGAATTATCACCCTCTCTTTTAAGCCGATTTCCTTCTGTAAAAGAGATTCAAGAAAATGGCACTCGCGCCATTGCTTATATTAATTCTATTATTCAGGAATATGCAAGCGAGCATCTCAGCGAATATTACTTCCAATACAATGAAGATCCTGAAAAAAATTATGACACTGCAACAAGAATAATTTTAGGCAAGGCTCCCATCCACGCCGAAGTACAGCCAAAAATTAAAGAATTGGCCTGGAAAATGGGATTTTCTGAATCAAATTGGGAAAAACCACAATAAAGTTTTTATCAGTTATCAGTAAAACAAAACACATAAGGAGACAAATCATGACTACTACAGAAAACAAAAAATGATTACAGCTAGACAAGCCTACATTTATCTGGTGTGGGCTAGAAACAACAATCTTGACCCAGTGCCTGTAACTTGCCGGCATCGGAACTATCGCTTTAAAGTGGCATCAACTACCAAAGAATTAGGGATAGGAAAAGAACGAGTCAGGCAAGTTCTAGTTAAAATTCTCAACTTACTATCAAAAGGAAAACAAATTGAGGAGGCAACCCAAATAATATTAAGAGAATACGAAAAATTCAATTAATAAAAACCCGTCAATTGATTGACGGGTTTTTAGTTAATATCGTTAACAGATTGTTAGCAAGGGTATTGACAGTGGAAAGTATTGATATATATAAGTTTTATTGGTTTGTTATCTTTGTTAGCAGGTTCCCTAATTCTCGTTTTTTCTGTGTCCAGATTCCCCAATACAGAAAATTCTGTATTGGGAGATAATTGATTATTTAAAGTGGTACAATACTAATATGCCCCTGCTCTAAACAGGGGACTGACCACAATTACTACTCTAGAGTAAATCATGGCTAATATTAGTTTACAGGAATTTGATCAAAATAGTGTAAATATTGTCCCGTTTCAGTTTAACACTCAAGAAATTCGAGTGACCCTGATTGACGGGAATCCGTGGTTTATCGGTAAAGATGTTTGCAATGTACTAGAAGTTAAGGACTCATCTACAGCGTATTCTCGGTTAAAGGGCTACGAAAAGCTGACCCGGTTAATAACCGTGTCAGGTCAAAACCGAGAAATGGTAGTCGTTTCAGAGTCTGGACTCTACCGATTAGTTCTTACTAGCCGTAAGCCTCAATCAGAACCTTTTCAGGATTGGGTAGTACAGGAGGTTCTTCCTTCAATCCGAAAAACTGGAAGTTATTCCGTTTTACAGTCAACAGAGAAGCTTGAGTGTCAAGTCGCCCAACTGACCAAAGACAACGAACGGCTAAGAAAACATTGCCTAAACTCAACACTTGCCTCTGTGGGAATGATCAATGGGTTGAGAGAGACTCAAGAGTCGTTATTAGAATTAGTTGAGCTTCAAAAAGACAAGATTGCAGAACTTACTCTAGAGATATTGTGCTTAAAAGACTCAAACGAAATTCAATCGGGTAAGATTGCGAAGCTTTACAGCCGAGTCGCTTTGTTTGAACAAAGACTTCAAGACTACGAAAATATCGGATTAGCTTTTTCTGAACTGACGGCTAAATGTCAAGCGGAACGAGCGGAAGCAAATAAATACAAAAATCTGATCTAGTAAAAATACCTAAACCCAAATAACCCCTATGGACTCATAGGGGTTATTTTGCTAGTTTGTAATTAGACTGTAGATAAGATGATCAACAATGAAAAGCATTGATATATATAGTTTCTAGACTTTGTTTATATTGTTACTCTATTTCCCCGTGTCAGGATTTTTTATCCTTCCTTATTGTCCAGTTCGTTTATCTCTCCCTATCTTTTCTCTCCCCTGTATAGGGCATCGACAAGATAAACAAACCTCGAAACCTATACCCTGCAAGACTTTCGATTGTAGATAAGGTTATTAACAATCGAATTACAATCTAACAGCCTTACTGCTGACCTTGCTTGTTTCTTTTGCAGTCTTTTTATTGTCCAGTCTGGTTTATTCTTTTGTTTTTCTTTTTTTCCTCTATAGTCCATCGACATTATCTACAAACCTTAAAACCTATACTCTATAAGGCTTTTGATTGTCGATCACCCTATCTACAATCTATCTACAATAATAACGAGTAAATATACTTAGTACAAGCGTTCAGAAATAATTCTCCCAATCTGTTGACTTTATTGGGAGAATCGGATATATTAAAGATGTAAGCAAAACACGCAAGGATTAAGACGATGATTCATCTTTACTGGGACAATAAAGTTGTAGCAAAATTTAAAACTCAAAAAGCGGCTTTTAAAAAAGCGCATGAATATGCAAAAAAAGATAGTCGTCCACTTTGTTTGGTTGATTTTTTTATTCTAGACACAAAAAATCCTTGCAACCTAGAATTAAACAAGCAGTTTGAAAAGCAATGGTCAGAATACATAATGAGGACACCTATTTAAAGTAGGCTTCTTATAAAATTGCAATTCTTATATTGCTGACTAAGCAATAAAAAAACACTTAACTAAGTTAAGTGTTTTTTTATTAGTACAAACGTTCAAAAAAGATTCTCCCAAATACTTGACTTTATTGGGAGAATGATCCATAATAGAAATGTAAACAAAACACACAGAGAAAACAAAATGATCACTGTTTATTGGCAAGGCAACATAGTATCGCGGCATCACAGTAAAAGAAAAGCTTTTGAATCTGCCGCACTTCTTTTGAAAAAAAATAATTTTTTTCAAAAATACCTAACACCCAAAGAAGTCACCCAGTGGCTTAATAGCATTCAATTTACATACGGTTTATGGGTTTCTTGTACAAGCCATCGCGAATTTATTGAGTATTTGCGGGACACATACCCTGCCAATAGCAAGATACAGTTAGCTTGTGGATAGCCTAAAAATAGTAATCAGTTATCAGTAGTACAAACGTTCAAAAAAGATTCTCCCATATACTTGACATTTATGGGAGAATATCATAAGATAAATCTAGACACATAATCAAAGTTTCAGGAGTTAAATAAATGTGGAAATTTTTACAAGTCGATATTGCTGATATCAATCCTTCCGTTCTTGAAGAAACTTTCTCTCAAACTAAATTAGATAATTTAGCTAATCTTATTATTGAAATGGGTGGACTTATTCGCCCTGTTATCCTCAAAAAAGCTGATAATAAAAAAGTTGGTGAACGTTATGATATTATCAGTGGAGATTTGGAATATTATGCTTCTGTTATCGCTAATCAGAAATCTCCTGACATCGAGATGATTAACGCTTTTGTCGTTGATAAAGAAGCGGAGAGTATCGCTTCACGACAAATAGATTTATGTGATTCGGCAAAAAGAAAAAAAAACAGAGACGAAATTCACTCTATTAAATTTTAGTCACCTAAGCAAGTCAGTAAACTGCTTAATTTAATCTATAATAGCAACGCTATGATCTTAATTATGTCTCTTAGATCGGAAGATTTTGAAGTTTTAAAATCTTCTGTTCAAAAAATCGACAATATCGACACTAACTTAAATCTTGTTAAATTACAAGATTATTCTCTATTGGGCATAACAAGAGTAGCCTTAATCTGTGATAAACAGCCTGAAATAAAAGGGATTAATTTCTCTGTAGAGATAAGTATCCCTGAAACTAGATACTGCGCCGCTTGTTTAGTTTTAGGTAAGTTTACGCCACTTACTATCCGTAACAGTTCTGGATACTGTCTAGAACATCGAGAACTTGATCCTAAGCGAAAACGGGATCGACACAAACGCTATAAGCAGAGACGTAGTACAAATGTTCAGAAATAATTCTCCCAAATACTTGACATTTCTGGGAGAATATCGTAAGATAGAATCAAGCAAACAAACACAAGAGGACAAAGTTATGACTTCCATTGATGATGATTGGTTACTTTACGAGTATGAGACATCGGTACTTATCAAGCATATCGAAAAAAATCTCAATGAAATTAACCGAAACTATTTCGAGGGAATTTACGGAATACTAAGCATCACTAATAGCGGCAATTACGTTACGGTTAAAAGTCAAGAGGTTTTTGTTGCAGATTATGACACTCAAAAGCTTTTTGACGCTCTAGAAAATTTTAGTGAAGAAGATCGAGACTTTCTTTTTCCTTATGATTTGTGGAACTATTTAGATCATTGCAAGCGCACGCCAGAAGATCAGGAATCTGACAACAAGTTAAAAACCGAGAAGGAATTAACTTTTTCTGAAAACAGTAATAATATGGAAATTAGTTAGATACCAGTTGCCAGTTTCCAGTTATCAGTAGTACAAACGTTCAGAAATAATTAACCCAGATAGTTGACTTTATTGGGAGAATCGGATATATTAGAAATGTAACCAAACCACAAGGACACAAATTATGACTTCCATCAAATTTTACGAAAGATCGACAATTATTAAACGTATTGAGGACAATCTCAATGAAATTAACCGAAACTATTTCGAGGGAAAACACGGAATATTATCAGTCACTAATAGCGGCGATTACGTTACGGTTAAAAATCGAGGTGTTTACTTAGCAGACTATGACACTCAAAAGCTTTTTGACGCATTAGAAAACTTTGAAGATGATTACGAGCTTGCGCTTTCCTGCTATGATCTTTGGGATTATCTTGATAATTGTGAATACACACTTCCAGAAGATCAAAAGCTTCTTGTAAAACTTGAAGATTTACTTGATGAAATTGATTGTACATACTTTAGTCATTGCCGTTCAGAATTATTAATTGAGCAACAAAATGACGAAATAGTAAATATCCGTAAGAATGGCGAATGTTTATCATTCTTTATTCAACCGCTAGTTAGCAGCTTAGATAATATCGATACTGGTTTTTTTGATGATCTATGGGATTATCTTGAGTATAAGTTTCTGTTTCACGCAGTAAAAACTGACAATGAATTAAAAACCAATGATGAGTTATCTTTTCCTGAAAAACGGCAAGTTGCGCTTGTCGATATGTTGTTAAGTGAACCTGTACCTATAACTGAATCTTCTGGTCTGGATGATTGGACTACCAGTTTAATACCCCACTCACAAACTATACATACCGAAGCCTCAACGCTAAAGGAATTAGTTGAGGAACTAGAACAAAAAAATGAAATTCTGGAGAAAAAAAATCAAGAATTAGAACAGAGCAAAGAATACAACGAAGCATGGATTGACAACTTAAAACAAAAAGTTCACGATTTAGAATGTGCGGTTTATCTGATGCAACAGGAAACAAATCAGATAGCAGTCTTAAACGAATCTGTTACTCAGTTACACATTCGTATCTACAAATTGGAACAGGAAAATAAGTAACTAAAAAATCAATCAGAGCCTCAACCAGAAACTAAACTAGAACCTAAACCGACAACTAAAAAGCGACCCAAATTTAAACTCCCCGAAAACTTTGCTGACTATCAGCAAGAGTGCGACGACTTAATTAATGCCTTGTCCTGTTTCTATAACATCAAAAAAGGTAAATGGAATGGGATTCTCCAATTTATCCTCACTCCTACCGCTTCTCAAAAAAAGAATTATCCTGACAAGTGGAGAGCAGGACTATATTTACAGCCAGGACAGTGGATAGTTGACAAAGTAAGTATGTCCGACCCTGATGACTGGCAAGAGTGGTTTATGGACATTGACGATTTTGCTGACGCTAACGGTATAGAGATTAGTTAGTTTCCAGTTATCAGTTATCAGTAGTCAGTTATCAGATATTAGTTGACAATTATTTAGGAGTAAAGCAATGATTGAGATTGAAATGGTAGAGATTCCTGATGCAACTTTTGCAATAGGTAAATATCCAGTGACTCAAAAACAATATGAAGCAGTAATGGGAACCAATCCCTCTTGGTTTAAAAACAATCCCCAAAATCCAGTAGAAAATGTTAGCTATGATCAAGCTAAAGTTTTTTGCCAAAAACTAAGGAAGATGACTGGTAAAAATTATCGTTTACCAACGGAAGCAGAATGGGAATACGCCTGTCGGGCAGGGACTGAAACCCTATTTAGCTTTGGTGATGATTTATATAGGTTAGAAAGATTATGGTTGGTTGGATTGAATTCTCAGAAGACAACTCATCCTGTGGGACGGAAATTACCTAACGCTTGGGGAATTTATGACATGAGTGGCAATGTCTGGGAAATGACTCAAGAAGCCAAGTTGCGGGGCGGTTCCAAGAACCGCGACCCTACTTATTGCTATTCTCGTTTTTATATCGTCAACACATTAGCAGAAAACATCGGTTTTCGAGTAGTTTGCGACAAATAATCAAGATTCAGTTATCAGTTATCAGTTATCATCAACAAATAAACAGGAGTTCCAAATGATTTTCTACAAAGCTTTCGATTTTTGCCTTCTTACCCCTAGCGTACAAGAATTTGCTGAAAAACTAGAGAATATGCTAGTAAAATTAGACCATCATTTATTAATAAGTGAAGATGGACTTTACTGCAAAATATTTTATCTTGAACCATCACTTAATGTTTTTCCGTATGTTTTTGAAACTCAAAAAGTTTACGAGATGTTGAAAAATTTTAACAAACATAAAAGTTATTTATGGGCTTTTCTTCAAAATTGTAAAGCTTAATAGTTTTAGCTATCAGTAGTCAGTAATCAGCGATAAATTAACAGGAGTAATTATGTTTCACTTAAGCTTTGCAGAAAAAGATGAGAATGGCAATCCTAAAAATCAGACTTCTACTGTTGTGGCTATTATACGCGACAAGAATGGAAAGTGTAAAGAATATTCCCACAATATAAATACAGAAGCTGATGTTACTGAAATTTTTGAATATTACAATCAAAGGGACGATTTATTGTATTTTGAAGCTATAGACGCTAAAACTGGTCAAACTATTAAACTAAAGTAACAAGTTAACAGAGGTAATTATGTTATCGTTTCAAGAGTTTCAAGAACAAGTTTTAAGTATGTTTGATGTAACCGAAAAAGATAAGTGTAAGTTTGCAAAAAATTGCATTTATTTTGGGGCAACTATTAGTTACGATAGCTATCAGGCGATAGTATTTGATGTAAAATATATCAAAAGTAACGGTCAGTGGCATATTCAAAAAATTTATACACAAGACTGTGAGGCTTTTTCGGATTCCTTGACTCAAGGAATCAAAACCATCGACAAACAAACCACAGACTCTATTAACGGTGAGTTACAAGTTTTCTTTAAAATTCAGAAAGGATGGAGAAAAGCTAAGTTCCAAGAGTTGTTTGAGTCTTTCAATGAATTAATAGAAGCAAAAAAATAAGCAGGAGTAGTGATGATTAGATTTTACTGGAATGATAAATTAGTGTCTCGCCACGAGACAGAAGCAGAAGCTTTTGAACAAGGATTCAAATATTTGCATCAACATCCTGCATCGCCTGATTTTAAGGGTATGCCTCATAGACAGTGTTCATTTGTGGACACAACAGAGATTGACTGGTGGAAACGTTCAAAAATCCTTTTTGAACGTTTTACTGATTGGATTTGGTATAAACGGTATTCTGATAGTAGAGGTGTACTTATAGACATGAAGCGTATCCTTTCAGAAATAAAAAGAAAAGGGTATTTATCTTTAGACGATATAAATCAACTAACAGAGGTTGACCCAGATTTCTTGCGTAGCTTTGCAAAGTGCTATAAACTAACTCTAGAAGAGGTAAAAGTGTTAGCATCTAAAAGAGAAGTAACGTTTAACATGGTTTTTGAGTACATAGAAATTCGTTATTCGGCATTAGCGTATTGGTTACGCAAATCAAAAATCACTCCTTAAAACTAATAAAAATAAATTGTTATAATAGCTGTAAGTTATCCTTACAGCTATTTTTTAATGATCAACTGGAATCTAGGAAGACAATTAGCGATTGAGTCTTTTAATGAGATGACGGACGAATTTGCCCAAGAAATTAACTTTCAGATAGAAGATACTAAATGGCCTTGGCCGCGGGAAACCGAGCGAAAAAATAATACTGTAGTTGGCTCACCTCGGGACATTGTAGATACAGGTGAGCTAAAAAATAGCCAATTTATTGAAGATGTATCTGATACCTATAAAGTAATCGGTTATACGGCTGAACACGCACCTCTCGTTCATGAGGGATACGAAATAGAGCGTAACGATGGAACGGTGACAGATATTCCCGCCCGTCCTTTTATAGACACAGCTATAGAAGACTATAATCCAATTGAGGCTTATAGTGAAATTTTAAAGGGAAAATTAAATGAGTGAATCAGAATTAAGAGATATTTTACTCGGTATTAGAAATAATTTAAAAATACTTATTGGTACTGACTTAGGTAAATATGAAATAACAAGCCCTACAGGGCAAAAATTAAATGAAATAGACGCTATCTGGGTAGAGCCTCCCGAACTACCCGCTAACTATAAAGTAAAGCTTAATAGTGGAATTGAGGTAATTATTCAGAGGGAACCCGACCCCTATCACGAAAACCTATTAGGCTATACCGTAGGTATAAATAACTATTGTATTACTTTAAAACAGTATAATCTAGAGAAATCTCTAACGCCGGTAATCGAAAGACTTAAATCTTCTCGCTACTGGAATTTTCTAGATCAGCCCCGACTAACCCCCTACACCAAAACTTCTGAGGGAATCATTAGACCAAAAGCGACCTTTAAAATCACTACTGCTAGGCTTTTAGGATTTTAGAGTACATAAATACTAAACTTTCTAAACTTTATAGTACAATGTAACTAGAAAAGTTTAGTCAGTGATCAGAATGAGTAATCAGATTTTAGAACTCAATCGGAGTGACAACCTCACCCCGTCTCGTGATACGCGATTTTTCATATCGGGTGTTTATGGGTTCGGAGAAGACCCTCCGACGCGGGTAGCTGATTTAGCTACCGCGGTTATTTTAGGAGACACTACTCTTACCGTAGCTACGGGGGGATTTGGTAGAATCCTTTACCCTGGCAACCTAATTTATCTCGGTGCTACTAGCAACGACTACGTTGTGGTTCGCACAAAAACCACAGCCACTCAGACAGCAATTCAGATCGAGCCGGCTAAGGTCGCTGCTACTCTTGCTACCCCCGCGCAAAAATGCACGCTTAAATCTTGGGTTCCGCTTATAAGCGCAAAAACCTTCAATGTTGATACTTCTACTACTGAGGTAAGTGATAGTGTTTTCACCGAAATTGCGGTTGAAAAATTCATCTCCGAAATCATGAGTACCGGATCGGTATCGGGTGCGATTGTATTTGGCGATCCTGGTTATGAAATTGTTAAAGCCGCAGAGCAAAAAGGTGAGCGAATTTATCTTGAGATTGTCTATATGGGGCAACGCGGCGGGCTAGGATTCCAGTGTAATGTTAGCCAAAATGTTAATGGAGAAAAAGGTAATTTCTTACAGGGGAATATCACACTAACTATTAGTGGCAATGTGATCGACATTAAACCGATGGCAACGTCGCCATTCTCTTCTAATGTAGCCGATGACCTCAATTAAAGTTAACCTTCTTGTTGATGAAAACGAAGAGGTAATGTTAGTTAACTGCAAAATAATTAATAATTACCTCTTGTTTTCTCTTGGTACATTTGATCGGGAAATAAGTCAACAAGAAAAGACATTAATCGAACCACCAGACGGAACAAAGAACCAAGAAAGAATACAGGTATCTGTAACCCTTGATCCTCTGTGGCTCAATACAGAACAAAGCGCAAAAAGAAATCAAAAGGTAAAAATAAATGAAGTTAAGCGTATTAGGTAAACTGAAATTCAATGAAACATTCTTTTTCCCTTTAAAAAAAGAATGGATTTATTATATCCAAGACAATGATGCTTTATTAGAAAAAATAGACGCAATTGCTACCGAAGAAAATGGGGAAATTGGGATTAAGTTTTTAAAACGATACGGGATTAATCCAAAGGAAAATGAAACAGTCAAGGAATACTTAGAGGCACGAGAAAAAGCTGATAAAGCTTATCTTGAAAAAATTAAAGCTATCGGGCAAAAAACGGGACTATCCACTACTGAAATTGAAGGAGTAGTAGTTAACGACGGTTCGATCCGAGAACGAATTGAACAGGTCATGGTTGATGCCCTTGACGGGGTAAAATCTGACAGCGTAGAACAAAAAGTAGAAACCGCTGCTATTGTACAGCAATCGATATTAAACAACCGCAAGAAAACAAGAGAACTAACAAGAGAATCTATAGAACTTGTAGAACCTTATCTTGATGAATTGAACGCTTTATTTAAAGATCGGGAAACAACCTATGAAACTTACAATAAAGCCTTATTAGCTAATTTTCTTGGCAGTCCTCGTCGGGTAGTCAAACTCAAAGATAAATCTTCTGTTGACTTTACTATACAAGACATTAACGATATGTCTCAATTTATGATGGTAGCTTTATACCAAGACTATCTCTGGCAGGACATAACCCAGTGGAAGCAATCAGAACCTGAAAAACCAGAACCAGAAAAATCAGAATCAGAGCCAACGGAGGATGACGAAAAAAACGAATAGATGACGCAATTAATGCGCGGTTAGAAGCAATCGCTAATCCCATCAATTGGGAAGAAATCTATTACAAATGGTGTGCGTGGGGACTGTCTGTCGAGGAGTGGGAAGAGTGGCCAGACTGGTTAATCCTAAAAAAATATTCAGGGATTCAAAAAGTCAAATGTGAAGAGATCAATTCACTATCGGACACAGTTAGCCAGATTGCCGCCATGGTTAACATTTACTTAATGGCTCAATCAAAAGAAAAATCACAGTCTCAACCTCCAAAACCCAGTGATTTTCTTCCTTTCCGGTTTAAAGAAAATAAAAAATATTTTCTTGATCAAGAAACCGCTCAAATTCTGTTAGAAGCTATGAAAACTGGACAAGTGCCAGTCTTCGCCACTCAGATAATAGTTGATTGCGGACTATACGACGAAATAATTCAATCAATAGGGGAGAAAAGCTAATGTCTTTATCACTTGGTACTTTAGAAATCGGTCTAGGGCTAAATACAGCCCAATATGATAGTGGTATCAAATCGGCTAAAGACCAGCTTTCTTCCTTAGAGGATTATGCCCAAAAAATCACTAGAGACATGGAATGGTCTCTTAAACAAAGTATTCCTAAGCTAACAATTGTTCCGTCAGTAGATCACCGTCCATTACACGGTTTAAATAAACATTTATCAGAAAAAGGAAAACACATTGATCAAGTTAGTAAAAAAGTTATCAAGATTAAAGTTGATGACAGTGAACTACAAGAAATAGCAAACAAAACAGTTATAGTTCAGGCGAAAGTTCAGTCTAAAAGTTCTAGCCAAAAATATTCTAATGAGATTAAACAAACAGTAGAAGTATCTATCAAAAATGCAAATCTTGAATTATTAACAGAAATTAAAGCGGTTACAAAAGAAATCAGAGAAGTTGTTAAAGCTGTTTCTAGATTAAAGCCTACAGCTATTGGAACTATAAGCAATTCTTTAATACAAGGAATTGGATTTAATTTGACTAAAAGTTTTAGTCAAGGATTTGAACAAAGTTTTACTAGAAAAACTGGATTTAACTTTGAATCTGCTGGGCAAAAAACTGGAGATATAACTGCTAGTTCTGTACAGTTTGTTCAACCAGTATTAAATAAACTTGTTGATACTTTACAAATAAAAATAGATAAAATAACAGGCAGAGATAAACCGATTGGAGAACGAATATTAACTGCATCAGAAACTTTCCAAAAAATACAAACCAAGATAGGAGTTTCTAATAATAATCCTTATACTCAAAAATCTATAGATAATTCGATAGCAAGTTTTCAAAATATGCTCAGTGTTTTAGGAAGTGGCGAATTTTCAAAATTTCCAGAAGCATCTCAAAAAGCAATAACTTCACTAACAGAGTTATTAAACCTTATATCTTCCGAAAATGACTTAGGTGAGCTTACTAAAGATTTAGCAGATTTATTAAAAATAACAATTGCTTTTAGTGGAAAAGATTTTTTACAAATTATTAAACAATCTCACTCTCTTTTGAAAACTCAAAAAGCTTTAGAGGGAAGTAGCGCAGAATTTATCGGAGCTTTAAAGCAAGCAGTATCAGAGCAAAAAATTATTGAACAAGGATTTAGATTGATTGCAAGAGAAAATCATAAATCATTTTTTGTTAACGATGAAGGTAAATATATTGGAACCGACAATGTAGGTGGTCGAGTGATCGGATTTACAGCCACACCAAAACAATCAATACCTGGTGTTGGGCAAGATATTTATGAAATTGCTTTTTCTCTAGATTCTCGGTTTTCTAGTCTAGGAGATGCAGCGCAATTAACAAAAAAAGAAGTAATTCAACTAAAAAACTCTGTGTCTGAGTTTTTTAATAAGTTTGTAAGCAATACTAATGAAGCTATATTAACTGCATCGCCAGAAAATGTAGATCAAAAAGGAAAAAGACGGGGATCAATTTATCAACGATTTGGGTTTGTTCCTGAAGGAGAAGACAATCGTTTAGTGGCGCAAATTTCTTCTAGGAAAATTGTTGAGCCAAACTTAAAGTTTAATTTAAAACAGAATGAACAGGTTGCTCAAATAAGTAAACAAATTGAACAAAGATTGACAACTACTTTAGGTACGTTTGATAATCTATTTCAGCATAGTATTTCACAATCTATTCAATACGCTAAATCTATAATTATTGGAAGCGAGTTAATTCAGCAAGATTTAGAGCAACTTCAAAAAGAAGCCCAAAACGCTGAATATGATGATTCACCCGCAATACAAGCTCAAAATAGAATAAATCAAAATTTAAAAAATTTACAAGCAAGAGTAAATCAAAGCAAAAGACTGCAAAACGATCCTATTTTACGAGATTTTTCTAAAATAGACATAACAAATATAAATACTCTTGTACCAAAAGAACAATTAGCAAAAATTGCATTAAAAATTACTAAAATTACAGAAAATGTGCCTAAAGAAATTGTTGAAAAATTACTTGAGCGTATTGCACAATTTCAGCCAAAAGAAATAATTGACCCTACACTCTTAGGATCAATTATTTCTTCATTAACAAAAGATATACAAACTCAATTAACAGGAGTAACACCTCAATTAAAAATGTTTGGTAGTGGTGTTAATTCAAATTATCTAAATTTATTACCAGAAAAAAAACGAGCATCATTTCTTAAAAAACAAACAGAATACGAGCAAGCATTAATTAAATACGAGCAGACCGACAATCCAGAAGCCAAAATACCGACTCCTCCACAGTTAAGCAAGATTGATAAACAGACAATTGCTAAAAACCTTAGAATTGAAGACATTCAACGTGAAGTCTCTTATGTTATTCAAAATGCTAACACTTTAAGAAAAGCGTCTCAAGATGCTATTGATCGAGTTAATAATTTATTAGCTAAAGTGCCAAAAAACGAAAGATTTGGACATCCATTGGCATCATTAAAAGGAAACCTTACTCAACTTAAAGAATCTGCCGAAAATGTTAATCCTATTTATGATTTAAAAAAATTAGGTGTAAACAAAGAAATTCTTGACGCTATTAACGTTAAATCTCAAGTAATACCAGAAATGGCTGATGCTGGCTCTAGTATTGTCTCTGGATTAATGCAAGGATTAAATAGTAAACTAGCAGAACTTGAGACTGTTTCAATAGACATTGCCTCTATTCCACTAGAAATAACTAAACAAATCAATAAAATACAGTCGCCTTCTAAAGAATTTGAAAAAATAGGAAAAAATATAGTTGAAGGTGAAATTAAAGGGATTAAGTCGAAAGAAAAAGATTTACAAGCGACGATGGCTATCATTGCTAAAAATATGATAGAGAATCTTTATTTGGCGACTAAAAATCCTGTAAACATCGATCCGTTTTTTCCTCATCCACAATCATCAGGTGGTGGAATACCTCCTATTCCCCCTATTAACCGACCTGTTGCTTCATCTGATCCCGAACCCGAACCAAATAAACAGGCAAAATCGGCAAGCAAGATAATTCAGAATATAGACAATCCTACTCAATTACAAAAAATAGGTAAGGTATTTGAAGTAATTAAAAATCAGTTAAATAACTTGCCTGAACCTATTAAACGAGTCTTGCTCGGAGCAAGAACACTATTATCAGCTTTTGCTGGTTTTCAAATTCTTCAGCAAGCCAGTATGTTTTTTCGACAATTTACCACTGATTCTTTTGAAGCAGCATTAAACATGGAGCGGCTTGAAACAGCCTTAGATTTTTCAACTGAAAATGCTGAATCTTCTCTTGCTAAATTAAAGATACAAGCTGACCGATTAGGGCTATCATTTTTATCTTCTGCCAAAAATTATCAGCAGTTTAGTGCTTCTACAATAAATACGCCATTAGAGTTTCAAAAAGATAAAATTTTTGAAGGGATAACGTTAGGATTGGCTACTAGAGGTGCTAGTTCTCAACAGCAAGATAGAGCTTTACTAGCTATTACTCAGATAGCTAGTAAAGGTCGTGTTTCAATGGAAGAACTTAACTCTCAGTTAGGTGAAGCAATGCCAGGCGCGTTACAGATTGCTGCTCGTTCTATGGGATTGACTTCTCAAGAATTTATTAAATTAGTTGAATCAGGATCTATTTTAGCAGAAGATTTGCTACCTAAACTAGCTACACAGATTAACTTAGAAAGTGCTGGTGGACTTAGTGTTATTGATGATACTGCTTTTGCTCAAGTTGCCAGAGTTCAAAATCAGATAGAATTGCTTCGCATTTCATTAGGCGAATCTTTATTAAACGCTTCTAAATTAGGATTACCATTAATAACAAAAGGACTAGAAATATTAACGAAACATGGTCAGTCGTTAGCTACTGTATTAACATCTATTAGTATTGTTACTGTTGGCAGTTTTGTGATGGTTCTAAAAAATCTCGGACTTATAGACTTAACACTAAAAGCATTAGGAGTTACAGCTAAAACTACTGGTGGGGCAATATCTCAGATTGGAGTAGGACTACTTAAAGGATTAGGATGGACTGCATTAATCTTTGGTGTAATGGAAGCTTTTAAAGGGCTTTATCAATACATCAACGCAGGCTCCGAAGAGTCTAAACGATCCCTTAAATCAACTCAAGAATCGTTACAAGAATTGAGACGATTACTAGAAAAACCTTTACCTACTTCTACTGTTATAACTGATAGTGCAACCGCAATTCAGCAATTTAAAAACAACAGAGAAAAAGATAAAAGTTTAGAGTTTACTGCGGGAGGACTAAGTGATACGACACAAATCTTAAGATTATCAACTGATACATTTAGTGATACAAGAATTACCGAATTTACGGGTAAACTTGACACATTGCGGCAAAAAGCAAAAGACCTCAAGGTAGATGAAATTATAGCCAGTGGAGATGCTGACGTTAAAAAAGCTACATCTGTTCGTCAAGAAATTGCAAAAGTAAATCAAGAAATACAAGCTTTGACGGAAAAATACTTCCCTCAAATTGGGCTTATTGTTAACGAGATAGCATCTACAGAAGAAAGAATTACAGCAATCAAAAAAGTCTTAGATGATCCAGAGTCTTCTAAGTTCCAAAAAGATAATGCTAGTATTCAGTTAGAAGTCGCTGAAGCTCAACTTAGAAAATTAAAAGAATCACAAGAAAAATACAACGAAGCAGTCAAAGAAAATTTAGTTAACTACCAACGATTAACAGAACAGATAAATAAAGTAGCAAGAGCTTTATCTAATATTGAATTTATCTCTAACGGACGGACTATTTTATCTGAAACAAATATTAAACGACAAGTTTTATCTGGTAATCTTAAGCGATTTGAAATAGATTTGGTTATTAGAGAACAGAGCCTATCTATTGTCAAGGATCAGTTTAATTCACTTAATGAATTACTAGCAACCAAAGAAAAAGAATTACAAAACACATTAACGGATCAGATTAATCAGCGAATAACTGAGTTAATGCCTGAATTAAACGGACTAGATTTTAGAACGGCACTACAGCAAGGAATCGTGTCACCAGAAGCTATAGGTGATCGGTTACAACAGTTGGGAGACCAAGCTCCTTTTGAATTAAAACAGGTATTAGAAGCAGCTAAACAGCAAGCATCTATTAGACGACAAACTTTAACTATTGATAAATCAATTGTCGATACAGAACTAGAAATTGCTAACGCTAGAAGAGAGCGTGCAAGAAATGCTAGACAAGCATCAATAGTGGGAGCTAATGTTAACGAGAGAATTGCTACTCTGAGACAATTACCTTTAGGTGGTCCAGTTGCTTCTTATCGGGATGCCCTATCAGAAGTTCGCAACCAAGAGAGACTATTAGAAGAGGCTTATCATCGATTAGAAAGTGCATCGGACGACCCTAATGTAATTCAGCAAGAGGTTGATAATACCCGATTAGCCCTAGAACAAGCCCGTGCTAATTTGTTACAGCAACAAACCTCACTACAAGACTATTACCGCAACCTTGACCGTCAGATAATAGATTTTAATCGTCAGATTGAAGATTACAGAAGACAGATTGAAGACGCTCAACTGTCAGCATTTAAAGAGAATCGTTCCCTATCTGAAAGTTACAGTGATTTAGTCAGGGAACTTGACAAGAACCTCTTAAATGCTCAAAATCAGCTACTGGACGCAACCGATAGAATCAGGGTACAGCAAGTCAAAAACCGTTTATTAATACCCGGTACAAGCGATGCTGGTAAAGAGTTAGGTGACATTTTCCTAGAATTTGTACAGGGTCAGGCTGACATTGCTAGTCGCGGTCGTACCTTCCAATCCCGAACCGAGGAGATAGAAACTTCCTATATCTCTACCTTAAGAAATATCCGTAACTTACAGGAGCAACAGCAAGATGCTGAAAGAAACCGACTAAGAACGATTGAAGATATTAAACGAACTCAAGAAAACCTTAATCGCACTTTAGCTGATTTAATCCGACAAACCAATAAAGAATTAGGCTTTATTCCCCAATCAATCAAGGATATTGTCACAAATCTCAATACACTCCCAGAACCGATTAAATTAATTAATTCTGAGTTAGTAGCTATTCCCCCAAATATCAAGACTTCTGGGGAAGACTTAGTAAAAAGTATAGAGGAAACTGCTGAGGCAATCAGAAAAGCTAAGGAAGGTTTAATATTACCGGCTCCCAGTAATTTTATCCCTGCTCCTGTGTGGAATGGGGGGAGTTTTTTACCTCCGCCACCGTCACAGTTGCCGTCAAATCCTAATAGATTAACACGCCGAGGTCAAGAATTATCTCAGCATTTAGACAATCCTCGCGTCAAAGCTTTTCTTGATACTATTGCTTATGCAGAAGGTACTGCCAATATGCCAAATAAGGGATATAACACCCTTTTTGGTCATGGACAATTTAGTTCTTTAGCAACTCACCCAAATATTCACGTTCCTTTTGGTAACACTACTTCCACTGCAGCTGGAAGATACCAAGCACTGAATTTTGTATGGGATGAAGAAAAAGTAAAATTAGGGCTAAAAGACTTCTCTCCTATCTCTCAGGACTTACTAGCATTAAGCCGTATTTCAATGCGAGGTGGGTTAGATGAGCTTCTTGAAGGAGATATTCGTGGAGTAATTAACGCAGTCAGCAAAGAATGGGCATCTTTCCCAGGGGCTAATTACCCAGGACAAGGTATGAAACGGATGGAAGACTTGTTAAATTTTTATCAACAGTCTTTACGAAAATATCAACCAAATGCCACCCGTACTACAGCCGAACTAGAAGCACTGCAATACAATGACAGTCCTGCTAACACTGGAGCAGTAAACCGCGTTCGACAAATCAGGAGAAATCAAGGTGGTCAGGGTGCTAATGTCCCCTCTCAAAGTCCAGTTGTTCCTAGTGCATCATTACAATTACCACAAAATCTACAAAAAGGATCAAATATCCTAGTAAGAAAGTCTGGACGGAGAACACCAGAAGGATTAGAGATACTCCAATTTGATTTAATCAAAAACGGAAAAGTAGTAGATACAGTAATCGGAGGAGTAACAGGAAGACCATCAACGCAGTCTGCAATTGGAACTAATAGAACCAATATTCGTGGCAGTGAAACTCCACTGCCTGACGGTAATTGGTCTATTGACGCTAACCACGCATCTCGTTATCTTCGACAATTTAATTCTGGACAGCTTACAAGTTATAAACCTAGCCAAATTCCACTAGGAACTGTTGGCCCTGCGTGGATAGGAGCCGAACCAAAATTCTCTACTGGAAGATCGCAAATCGGATTCCATTTAGACGATTTACAGCTTGGCAGTGCTGGATGCCTTGTTTTCACCGATCCCAATCAAATCGCAAAAATCGCTAACTGGGTAGTTCAATCAGGAGCTAATTCAATGTTTGTCGATCTTGACGGCAAACAAACAAGTCGCGGCGGTCAAGGCGGTCAAGGTGGCCCAGAATTTAGTAGTTCTCCATCTATAACTCAAGAGTTACCATCTCCCCCGTCTATAGCCCAATTACCGACTTTACCCAATCAAAACCAAGATAATTTCTGGGATGCTGATTTACCGCCGGTTCCTAAAGATAATCTGATTAACTTCCAGAATCCTAATTTACCTCCCGTTCCTAACCTCCCTACGGCTAATCTTGGCGATGCGGCTGGTCAAATTCGCGCAGCTGAAACAGCCGAACAAAACAGTCAAGAGTTTTTAAGACGATTAGAAGAGCAACAAAATCTAAATAATGCTCTTGATAGATTAATAAAATTTAGACAGCAACAAGAGGAAGATACTCGTACATTAGAACGTACCTTAAGAGATGCTTCTGAAAATGTCGCTGACTTGACTATTAACTCTAAAGGGTATCTGACAGTACAAGAGGAAATTAATAAAAGTGCTACAGAAGTCTCTCGACAATATCGCTCTCAAATTGAATCACTAGAAGACCAGCGACGGACCTTGCTTTTAAATGCCGACGCTATGAAAAAACGAAGCGAGGTAATGAAAGATGAGTTGCGAAAAGAATTAGAAATAAATCCTAATACTCCCATATCAGTTGTGGAAGAAACGACAAAAGCTATCGAGATTTTAGCTAAAAACGCTGAATTAGCCAAAGAACGGGTAGGAATTCTCGATCAAGCGATTGAACAATTAGGCAAAAATCAGGGAGTAGCTACCTTAGAAGCATCATTTAGAAGAACCAGAGATACAGTCAGAAGTATTCGCGACCGGTTAAATGATTTAACTATTCAGAGAATGAAATTAGAAAATCAATCCCGACCGACTCTATTTGATGATTCTGCTATCCTCACTGAACGTATTAGCCTACAAAAAGACAAAGAAGAACTAGAGGATTTCTTAGAGCCTTATAAAGACTTACCACAATACGCTGAATATGTAGCTAATATCCGATCAGAATGGGAAAAACTTGCAGAATTAAGATTAGAACGAGTAGCATTAGACGCTTCTCCGAATCGTGGCGCAGCTGAAAGCTTCTTTTCTGACATTAGAGAAGGAAAGGGAATAGAATCGGCTTTTGGTAGTCTTGGATTAAATGTCGTGACTAAATTTGTTGAGGGTATTACCAAGCCTGCTATTGATGCTCTAACATTAGCTATTGACGGATTTACCAAGCCAATAACTCAAGCTTTTGAGTCAGTATTTAATGCAATTATCGGGCCAGTAGGTAACTTCTTTACTAATGCCCTCAGTAGCATATTTAAGCCAGTGAGTAACATCTTCTCTTCTATCTTTGGAGGCAGTAGCGGTGGTGGATTATTTAATGGGTTACTTAGTGGAATAACAGGGATTTTTAGCGGAGGACTTGGAGGACTCGGTTCAATTGGTTCGCTTGGTAGTATAGGAGCCTCTAGCTT
Organism: Crocinitomicaceae bacterium; assembly: GCA_044376455.1. Lineage (GTDB taxonomy): Bacteria > Bacteroidota > Bacteroidia > Flavobacteriales_D > Crocinitomicaceae > UBA952. The sequence goes on along the minus strand of JBIPMW010000308.1, from coordinate 8,358 downwards.
TGCTTCTGCTCCAGCTTCTGCATTTTCTCTGGGTACAGGATTCAGCTTATTTAGTGATGGTGGTAAAGTCGGCAAACCTAATGCTCCGATAGAGAAAAATGTCATTTCAGCTTTCCAGCGTGAACGAGCTATGAGTGGCGGTCGAAAACCTCGATTAATCGTAGCCAATGAAGATGAGTTAGTATTAAATCCTAAAGAGACAGAAGCTTATCTAGAATATAGAAACAACGCTCCCATTAAAAATTACGCTAACGGGGGATTTGTCGGAGGTAAACCTAACTATTCCACGACTTCAAATAACAATAACTCTAATCAGTCTTTAGTAATTAACAACACCAATAACGTTACTGTAGAATCAAGAAATGACATAGGTTATAGTTTAACTCAATTGAAAGAACGGGAAAATGCACAAAATGAACGAACCAAAAAACGATTCTTTGGGTAATCGGATTGTTACCGAGGCTCTTGAGTGGCTCGGTACTCCCTGGTTTCACGGTCAATCCCTCAAAGGTATTGGAACCGATTGCGTAGGATTTATCGCCGGTGTGGGGATTAAAGTCGGATTCTTGCCCCATGGTTTTATCCTTGAGAACTATGAACGGATTCCTCGGAAAGGCTCATTAGTCAAATTCCTTGATCGTCTATTAGATAGAGTTGAAGGTGATTTATGCAAAGGGGATGTCTTAATGTTTCACAAATCAGGAGTAGATGGTCATGTAGGCATCTATTTGGGAGATTGGGAGTATATTCACGCTGACTCAATAAATGGCGTGATCAAGACCTATATTCATGAATACCCGCCTGTACTGGTTTATCGAGTACCTGTTTCGGGAGTGGTAAAATCATAGAAAATTACCATAACTTCGATGAGAAAGATTATTTTAAGCTTATTGTTTTTAGGAATGATGCCTACCGTGGCACTGTCTCTTGATAACCAGACTCAAGAGATACTTGAGAAAAGAACTTGTCAGTATTTCAAGTCTGGACTGACACTAGGAGAAACCACAGTGGCGATCAGATATGCTGTGAATCAAAACGGAAGGCCAAGGTCGGAATATGAAGGTGTCAATATACTCATAGACGAATTTAACAGGCTTATGACAGAGAAAATCCTTGCCAACGCTAAAAACAGATGTCCAGAGTTTTTTCCTCGTAACTAAGAGGCGATACCGTGGGTAGATTGTAACCAGATTGTTAATAACCCTATCTACAATCGAAACCTTTAGCCTATAAAGGTTCTAGACTTTGTAGATGCCGTTGATGCTCTATACAGGGAAAAAAGAAAATAGGGTAAAGGGGGAAGACAGTCTCAACAGTAAGACATAAAAAAATAATATCAGGGGATAGTGTCAACAGTATCAACAAAGTCTAGAAGCTATATATATCAAGGATTCCATTGTAGATACCTTTATCTACAATCTATTTACAATAATAACAGCGACTGCCAGTACAGGACACTAAAAAAGAGAGGGGATTATCTTAATCTCCTCTCCCTGGCTATTTCTCTCTACTCACTAGAATCGTCAAGCAACTATTCAAAATGGTACAATTATAGTAATGCCCCCGTTAGTAGCGGGGGACTAACCACATTACCTGAATAAGAGGCCAATATGGCTATTGAAATAGTATCACAGAATGATTGTCTTGTCGTTGATTCTCGTTTGATTGCCTTAGAATTGGGGATTGAACACCGCGCTTTAATGCAAACAGTCAAGAAATATTTAACAGAAATTCAAGAATTTGGAACTCTCGCATTTGAAATGCGAGAGTTCAAAACGGCTCAGGGTAACACTTCCAAAGAGACTTACTGTTACCTAAATGAAGAGCAGGCAACTTTTTTAATGACGCTTTCTCGAAATACTTCGCAGGTCATTGCTTGTAAGCGCAACTTAGTTAAGGCATTTACTCAAGCAAAACAAATTATCAAAGAAGTAATCCCCGCCCAAAGTGGACGTATTCGGGAATTAGAACTTGAGCTAGAACTGACAAAAGCCAAAACCTATTATATGGATCGGCGTGACGCAATTCGACTGATTCATGGCGCTGAGGTTTTAGCTTTGCTAGATGGCCGTCCAGATATTGTGATCGAGAAGATTGAAAAAGTCACTGAGACAATTATCTGTAAAAACGGACGGAATGTCAGTTTTGAGGGTCGCTCTACTGCCGAATTAGGAAAAGAGTTAGGATTCAAGTCTGGAAAAGAGTTAGAACGTTGGCTAGAGAAAACCGGTCATTCTCATCTAGTGTGTCAAGGGTTGCGAATCAATCAAGCGTCTTATATCCCCACCGAAAATCTTAAGGAAGTTAAGCAGCTTTTTTCTAAAGTCAGAAACCGTTAGTTATTAATCGGAGAATAAAGTTAAAAGTGCCAGTTTATAAACTGGCACTTTTAATATCGACTATTCCGATGACTCTCAAGTATCAGTCATCGGGTAAACTTCTAATCAATTCCCGGACGACCTCGGTTATTGACCGTTTTTTGGAATTACAGTATTTTTTTAGTCTTTCATATTCAGGTATCGAGGTACGGACGTTAAGAGGATAATAATTTTTACTTGACATTTCTAGTAAGCTTATGGTAGATTTAAGTTAGTTAAATATAGTTTAGCACCTTTTTCTGCCTTAAGTTATGCCTAATTCTCCAAAAGTACAACAAAATTTTAATGCTCCTGTTTATGGAGTAACTGGTTCTCCAAAAGTACAACAAAATTTTAATGCTCCTGTTTATGGAGTAACTGGTTCTCCAGAAGTGCAACAAAATTTTAATGCTCCTGTTTATGGAGTAACTGGAAAAATTGCCAAAGATCAAACAGAATTAAAATTTGATTATATTGTTAGATTTATTGCATGGGTTTTTCCTGATAAAAGCGATTCAGTTTATAAAAAATTGCTTATAACCGATATTTCTATTGGGATTACCTCTGAATTAGCCGTAAAGTCTGGTAAATTTGACGAGACTAACTACTGTTGTGTTTACATCGCACCAGAAATTTTTGAAAAATTTATTATCACTAAAACAGGATCAAATTATACGGCTCAGACCGTTGACGTGCCGAGACTATTAGAATATTGGGAGACTATAGGGTTTTCTCTTTATATTGATAAAAGTTAGTTTTTTTATTTAGGGGACACAAAGTGATTACTGCAAAACAATTAAAAGAGTTTTTGGCAACCGTTGAAGACGATGCACTTATTTTTATAGGGAAAAGCGGAGGGATGTCTTATGGTTGCCAAGATTTTATGGTTAAGAAGGAATTGTTTATAGAGAAAGAAGACCAGTTTCTTGATTCCCTAATTTGGGAGCATGGCTTTGACGATGAAGAAATTGAAAAGCTTGAAAAGCAAGCTATCGAGCGACAAGCTATCTATTTGCAATACTACCCGGACTGGGGGGATGATTAAATGTCAAATAAAAAACCTTTAGACTTCTTACTTGACATTTCTATAAAGCTTATGGTAGATTTAAATAAGAATAAAGGAAGGTCGATCCATGAAAGCCAAAAGTAAAGTCAACCGTAAAGTAGATGAGTGCCAAATTCAAGAAACACTTAGTTCTAAAGATAACTATCTAAGGTTTAGTATTGTCAAAAAGACTCCTAAGACAAAGGAAGAAAAACCTCCTATGGAAGTCTTAGAATTTAAAATACATCCTACCAAAGAACAAATCACAGAAATTAACCGTTCTTTTGTGGCGTGTAAGTTACTATGGAATCTTTCAATCGCACTCAAAGAAGAGTCAAAACAAAGATATTATCGTAAAACTTATAAATTTGATGAGTTTAGCCCTGAGATATGGGAGTTAAGTTATTCTGGACATTACGACGAAAAAGAGTTTAAAACCCTTAAAGATAAAGAGAAAGAACTTTTAATAAAAAACCCTTGCTGTAAAATTGCCTATTTCAAAAAGACAAGTAACGGAAAAGAATATACTCCCTTAGATGCTATTCCTATCCGCCGTTTTATGAATGTCGATGACATTGATAAGGATGCTGTTAACTATCTTAATAGACAAAAACTTGCTTTTTACTTTCGAGAAGATACAGCAAAATTTATCGGTGAAATTGAAACAGAGTTTAAAAAAGGCTTTTTTAGAAGTGTGGTTAAACCTGCTTATGATGCCGCTAAAAAAGGTATCCGTGGGATTCCCAGATTCAAAGGAAGCCGGGATAAAGTGGAGACTCTTGTTAATGGTCAACCTGAAACTATAAAAATTGAATCTAATGGAGTTATCGTTTCCTCAAAGATAGGATTACTGAAAGTGCGGGGGATTGACCGACTACAAGGAAAATCTCCCCGAATGGCTAAAATTACTCGTAAAGCGACGGGATATTACTTACAGTTAACCGTTGAAACTGACAACGCAACCTATAAAGAATCCGATAAGTGTGTTGGTTTGGATATGGGTGCTGTGGCAATATTTACCGATGATTTAGGGAGACAATCAGAAGCTAAACGCTACGCAAAAATTCAGAAAAAGCGACTTAACCGATTACAGCGTCAAGCTTCCAGACAAAAAGATGGCTCTAATAATCAGCGTAAAACCTACGCTAAACTTGCCCGTGTTCACGAGAAAATAGCCCGTCAAAGAAAAGGGAGAAATGCCCAATTAGCCCATAAAGTAACCAGTGAATATCAAACAGTTATTTTAGAAGATTTAAAACTAAAAAACATGACAGCCGCCGCAAAACCTAAAGAAAAGGAAGACGGCAATGGCTATAAACAAAATGGCAAAAAAAGAAAGTCTGGATTAAATAAAGTATTGCTTGATAATGCTATCGGTCAACTTCGCACATTTATTGAAAATAAAGCTAACGAACGTGGCAGAAAAGTGATTCGTGTTAATCCTAAATATACCTCGCAAACTTGCTTAAATTGTGGTAATATTGATAAAGCTAACCGTGTTAGTCAGTCAAAGCTTAAATGCACTAGCTGTGGTTTTGAAGCCCACGCCGATCAGAATGCCGCCGCAAATATTCTGATCCGTGGACTGCAAGATGAGTTTTTAAGAGCGATTGGCTCTTTAATTAAGTTTCCCGTCTCTTTGATTGGAAAATACCCTGGTTTAGCAGGGAAATTCACGCCTGATCTTGATTTGCATCAAGAGTTTATCGGGGACGCGCCGATAGAGAATGCCGAACACTCGATTAGTAAGCAGATGAAGCAGGAAGGGAATCGCATACCCACTCAGTCCGAGAATGACTCGCAATCCCTTATTTTTCAAACCGCCCCACCTCAGCCGTGCGAGGATAGCCACGGCATAAATAACCCGAAAGCCTTACCCAATAAGGCATCTAAGTGAAGTTCCAAAAAATCACGGGGCGCAATCTCCGAAAACCCTGACCAGTTTACGATCTGGGATTCACCAGCCTGATTTTTTGAACCAAGCAGAACCTTGAAAACTGAATTTTAACGAATGGGGCGCAATCCTTACTCAAAACCCTTTTATATCAAGGGTTTTGGGAAGATAAGAAACAATTAGGCTTAAGCTTTATTAGGGATTGAAACAACCTTACACCCTGACACGGCTTTAATGCTTTACCGAAACAATTAGGCTTAAGCTTTATTAGGGATTGAAACAACAATGACCCTCGAAATGTCTCAACCCCAACTCAAAACAATTAGGCTTAAGCTTTATTAGGGATTGAAACCAAGTTAGTATCTGTTTTTAATTGCTTAGGAATAAAGAAACAATTAGGCTTAAGCTTTATTGAGGATTGAAACTGACACTAAACAATGAGTCAAACACAACTAGATAAAAAGATCGATCAATTTCTAAGAAAGAAACTAACCAAAGCAAAACTAAAAGAAATGGGAATAAAACCACGCCCTTTAATTTTGACAATACGCAATTTTGTCAAGAGGTATTTACTTATCATTTTAGATAGTATTTTTATTAATGTTCCTTGTGGATGGGATAACTTTTTTGAAAGTTTTTATTGCTGGCAGAAGCTAATACTTAAAAGCAATAAATCTCTGTTAGTAATTTATTTCTGGGAAACTATTAATAACTATAAAGAATAAACGAAACAAAACCATGTTACAAATTATCTCAGGATATAAACTAGAGGGATTATCAGTTGCTTCTATCGGGATGTGTCAGTCCCTAGAGTCAATCGATGCCCTAGTATCTGACTTTATAAGTAGAAGCGACTACCCAGTAGTATCTAATGTTTTAGATTTTTTTACTTACTGGCAACTAGAAGAAACAAAACTATGTCAACTCTTAAAACGCTGGCGACTTAGCAGTACATCGACTAAAATAGCATTCTGGGTAATTGAAAGAGACTCGCTTAGTGGACTATTCCTTTTTTACCAATTATTAGAGGGGTATAGCAAAGAGGCTAGAATACACACAACTTCTATTGAGGTTGTTGATTTCTTGCTAGAATATTGGCCAAGTAATCGAATCACTGTGATTAAAGAATCAAGAGTATTAAACAAAGACCTCGCTCAAAGAATCAGAAATCGAGGACTAGATATATTAAGATAAACCTACACCTAAAAAGAGACACTTTATGAACAATGAAATTTATCAAATCTTTGCTTTGCTTTTTATCGGAGTACCAACTTTATTACTTGGCCTTTTTATAGGAGTAACAATAGAATATTTTTCATGGTCTGACACAAAAAATAGAAAACTTGATACAGACTTTAAATATCGCTATAAAAAGCCAATTAGTGCCAAGGAATTTGCCATAGAAAATTACATTTCCTTAAAACAATCTAAAAAATTCCTTGACAATAAACTCTTAGAATTTGGGGGAATAGTAGTTACCGAAAATGGTGATAGTGAGTATCATTTTGATATATCGAGATTTTTAAATGGTAATGATGAAATAGAATTATGAGACAATAGCTCATAACTGTCCCATAAAAGCTCATAACTGGCTCATAACGAAAAGGATTGACTTTAAACCTTATTAGGAATTAAACTTTATTAGAGAACAAGACAATGGAAAAATACACTTTGATTAGAATAGAACAGGATGGAAGTGCTAAAACTTTCATCTATGAACCAACTGACACAGAACCCACTAAAAAAGAACTTAAGGATAAATTAATAGAAATCCTGATGATACTTAAAACACTGACGGCAGAAAAGGTAAATTTAATTTATTTTCTTATTAAAACTATAAATAAATAACTTTAATTATGGTAAAGTAATATAGAACACCTAAAAAGGTTAAAGTAAAATTATGAAAATAAAACCGATGACCCTGATCTTAAATTCGCTCTTAATTTTTGCGTGGGGATTTATGTTAATTACTAACGGATTGGTTTATACTTTGTCTTTTGGTTTTTACGTTTATATTTGTAATAAACTCTATAAGCCTATCAAAAGCTATCTACCTATTATTTGGACTAATCTTAAAGAGTATGTTCCTTATGGATGGGAACAATTCTTTGACGCTTTTCGTTTATGGCAAAGCTTAATGGCTGAAAAAAAACACACAAAATTTTACAAGGGAGTGTTTTTTTGGTTTCTTAGTGACAAGCAATGGTATCTTGGCGACAAATAAACATTAGAACTTTATCTGTAAAATTAATCGGAGTCACAATATGTTTTATGTAGAACTGTTAAATCCTTGCTATTCTTACTCTTCTATTGAAGACAGTCAGTCAGAAGAACCTGTTGAAAACTATCCTCAACAAAATCAAGGACTTCTCAGTGATATTAATAAAAACCGTCAAACTCAAAAAGGATTAGAAGGTTATTTACAAACCTTTCTAAATATTTGGAATCGAGAATTAGAGCCTGATGGTGAATTTAGTTGGCAGATTATTTGGTTTCAGTTTAAAGAAACAAAAAGTTTTATGTTAGCCATTGTTTTCTCTACACAAGAGTACGGAGAAAACCCTCAACCCGTTTCTGAATTAGAACAAAAGCAACAAATAGAATCTCTCAATCAACTAATAAAACAGAAAAATGATTTAGTCTGTTCAGTTTCTGATACAGAAATTATCATTATTAAACGCAATGAACAAAGGCTCTGGACTTGTAGCATGGCGCGTAAAGACGCAGGAGAGGCAATCCTTGAACTCCTCAATTTACAAGAATCTCAAAAGAATCAAAAACAAGTATGATTGACAAGCATTAAGAATTATAGTAAGATAAATTTAAACAAGGGTTGGTGACCGAGTAGCCGAAGGTGACAGACTGTAAATCTGTAGAGTAATTCCACGCTGGTGCGAATCCAGCCTAACCCACTAAAATAAAACATATTGACAAATTTTGAAGACTTGGAGAAGTTTTTAATATGACCAGACAAACATCTAATTTTGTTAACAATGATCGCACAATCCTTACCTACCTTGAAATTTTAGCAAATAAAAGTATTGAACCTGAAAGGTATCGTG
>JBIPMW010000301.1:0-3923 GCA_044376455.1 Crocinitomicaceae bacterium | reverse complement strand
GGACTTGCGCCGCGCGTGCCGGTTCAGCCACTCGATGTATCGCTGGGCATCTTCCCAGCTGACTGCGGCAACCGGGTTGCGCGCGCGCCGCAGGCCCTCCCCGGGCCAGTGATCGCAGCCGCCCTCGATCACGCAGGCCTGCCATTCGTCGAAGGTGACCTCGAAGCGGCCAACCGCGAGTGCGTCTGCGATCCGCACCAGCGTCGGGGGCCCCTCAATGGCTTGCCGACCGGCTTCGGCCGGTGGTGCGCCCATCTGGAACTCGCCAGGCGGAATGACCACCATCTCGGGACAACGGGGGCAGTCGCGAAACGTGCCGCCGATCCCCGGTAACTGGGTCGGTGTAGTCAACCCGCGCGCAGCGCCTGCGGCCCCGACCGCCTCAGGCGCCACGGCGACCATGGTCCGGTCGGGTGCCGAATCGGTGCCCTCCCGCAGTACCAGGCGCCCTTCCAGGGAAGTGCTCTCCCAGGGGATTTGCCGGCCGCGGCTTAACTCCACTACGCGGGCACGCGTGCGCTTGAAGATCTCCTCGACGGGTTGCCCCGCGCTCGAGCGGATCGCTTCCAGCAGCTGCCCCGTGTACAGCCCGTGCTTGCCGCGCTCGCCGTCCAGTGCCACGCGGCCCGGTGCCGTCGCGTACGCGATGAGCGTGCCCTTGGGCGCGCTGGTGATGGCCGCGAGGCCGCCGCTACCGCCGCGGCCTCGTTCAAAAGGATTGTTGCGGCACGCGTCCAGGATCACCATCTTGGCGGGGACGCCTGACTGATCCAGCATGGCGAGCACGTCTTCCAGGCGGACGGTGTTGTACTTGACTTGGTCCTCGCTGTTCATGTCAGCGTCCACCGGGATCAGGAAGTTCTGACCGTCCATCTGGACACCGTGCCCCGCGAAGTAGAAGACAGCTACGGCTGCGCCGCGCAAGCGCTGGCGGAAGGACTCCAGTGCACGGACCATCTCCATGCGGCCGGAGTCGGTGTAGACGCGGTCGGTGTCGAATCCAGACTCCCGCAGCACCGCCTCCATCGCAGTGGCATCCCGCACCGGGTTATCCAGGGGCTGCGAACTGTACCGGCCGATACCGACGATGAGGGCGACTCGCCGCGAGGGCGGCTTCTTGTCAACGACCAGGGACACGCCCCGTGCGACCTCCGGCGCCTGGGCGAGCGTGGGAGTGGCGTGAAGCACGAGCAGCGTGGCGCACGCCAGCAGCAGGCGAGACTGCCAGGTCATGGGGGATCTCCATCAGGTAGCGCGATCTCGCGTCCTTCCGCGTCGATGACGTGACCGGCCGCGGCTTCGCGGGCTTCGTCCACGTCGATGCACAGGCTCAGACGTCCAGCCGGGGCGACTGTCAGGCCAGTAGCGAACCGCATGCGGTCCGCACGGCGCAACACCGCCGCCACCCGCGCGCGGTTGGCGGGCGTCGCTTGGCGCGCCAGCAACTCTGCTGCCGGCGTGGCAAGCACTACGCCCAGGCGCGGGCCGCCGCGTTCGATCCACTTTTCCGCGACGCGCCACGCGAGTGCGCTGTCCCCTTCGATCCACAAGCGCAGGGGACCGCCCTGCGAACGGCTGGCCAGCAGCTTGTCCACCGCTGCCTCGAAGCCCGTCGTGAATGCCCACGCCGTGCGCGGGCCACTGACCACGAGCACCCGCTCGCGATGAACGCCGACCCCCAGGAGCCCGAACAGCTCGGGCACACCGCGTACGACATTGCGGTCCAGTTCGCGCCGCGGTTCCGCCAGTGCTTCCCAGGGCAAGAGGTCCGGGTGACGCTTTTGCTCGTCGTCGCGTGCGCCTAGTTTCCAACCTGTGATCTCGCGCTGTACTACCCAGCGCTCATGCTCAGCCAACGCAAGCCGCTCAATCTCTTCTTCCGTCCAGGGCTTGCCGGCCAGGCCTTCTGCCAACGTGCAGCCCGTATCGGCGAGCTTGATGAAGTGGTGGTCAGTCGTGTTGCGGTTGTCGTCTTTCAGATCTTCAGGCAGGTCGGGCCAGTAAACAAGCGAGCGGCGGGCGCGCAGGGCCTCGCCCCTGCCGAGAGCTTCTTCCACGTAACGGTGGTGGACTATGCGCGCCAACTCGTCAAGCTTCTCGCCGTGCAGGAGTTCTGCGGCCGCTTGCGCACTGGAGCCGAAGGTCCTCACCCAGGGGTGGAAGTCCAGGCCAGTGACCAGCCCTGCGGCGGACGGCGTAGATTGCAGCACCCACAGCGGCGGTATCGGCTGCTTCGCCCCTTCCATGACGGCGCAGAAGTGCGCCGCCGCCGCCAGGTTGGCGGTATCGTCGCCAGCGCAGAAACACACAGCGCTGGGGCGGTCGACGTGGGCCGCCATCCGCCCGAAGAGCGGTTCTCCCTCTTCGACGCCACTGGCTTCGAAGGACACCGCGCGGATCCGCGATGAGCCTCCCCAGCGGTTCTGCAGCAAGTGGCGCAGGTGCTCGGCAGCCCGGTCGGCAATCGCTATGCGCGCGGGCGCATCGTCGCCGTGGCATTCCAGGCGCAGGACATTCAGGACGAGCTCCTCCGCCAGCGACCCGCCACCGAAGATCCACAGTCCCGCAGGCCCGTCCGACTGGCGGCACGCGCCCAGAGGATGCTGCCGCAGGAGCTGGCGAACTGCGATCTGGGGTGGGGAGAATACGTGCAGCTCGACCTCCGTGTCGCTCCCGGCAGCCTGCCGCAGGCGTTGCGACAGGTTTGCGCGCAGGTATGCGTCGCCCAAGCTCACATGGAGATGCCGCACCCCGTTGGAGTGCTTCTCGCGCCAGTGAGCCAGCACGCTCAGAGCCAGCTCCAGATTACGGGTGTCCGAGTCGGTAATGAGTGCGACATGAGCGGCCTGCGCCAGCGAGCAGCGGGCCAGGACCGCCGGATCATCGATCTCTCCCGCCAGGTGCGAGGCATCGAGACTCAGGGCTGTAATGCGATCTTCCTCGCGCGTGGACACCACCAGCACGGGACGGCCAGCCCGCCGCCACTCCGCGACCAGCGACGTGCCAAGCGGCGACAGCCCAAAGAGGATCGCGTGGCCGCCGGCGCGCGCCATGAGCGCCCGACGCAGCCGCGGCAACAGCAGGTGAACCAGTCCCTCGCCTACTAGCCAGGCAACGATGCCGGGGAGCACGAACCGGCCCGCGGGAGCCGGCCATGCAGCATCCGGATTGGGTGCGGCGAAAGGTAGGAAGACCAGCTCCAGGGCCGCGCCTGCCAGCAGTGTGTAGTGGCGCAGTTCATCGCCCCACAGCGGCGGTGGCATGCCGCGCCAGAACCCGGAGACGGCAAAAGCCAGGCCGAGCATAGCCAGCACCCCTGCCGCGGCGAGTGTACGCACGCGCCAGTTGCGAAAAGCACTAGCCATTGAACCCAAAGCCGCTCCCCGTTGGCTGCGCTGCAAAAGCAATAGGCTTACTTTATTGTGCCCTCCTGATCACCAGAAAGAAGGCACGCGGTGTCCGTTGGGATGCTGAGGTCGGTGTGGCGCTCGGTCAAGGGTCGCGGGCAGGCTTCTGGTTTGTGGCGGTGGTGGCCCCTCCCCGTGTGTCATCAGGACGCTCCGCAGGAGGCTAGGCGCGCGCTGCCTTAGCCGTTCGCCAGCTTGGCTATCTGACGGAGAAAGCCTTTTGGGCCTGGCACCAAGCCTATGAGAAGCGTTAAGACTTGCCCATATGCAACGTCTGCGAGCCGAATCACATGCGGGCGCAGAGCCAGCTGGCTGGGGATCACTTCGACGCCAACGGACGCTGCCCGGCCGTCACGATCAAGGCGCTCGGCTACCCGTTCAGGTAGCTGCTCTACGGCTGGATCCGGGATGCGCACCCCGAGGCGCGCCTGAGTGCGGCGCAAGACCACGAAGCACTGTGATCCCTGGCAAAGCTATCAGCAGTCACAGAGCTGTGCTTGCGGCAAATAAGCGCCT
>JBIPMW010000425.1:0-3924 GCA_044376455.1 Crocinitomicaceae bacterium | reverse complement strand
AATGGCCGAGTGCCCAGGGCCGATACTTTTCTGGTTGATGGCAATCCTTGGACAAACCCGGATCTCCCGGCGCCTGCAGGCTTTGACTTGGCCAAGGCGCGCGAGATTCTCGGCGATGCGGGCTATTCCTGGGCACCAGATGATCAGCGCCTTGTCTATCCGCGCCCCGATGATGCGCGGTGGCGTGAGCGTGTGGAGCGTGTCTGCGTGCCCGGCTACACCTGGGGCGGTCTCAAGATGATCGGAAGCTGATCGGCGGCGCTAACGCAACGGGTAGTTGGCGCACCCGTTGCGTGTTGGGCCTCGCCGATTCACGCGACCAAGCCTTTTGCTTGCCATGCTGCCGGATCAGCGCCGCGCCGGCGGATCTCCATCATGTCTCCCGCGCGGTGGCATGCTGCGAAGTGGCCCGGTGCAACCTGCAAAAGTTCAGGCTCTTGTTCGGTACAAAGCGGCAGGGCAAAGGGGCAGCGCGCGTGGAAGCGACAACCCTTTGGCGGATTCAGCAAACTCGGCGGAGAGCCAGGAATTGAAATCAGCTCTCGTGCTTCGCCATCCAGATCGGGAAAGGCGTTGATCAGGCCGACCGTATAGGGATGGAATGGATTTTCCAGAACGGTATGGCTGCCGCGCTCCATCACGCGGCCTGCGTACATGACAACCACCTGGTCACAATTCTCGGAGACAACCGCGATGTCATGCGTAATCAGCAGCATCGCCTTGCCCAGCTTTTCTTGAATTTCCTTGATACGCAGCAGGATCTGGTCCTGGACAATCACATCAAGGCCCGTGGTCGGTTCATCTGCCACAATCACGTCGGGATCAAGCGCGAGCGCCATGGCGATCATGGCACGTTGGCGCATTCCGCCGGAGAGCTGATGGGGGTGATCAGCGAGTCGCGCTTTCGAGATGCCGACAAGTTCAAAAAGCGCATCCAGGCGCTGACGAAGCGCTACTCCGTCCATCGGCCGATGGGCTTGGATAGCCTCGGCAATCTGATCCCCGACGCGATAAACAGGGTCAAGCGCATGCATGGCGCTTTGCGGTACCATGGCGATGTGACGCCACCGCACCTTGTTGAGCGCTTCCCGATCCAGCACCAGAAGATTACGATCCTCATACAGTATCGCGCCGCCGGCATGCGCATTCTCGGGGAGTATACCCATGATTGCCTTGGCGATAGTGGATTTGCCGCAGCCGCTCTCGCCAACGATCCCAAGATATTGGCCCGCTTCCAGGCTGAAGGATACGCCATCCACCGCGCGCGCTTCTCCGGCCGCAGTACGATAGGTGACTGTGAGGTCACGGATGTCGAGCACTGCCATGCTCAACGCTTCCTCAGCCTTGGATTGACCAATTCCTCATAAGCGCGCGTCACCATGAAGGTTGAGATGACCAGGATGGAAAGGCAGATGCCAGGCGGCAGAACCCACCACCAGGCGCTGCGCATGGCCCCGGCCCTGAAGGCATCGTTCAACATGAGCCCCCAGCTCATGACATTTGGGTCACCAAAGCCAAGGAAACTCAATGCAGCCTCAGACATGACGCCAGCTTGTACGCCAATCGCAACATATAGGAAGCTGAGCGGCAGGACATTGGGCGCAACGTGGCGAAACAATATGGCCAGTTCGCTGAGGCCGGCCGCACGTGCGGCCAGGACAAAAGGGCGTTCGCGCAGCGTTAGAACCTGAGAACGTATGACCCGCGCTGTGGTGCGCCATAAGAAGGCGATCACCAGAATGATGATCAGGCCGATGCTTGGCTGGACGATTGAAATGACAACCAGTGCAAAGGGCAGAAAGGGAATGCCATAGGCGATGTCGGTGAAGCGCATGATGATTTCATCCACTATGCCACTGAAATAACCTGCCAATAGCCCGATCAGCGTGCCGAGAAGGACGCTGCCAAGCGCGGAGAGAACGCCGACCACAAGAGCAATGCGCGCGCCCCATAAAAGCTGACTAAATACGTCAACACCGTGATTGGTTGTGCCCAACCAGTGCTGCGCGGAGGGGGCTGCCAAGCGTATTGGCATCTCATCCTTGTCATAAATTGTCTCGAAGGGACCATACGGCGCCACCCAGGGCCCGATCAGTGCCATGGCGAAGAAAACCAGCAGAAAGGCAAAGGCAACGCTGCCAGATGGATAGCGCATGATGGTGTGAAACAGCCGTGTCATTTGCCATTTCCGGCTGACGCGAAGTGTATTGTCACTCATGCCATGAACCTCGCTGCCGGGTTGCGTTTCGGGTCATGTATAGGTTACCCGAGGATCAATCAGGCCATAGAGCAGGTCGGCGATGAAGTTGAGGATAAGAATCGTCAGCGCCATGAGGAAGAAGCAGGCTTGGACGATAGGGTAGTCGAGATTGTTCAGCGCGGTCACCAATTCACGCCCAATGCCGGGCCAGGCGAAGATGATCTCGAGTAGGACCTGACCTTCGAAAAGCAGGGCGAGTGAGACGGCGACATCTGTCACCAGTGGCAGCATGGCATTGCGCGCGGCATGCGTCACCACAACGCGTTCCTTCAGCCCTTTTGCCCTGAGTATATCAACGAAGTCGCTATTGCGAACTTCAAGCATGGTACTGCGGAGCAAGAGTGCCGGTGTAGTGATTTCGCGCGAGAGCAGCACAAGGCCGGGCAAAATCAGGTGATAGAGGTAGTCGACGGTGAGAATACGCGCGAGGAAGGTCTCACCATCATTGTCCAATGAGACCATGCCACCTGAGGGCAGCCAGCGCAGTTGATACGCGAAAAGCATCAGCAGCAGGATGGCAACAAAGAAGGATGGTGCCGAACGCAGCGCCAGCAGCAAGGCAACCCCGGTGCCTTCACCCCTGGAACCGCGGCGCCAGCCCAGCATTGCACCAAGGACGGCGCCAAGGACAATCGCGATAACAAGCGCTGGCAATACCATCGCCCACGTGTTCAGCAGCTTTTCGAAAACGATTTCTCTTACCGGTACCGCTTGGAAAAAGGACTGACCAAATTCAAAGGTTGCCATGTTCCAGATATAGCGGCCGTACTGCACGAGAAGTGGATCATCAAGGCCCCAGGCTGCGCGCTGCGCCGCTATCATCTCTGGCGCGAAGTTGCTGTCGACGAAAATCGCCGTGGGATCGCCAGGAAGAGTCTTCAGGACGATAAAAAGCAAGGTGAGGATCGCCCACATGACGAAGACAAGCGTCATTAGCCGTCTTAGGATATAGCGACGCAACCCCTGCATGGCGCGTTTCCCGTCTTTTCCTTTGCGGCTGCCCCCCTTTTTTTGGCAGGAAGCTTAACCACCTGACTAATAACCTAGCAGCTTGTTTCCACCGTATGCAATATGCGCCGATGCCGATCGGTGTCCCTTATGCATTTTTGATATCTATCAAACTCACTGTTGCGCTTGGGTGGGCACAGAGGTTGCCATTTTGAGCCGCCTGCGCGTGCTTTGCATTTATCGAGTTCGCACCCCCATAAGCACCGGGTGCGTTCGGCCTTGTGCATGGTGGTATCGCTTACGCCAAGGCGTCGTGCCGCTTCGCGCGTGGAGGGTGTCAGTTCAGCCATGGCGGCGACCTCCCGCCGCGCGTTGGTAGGGGTTCAGTGAGTAGCGCGGCGGCGCGCTGCGTGGAATGCGGCAAGGGCAGCCTGCCAGTTAGCTTCAGGCGCTACGCCTATCGCGCGCAGCGGTTCCAGCTTCACCCTGGCCCGGCTGTAGTAATCGCCCTGCATGCGCACGAGCCACCCGGAAAGTCCCTGTGCGGCAAGGGCATGGCTGGCGGTCGCTATCTCTGCCTCGCTCGGCTCGGTGCGTCCGAGGGAAACGTGCCGGCCATCGGCGCCAAGCACTATCCATCGGGTTTCAGTTTCTGCCTGCATGGTCATTCTCCGTCTTGCGTGACGGACGCTTCGCGCTGTGCTTTGAGTGAGCCA
>JBIPMW010000424.1:0-3941 GCA_044376455.1 Crocinitomicaceae bacterium | reverse complement strand
TGACCGAGCGCCTAAACTTTTGAGAATATTAGAAGGTATATCTTTCACTATTGTTTCTGAACCAACTCCATATTCACCCAGGAAGTATTCTTTTTCTTTCCCTTTTAAATCTTCTAGGAAACGTTGAGCAAGCTCTGCAGCAGCTAAGGGAGTTACTGCTTTGTCAAAATAGCCACCAACATAGTTGTAGATTGGTTCAGGAGTTGAGTCAATTTTTTGTTGATTCCATTCCAATTGTTCAGAAATTGAGTCTTTGAATACATTCCCTAAATTTTCCTTAAGAATAGCACTATGTCCTAAAATGACAAGCTTATTTAAGAATTCTTCTAATTCTTCTTTTGCAAGGGTTGTATTAGGTTGAGCAAGTTTAATTAGGTCTTTAATTAGCTCATTTTTTTCTGTTTGTGTTTCTGTGGGAAAAGATTCATCAACAAGTCGCTTGACGTATTCTTGAATTTTCTCTTCCTCAGTTCCGGGGAATTGTTCTAGTTTAATTTGGCGACTTACAACTCCAGAGAAGGCTTTTAAGGATTCTGAAGTTAATAACCCATCAACAATACGGTTGACTCCATCTAACCGTCCCCAAAGTATATCATTAGAACGCCAAGATTTCTTAAAAAAGCCTCCAAAAGCACGAAATTGATCTCCAGCTAATTTTTCTTTAAGTCCCTTATCTTTGCCAAATCCTTTATCAGCATCATTGGGAGAAATACGAACAAGTTTAATTAGATTTTTGTTTTGGATATCGGACAAATATTGATAGGGATATATTACTTGATCAATTAGCTGAAATTTCTCAAATTTGCCAATTGCTGGTTCTATATTCTCCGATTGTTCAGTTAACAACTTCGCAGCAGCTTGTTCTATTTTTTCTAAGATTGTTTCACCTTTGGTTATAGTTAATGCTCCCCAATCTTGATCTAGATCCATAACTTTAACCTTGTCCCGTAATTGTCTCCGGATAGAACCGATTTTGTCAAAATCTAGCTCTTTGAGATTTTCTACGGTAACATCGGCTAAATCTTGACTATCTAAGATAAGACGCAACAACGTTAATAGATAATCATATATTTTTTTGCGCTTCAAATTTACAGATTGTTGATTATTGTCTTCTTCCTCTTCTGTAATGAGTTGATAAAATTTTTGGCGAACAGGTTCGGATTTTATGACTTCTTTGACAACCTGATCAATGACTTTGAGCAACTCTAGCAGCCAAGTGATTTTATTGGCTAAATTTTTCAACTCTGTATATTTGGCAATATTATCTGTATCTTTGGTAATAGCATCAGACATCAGAGAGTAAATTTGAGATGAGAGAAAGTTATGTTTTCTAATAGCATATTGAAGATCTAGATTTTCAATATTTTGAGCTAGGGAATTTAAAGTTTCCTCTCGATTTTTAATTTCCTCTAAATTGTTAATAAATTGGGTCAATAAAGTAGCACTTTTTTCTAATAGTTCTTCCTGTTCTTGTTCTTTGCCAATGAAATATTGGTTGTCAAAAATTACGAAGAGAATACTATCTCTTAAACTGACTAAACGACACCTCCAATAACGATTTTTGGCTTCTGTTGTTTGTTCATGTACTTCTTCATCAACACTTTTTAATAACAAGTTATAGCGACGAATTTTGTCGTTAATATCTTTGATTTGTTGAAGATCTTTGCCAATACTTTCATACCTGGGTAAACTGATTAGAGAACCGGTGATGACTTCCCAAACAGTAGGTTGCTCCATTTCTGTAAATTTGCTACTGTTAACAAAGCTTTCTGGATTGGGATCGAGATAAAATAATTGACGATTGACAGGACGATCTGCTGTACGATAATACATGGCTTCAGTGGTATAACTAAAAGGACGATTATCTAGAACTCCCCCATCAACAAAATAGATTTTATATCCCTCTTTTGGAGGTTCTTGCGGAAGGAGGCGATTTCTCAAAAGCTTTCCCCATTCTTGTAGTTTGTTATCTACCTTATTATCAGACTTAATTTCGACAGGTACTACAGGAAAAGCAAGGGGAAAACAAGAGGTGATTCGACAGAGTTTAGCTAAGGCTTTTTGAGTATCTGCATCTTTGGTAGAAAAAGGATCTCCAACATCTTGATCTTCTCGATATTTAAGCTGAAAAATGCAACGATGATCTTTGATTTCGATGACTTTTCCAGTGTTGTCAAAGGTTTGATGGATTCTTCCTAAAACATCAGTGCCAGTGATAAATAAATCTAGTTCGTTAAACTCTGAATACCATTCTCCATCAGGAGCAGATTCTTGTTTATTTCCAGCTTTTTCAAAAGCTTTAAAAAGTTCTTCTTGATAGTAGCCTTCGCCGTTTAAAAGAGAATTAACATCTATTTGATTATTTTCTTTTTTGAGCGGACGCAGTAATTTATTTATATCTCCACTTTCTCGCCAAATATCTCCAAATTCCTTGAAGTCAACTACAATTTTTTCGTAGCTATTAGCAACTGCATAGCTCAAGAGAACTCCATTAATTCCTCCCGCTGAAGTTCCCGATACAATATCAACAACAATATCTGAATCGGTCAGTGCTTTAATTAATTTATAAATTCCCCGACCCCTTGTTGCATTATAAAATTCTCGACAAACACCATTCATGTAAACTGCTAGAGAAACCCCACCATAAAGGACTAATCCTAAGCGAGTTTCCTTACGAAAATCTGGTTTTTTCAAGCAAGTTGCTGACGAAGATTGTGTGTTGTGACCAGGTGTTGCAGTCATAGCAAGTCTCGACGGTTATTTGACGTTCTAAAAGATACGGGTACAGTTGGGAGTCGTTTGTGGCGGTTTTTGCGATCAGGGTTGGGACGCTCTACCACATTTTCCACTATACAATGATACACACCCCCCCGCCACAAACATTGTATCCTACACTATATTTTAAGAAATCTTTACATTTATCCTGGTATTTGAGGTTGCGGGGAAACAGCAGTCAGAAGTTAGATGAGAACCATTAAACCCAGCTAAAGCGATGCAGTGGTAAAAAGCGAAAAACTGCACGGCTAATCACGTTCTTGACTGGTAAAAATCCCCAGATATGGGAATCGTTGCTATTATTACGATTATCTCCCATGACAAAAATTCACCAGGAGGAACCTGAACTAACGGCAAATTATAGCGCGGCGCTTCTAAAACTATTTAAAACGGATTTGGTATAATTTAAATACTGACCAACCTCTGAGAGACACCTCGTTTTCTTTTCGGGATAACATCATCAGAGATTCCCCAATAATTTGATGCCTGAGACATATTATATAGTAATAATTCTGCTGGCATTTTTTCTAAAATAACTCGGTTGAGATTGGCAGTATTGACGTTCATTGCTCTCATCACAGCATCACCAAGTTCTTTCGATAATAGCGGAATAACCGCATTACCAATCTCACGAAAACCATGCCATATTGTGCGGTGAAACTGAAACCAATCGGGGAATGTATGCAGTCTGGCAGCTTCTCGCACAGTGATACAACGAGGAATAGAATAGTGAATAGGTCTAGGAGCAGTATAGGCCCCTTTGTCACTATTTGTTCCGGCGCGGAGAGTATTGCATAAACCGGTGGGGGAAAGCTTTAAAAAGCGACTTTTTCGCTCCACTGTACCCGGTTCGGTTAAGATAAATCTATCAATTGATCTTTGGGTATGAACTGAGCCTATATGTCCATATATTTTTGTATCTACTGTTCTTTGATGGCAAAGTTTAAAAATATTCCTTGGCTGCACTGAATATTTTTTCCTCTTACCACTATAATCTAATTTTGATGCGGGTATGCCTAAATCAGTACCGATAAAGGCAGGTATTAATTCTAAATCTGAGATGGCATCATAGACGCTGGTAAAAGCTGATTTTTCTCCTGACAAAACAGCAGGATATGTGGCCATTGTCACATCCTTGCGACTACCAATTAAGATTAATCTTCTGC
>JBIPMW010000405.1:0-3954 GCA_044376455.1 Crocinitomicaceae bacterium | reverse complement strand
TTTGTTTAGCAATTGAATACTCAACAAGGGTCGCATTTTTATTCTTGGCAATCTTTTGAATTCCTTCGAGAGAAGGTGGATTAGCGATAGAACGACTCTCTAAACTAGAAGATAGACGGTTTGCCAACAAATCAGCAAAGGCTCTAGCTCTAGATTTTTCAGACGTTACCAAAGCTTCTTCTTTATCACCCAATGAAATTAAAAATTCAATAGCTTTTTGAAAAAATGACTGTCCTTGATCTAAAGCTTGAATCTTATCAAAATCTTCTACTAATCTAGCTCGCCAAGCTTCAATTTTGTCGGACAAACCAGATGTCATTTCCAGTGAGCGTTTTTTGTTTTCTTCAAAAAGTTTTTTGATATCGAATTTTTCGATCAAATTCTTTCGTATTTTGAGGGTGGAGAAAAAAGATAAACGATACACCACATCTGTGTAATAGTTTTTAAATAATTGTTTTTCTATTGAAGATAAATTTTTATCTTTTTCAATAAGCTGCATCATTTTTTCCTCTCGGGCATCTAGATCTTTAATCGGTATTTGCGCTACTTTATCAACATTATTAAGAGATTCCTTCAAGGCAGAAAAAATAAATTCTAATTCTTGTAATGCTTCTTTCTGATTACTAAAAATTTCTTTTTGCTTACTGATGAGAATATTCGTATCTTCATTGAATTTAACTATCTGGTTTTCAACGTCCTGAGTAACGTATAGGAGTGCGGGGACAGGTTCTTCTTTTCCCTGAGCAATTTTTTCTGCTGATGTGTTGATCTTATTGAGATTATTCTTTGACTGCTCTCGTAAATGATTTAGAGAATCAGAAAAAATTGTTAGAGATTCGACAAGTTCAGTTTGACGCTGAGTCGAACCGATCTCTATCTTGGCTCTAGTAAGCTGAAACTCTAACATTTGATTGCCCCTTTGTACAGTTATAGTAATAGGAGTTCCTGGTTTACCTCGAAGCTTCTCAATAACTTGCGATTCATCCATCCCCTGAGTCGTTTTTCCGTCGATTTTAAGGATAACATCTTGAGCGAGAATACCAGCTAACTCAGCAGGTTTATTATTTTCTACTTCAGAAATAATAAATTCCCGTGTTTTTTGATTTTCTTCTATGAAAATGCCGACAACCCCTAGATTTCCACTAACCATTTGTTGCAAACGCTTGTAACCATTTTCCATAGTTTCAAAGTTGTCTGCTGTGTCGGCCAGATCTTTTGCAATATCGACCGTAAGCCTTCTAAAAAGTCGGCTCGCAGATTCCTCTGGACCCAAAAGACGCTGGATTTCTAATCCATAGTCTAAGCTTTTAAGTAACTGCTCGTAGTCTCCAAGCTGAAAGTGGCAACCAATAAGGTAGATAAGGGAAAATCCAGCGCTGATCAGATTATTTTCTTGCTCTCGTTCCTGTTCGATACTAGCTTTCTCAAATGATTGAGTTTTTTGCTGCTGTTGGGATAGATAAGAGACAATGATTTTATCAAGTATCAGAGCGGCAGGCTCACATCTGTTTTGAAGTGCAAGATCTTGACCTAAATATCTCAGTTCTTGTAGGTCAAACGGGCTAAAAGTACCGATATTAATCCAGGAAGGAGGCTGCCAGAAAGCTATCAAACTCTGATCTTTAGTTGTGGAATTGCCATCTTCTTTTTTCCAAATTCCTACTAATTTACCCCCACTAGCAACTGCTCTGAAAAATCCTCTGCCTTTTTCCCCTTGATGACGATCTTGCCAGGTAAAATCAAGTCGGTTCCCTTGCGCTATTCCTTCAATTGTTCCACCCTCTCCGCCGGTATAAGTTCCCCTAACTTGCTGCCCATTCTGCTGCAACTCGATATGTCCAAAACGACTATTATCTGTATACCATTGTCCGTTAAAGCTTGATGCCAAGGCAGTTTTAAGTTTTTCGACTGGAGGACTTGTGGGAATTTCCCCTGTTAGCTTCGCTTCATAGGTACTTTGCTTTGCATCAGAAAGATACTCATCTGCACCAGCAGGGTAAATAATTCCAGAAGCTTTAATATCTCCTGAAATTTGGTTTCCTTCAACAGAAAAAGTTAGTATTGCATTGTCAATTAAAACTAACCTATTCAAGTCTGGAGAAGATTCATTCGCTCCCAAAGAATAAGTGCTTGAGGGCATAACTTTACTAGGACTAAGTTCTAGACGAACTTTGCCATTTTTTGCCTGAATTTGAATATTCGGAACTTCTTTCCCTGCTTCCTCAGAATTCAAAACAATCCATCCATTAGTATTAGTCCCATATAAGTCAGGATTAACCGCAAGAGTAACTGAGAAAGGATTCCGAGATTTTGACGGAGGTTCACTAATAAAGACATAGCCGGACAGAGGACCAAAAGCTCCTTTCTCCGTTTTTCCCTCTAGAGATATTTTGAATATACTGGGAATTGTAATTCCCTCAATTTTTTTTTCCAAAACAGAACCATCAATTCCAAGGGCTTCTAGTTCCCTCGTCAAATTATTATTAATCTCAGCTTGATCTGTTCTTACACTATTTTCGGAGCGTGGTACTGGTTCAATTTTCTGATTTGACTTACCTTTTGCAAGAATTTGGGAAATTCTGACGATCCGCTGGGGAGACGCTGAATCAGTATATATAGCATCTAAAACTAAGTTTTCTTCATTGATGCGAATTGTTCCATCAATTGAGACAGTAGCAATAACTTCAGAGGTGTATTCCCCCTGAAATTCAAAATTGTTGCCAACTTTTGCATAAGTCCCAGATATAGGAGGAGATATAAGAGAATTCTGGGGGGTAAAGGTAAATTTTCCATTGGGATAAAAAGTCCATCCTGCTCCTTGAAATATTCCTCGGATGCGCTCTGATCCAAAGGATACCCCCCTTAATATCTCAATTTGTGGTCGATCAATACTTGTTAGCTCAAGCAGTTGTTCAGCCTTAGCTTGCTTAGTATTTAGAGGTTGAGCCAACACCTGAGCTTTTGAGATTAATTGATAACCATTAATCCCCAGGGGAGGGATAAGAGGAATCAGCATGGTAATGATAAATCTTTCAAATTTCATAGTTGTACTCGTATGGAAAAAAATTACCTAATTCAAAATTGCTCTAAGAATTATCAACCACCTCAAAAGTAATCGACATAGCAGCCATCTGTCGAGTATCAATCTGACGCACTCTTGAAGTAGAAACTGTGCCACTCCTCCGACTTCCCTCATCTAAATCATCCAGAAGGCTAGAAATCGCCTCGTCTGGCTGAGTTAAATCTACAGGTGTCCCTCTCAGATTATCCCCTCTCTCTGTAGCTAAAACCTGCAACAATTCCACAGCTTTGGTTAGAGGAGTCGTAGTAGCAATAACTAACACTTCCGCCATTCCAGTTTCACCCCCTACCTTAAATTTATACCTTTCCCCTCGATTTGGATCGGGAATCTGAATTTTTTCCCCCGGAGTCACAGGAGGATTATCTCCCCTTCCCGGTAAAGGCGAAAGGACGGTAAGCGTTGCATCTACGCTAATAAGTAAAACAGTAATATAGAGAGGAACTAACTCGTTATTTTGTACGAGAAATTGTACTTGAGTTCCCTGCTTGATTTTTTGCGCGTTACTGGTTAAACCGCGCACCCCTCTATTTTGACTGAAACTGCCTGACTTTGCACCCCTAACCGTAAACGATTCTGCCACCAATTGGCCGCCATCTACCGTTTCCATCGCCGCAGCTACACTCAAGCGAGCGGAAGTCGCATTAAGGGTTAGCTTGACTAACCTTGCCGCTAATAAAGACTTGAGTTTCCCTTGCAATCGCTTGACTCCATCAGTTACGCTTTCTCCTGAAATCCCAGCCGAACCAGGAATCAGATCCGCGGCCAGAGAAAATAAAGCCAGACTACCTATTTCTGGTAAGGGAGTCACTTTAAGTTTCTGCAATTGTTGATAGTAAGCGGGAGTCACTCGACCCAGAATATAGTGGATATCT
>JBIPMW010000184.1:0-3979 GCA_044376455.1 Crocinitomicaceae bacterium | reverse complement strand
AACCTCTAAATAAAATTTGTAGGTAATTGTCATGACGCGCTTTGTCGTTGGTAGCAGCATAATAGGCATTGATATTTTTCACCACATCGCCATAAGTGGCTTTGTTTTTCGGGAGATTTGCCCAAGCGTCGAATTTGGCTTCATTTTTAGCTTTAGAAGCCGCTGTTTGGAATTTCGTAAGTGCGTCAATCATGCCTTGGCGGTTTTTCCAGTAATTGGCAATGCGTGCATATTTAGAAGCGTAGTTCAAGCGAACACCAGCATCTTTATCCATGTATACTTTCATGGCGTCCATTGCTGTTTTAGAAGCTTCTACCCATGCTGGATAGGCATATTTGACATTTTGATCGATGCCACCTGCAGGCAACCAGCGGTTGGTGCGCCCAGGATATCCCATGATCATGGCAAAATCACCTTCTTTGACACCTTTCAGGTTAATAGGTAAGTGGTGTTTTGGGTGTAATGGAACATTTGTAGAAGCGAAATCTGCTGGATTCCCGTTAGCATCTGCATAGACACGGAACATAGAGAAATCACCGGTGTGGCGAGGCCACTCCCAGTTATCGGTGTCACCACCAAATTTACCAATACTGTTTGGCGGCGTTCCTACCAAACGAACGTCTTTGTAATCTTGGTAAACAAAGTAGTAGAATTCATTTCCTTGGAAAAATGAACGCACATTCACGACATATTTTCCTCCTTCGCTGTTTTCTTTTTCAATGAGTGCAATTTCCTCGCGAATGGCTTTTTCGCGTTCTGCTTCAGTCATGTTTTTGGAAACCTTAGCTAATACTCTTTTACTACAGTCGTCCATGCGCACAAAGAAGCGCACATATAAAGACTTTGGTTTCAATTCTTGACTTCTATCAGCAGCCCAAAAACCATTTGTAAGGTAATCGTGCTCAGGAGTCGAAAGCTCAGCAATGGCATCGTATCCACAGTGGTGATTGGTGAGTAAAAGACCGTCTTTAGAGATGAGTTCTGCAGTACAACCACCATTGAATTGAACAACAGCATCTTTCAAGCTAGAATTATTGATGCTATAGATTTCTTCAGCAGTGAGTTGAAGCCCCATTTTTTGCATATCGCGGTGGTTCAAACGGTCTATGAACATTAAAAACCACATTCCTTCGTCTGCTCTGACGAAAATACCAACGAACAAGGCGATGGCAAGAGAAATTCTTTTCAGTTGTTTCATGATTTATTTTTTGTTTGGCGAAGATACGTAAAGTTTTTTCTTCATTCTACTCAAACTTTCAGGTAAGATACCGAGGTAAGATGCAATCTGATGCTGAGCGACAAGTTGTTCGATGCCGGGGTGTCTTTGTAAGAGTTCTTTGTAGCGCTCCTCGGCGTGCGCTGATACGGTCATTAAAAATCGTTTTTGAAGCGCTGCAAGAGTTCTTTGTGCCATGATGCGAAAAAGACGTTCTAAGGCCGGTATCTTTTCAAAAAGCAATTCTAAATGATCTTTGGATATTTCAAGAATATAGCTGTCTTCTAATGCTTGTACAGATAATGTCGCTGCTTCATTGAAATGAAAAGCAGATAAATCGCCAACCCACCAATCTTCAAATGCAAAATACAAAACGTGTTCACCTCCATTGGTGTCCGTATAAAAAACGCGCAAGGTACCTTTTGCAACATAGCCTTGATTGAAGTTTTGTGACCCTTCTTTCAAGAAAAAATCTTTCTTAGCAACTTTTTTGATTTGATAATATTGCTTGATCAATTCAAAGTCAGCTTCATTTAGCGCAATACGCTTGATAGTATAGTTGTATAATTTTTGAAAAGCCTCTTTGATATCCATTTTTTGGTTATTTCGGTAAATGACGAATGCGCCATTCTGTGGGGTGTAAATTATTGAAGCGTTGCCCTAATTGTTTGACCATGGCAATATTTTCGCCATTAAAAGTAACCAAATAATGAGCAGCAGGCAAGGGACATTGTTGACTTTCTCCGTGCAAAATTTGCAATGCTTGTTCTCGTTCCACCTCTAATTTCGGAAGTTCCCACAGTAAATCCAAGCTGTATACCATGTCATAGGCTGGCGCCCAAGACTTTTTGAAGAGTTGAGCAACATGAACGCCTTTTTTAAGCCATTTCAGCAAAGGAAGTTGCTCGAAAAAATTGCGCGCAAAGCACGTAGTGGCATAGAGCTGGTCATTTTCTAACCAGAAATCATGGGCAACATTCACCGTTAATGGAAGAGTTTGTGCAATTTGTTGGCATTGTTGCTGTAAATTTTTATTTGCCTGCAACGAATTTTTTGCCTTAGATTTTATTTTTTCAGGACTCAATTTCTGAAGGATGGCAATGTAAAATCCTTCGCTTTGAATTTGAACTGGAAAGAAATAATGTCCGATTTTTTCGCGGTCTTGTTGCATGCCCTCAAAAAATGTGGGCTGAACAATGAAGGCATCTTCTTGCGCTAAAAAATCTTTCAAAAGACTTTCGTTTTCTTGCGGATTGAAGGTGCACGTCGAATAAATTAAATATCCATTCTCTTTGATCAAAGGCCATGCTGCTTCTAAAATATCTTTTTGTCTGACGGCGCAGTTTTCTGCAGCCGATAACGACCATTCGGCGCGCGCAGCTGTATCCTTGCGAAACATACCTTCTCCAGAGCACGGTGCATCCAGCACAAGGACATCAATCTTTGCGCGCAATGCACCTAGTTCCTCAGGGCTATGATTACAAACAAATGTATTGGAGTAGCCCCACTTGGATAAGTTCTCCGCTAAAACATATGCCCTGGAGCGTACAATTTCGTTGGCAATTAATACGCCACGCTGGTTTAAAAAAGCGGCAATGAGTGTGCTTTTACCTCCTGGCGCAGCACTTAAATCCAGAAAAACAGGATCTTCAGGCATATTGAGCACTTCAAGCGCTTGTCTCAAATACATGGAGCCGGCTTCTTGCGGGTAGTACGCACCTGCATGAAAAAGTGGGTCATACGTAAAGCTTGGGCGCTCGTCTAGGTAATAAGCGTCTTTGTTCCAAGCAACCGGAGTGCCGAGTGCTAAGGCATGAGTCCTTCTGGGGTGCAAGCGAACAGAAGTAGGTGCTTGTGTATCCAAGGACTCAAGCAGATTTGCCGGATAAAAAGCATCTTGCTGAATGCGTTGTATGAAATCGATGGGCAGTGTGCTCATGCACAAATTTAGGTCTTTTTGCGAAGCGAAACCTTCAGTATTTCTTTTGATGCGGCTGTGGCTAGAGCCCGACCGTCTAATTTGATCTCTGGAATCAGGATCAGTTTATCTTGATCAAATAGCCCCCAAAACAGGGGTCTGAGAAGATTGGGGATTTTATGTTCCTTCAAAATTTCAAAAGCACGTTTACGGCCTTTCATGCCTACTGGAAATAGGTAATCTGCTTTTTTTAATTGTTTAAAATGTAAAGCCCCTTTCAATAATTGCGCATCTAAATAGATTTCATTGTAATGGAACGAAGACGGCAATTGTTCGACCTGTTTCAAATCGAAATGATAGGAGCAAGTTGCTTTTTCATTCGTTGCTTCATTGTTAATGAGCCAAAGGGTCTTGTCGAAAATCAGTACAGCATTTGGCTTTCCGTTGTCATTTTTCCACGTTAATTTTTTACCATTTTCAGCCTTGAATAATTCGGGGATCCTCTGAATAATATGACTTGGAGTTTTAAAGAATTTAAACATCTCAATAAATTGATAAACAGATAGTAAAGATATCTCTCTTAAAGTGATGGATTTATTAAATTCAAGTTTTTCAATGGCTAGCTCTAGTGCACTTTGCTGGCAGGCAATTTCCGCTTGAAAGGACTTTTGAATCAGAAGGGTGGAGGCTTTAATGCTTGGAATAGATGTATTGAGTTCAGGCAAAAGTTGATTGCGCCAAATATTGCGCCGATATGCCAAACTTTTATTGCTTTGGTCTTCTCGCCAATTGAGCTTGATTTCTTTGGCAGCTTTGAATAGGTCTTGTTTTGAAAAATTCAGAAA
>JBIPMW010000377.1:0-3986 GCA_044376455.1 Crocinitomicaceae bacterium | reverse complement strand
CAAAATCTTCAACCAAAGACTGAGAGTGAGTCAAATAATCCCTCACCGAAAAACTGGCAAGAATTAACCGATTTAGTTAGGGATATATCAGGAGAAAATTTACCCTTAGATTCAGATAACCTCAATTCAGAAACAACTCCTTGGCAAAATCAAAATCTTCAACCAAAGACTGAGAGTGAGTCAAATAATCCCTCACCGAAAAGATGGCGAGAATTAACCAATTTAGTTAGGGATATATCAGGAGAAAATTTACTGGTATATTCAGCAATAGAGGCTGATATTAGCTCGCAACTGGCTGAGATTTTGCCAATGCCAAATCCACCCCAACTTTTACAGCAATCTAGAGCCAGAGTATATCATCAGAGCAATAATATTAACAGTAACTATTCTAGTCTTCAAGAAACAGAATTAGAAATCAATAAACAGGAATCTGAAAATCAAAACCAATCTTTTGATCAACAGTTTAGCTTTCAAGAAATTGAAGAGCAATCAGTTGACTTAGATTATATTATGGAAAGCCTAGAAAGAAAAATCAATCAAGAATATCGACGATTTTATGGAGGTTAAATATGGCAATTGAAATCGCAGGAATTCAACTGAATCGAGTACATCAAATCGAGACAATCGAGCAAAATAACTTTGTCTATCACCAAATTCCGGGAAAACAGGGAAACCTAGTCCAGAATTTTGGTAGAGATTCGGTAAGATTACAAGTCCAAGGCATTTTTTATGGCAATAAATACTTAGTAGATTTAGAGAAATTAAGAAAAATTTACCAAGAGCAAAAACCCGTTGAATTTATTGCTGAAATTATCGGACAAGCCTATTTTAGTCAAGTCATTTTAGAAAAATTTGCGGTTCTTCAATCTGCTATATATCCAGATCAATTTAGCTATACTTTAACCTTAGCTGAATATGTACCCCCAACTCCTAGTCAAACAGTTGCACAAGTGGCTTCTGTTGATGCCAATATTAAAGCTGATGCTGCTAGTTTTATGACCGTTGCTATGCTACCAGATGCTTTACAATTTGGTTCAATTCCAGCAATTACTAATCCGATTGAACCATTGAAAGCTTCTCTCGATCCTATCAAAGAAGCAACTAGCACTCTTGATGGTAATCTTAGGGACTTAAAATCACTCTTTAACCTTTAGTGAAAATATGGTGTTCTTGAGGATTTTTGAGATTTTCCTCCCACAAGCTCCACACTCCCCTCCCCCTTCTGATTTCGTTGACACTCCCCCGACACCTGCTATAATGATTAGCATAGGTTTTGCTAACAGTTCCATTTTCTCTGAAATCCTGGATATATTACGACTTTTCAAAGAGTCGGGGATTAGCTCTAAGTCTCGCACTGTCAGCGCAGAAAAAATGTTACTATTTGTGTCAGACGATCAGATTATTAACCATTACCTTAAATAAAAGTTATGAGTTTAGCAATTCTCGATCAAATCCAAACCCTTGATGTAGATTCACAAGCAACTTTTGCGGAAGCGGGAAAACCTTTTACCGATTCTCAGAAATCAGTGAGGGATAATTTAGGGGGAAAAGTTCCCCCTCTTCCTTCCTCAGATTTAACCAGTAGCTTTGATCAAGTAACTCAACAAATTACTAGCAATCCGATAGAGATTCCTACAGCACCTTTTTCTGTGGCTGAAATTCAAACACAGATTACGGGAAAATTAGGCGATATTTCTAGCATTAGTATAGACACTTTAACCCAGTCAATTCCGACTAATCCAGGTGCAGATACTTTTAAAGGATTAGCTGTCACGGATCAAGTTAATAGTTCTCTTAGTAATTTAACTTCATCTATTACTGGTAATGCTAATTTTGGTCAACTTGGTATTCCCAAAAATCAATCAACTCCCTTTGACGAGTTTCAAGAGTTTCTCAATAATGCTCAAGCTTTTCCGGGTAAAGTTTTAGATGCTATTATTAAAGCCTTTAAAAATTTTATTGATAAATTATCTAATCCAGACGAATGGTTAGATAGGCTTAGTTCTGACGCTTTAACTGAAATTTTTGTTGAACAAATTCAAGAACTTAATTATATCTTACCCAATGGAGCGATTCAACTCTATACCTTACAACTTAATCAACAGACTCAACTTTATAAAGATTATCAAAATTTTCTGAAATCTCTCGATGCTAAAAATTTAAGCCGCACCAAAATTATCCCCTTAAGACAACAAATCAAAATCTGGTTATCGGAGGTTAACTCTCAAGGAGAACAGATTGATTTAGCAGTTAAAAATCTTAATTCTTTTGATATTGATAAGTTTTCTACGCTCTTAGCAAATCTTCCCAATAGTGGAGGGGGACAAATTGAAACTCTTTCCAAAATGTTTCAAGGCATAGAGAATTTTGTCAACAGTTTAAAAGAACGGATTACCACAGTCACAGAACAACTAAAAACCTTCATTACAAAAATACAAGATTTAATTAATCAGGCTATTACCAAAGTCAGCGAAATCGGGAACAAGATTTTAACAGCGATCGCCGATAAAATTGAACAAGCGGGAAAAGCTTTAGATCAGGTTCAAGCTTATCTCACTAATACGATTAATAAATTAGTTGATTTTGTCGAACAAACAGCAGCAAAATCTGATGAGATTGTTAAACCTTTAAAACAAGCGATCAATCAATTTGCTAATACTGCGGTACAAGGTATTGAAACAGTAGCGCAACAAATTAAACAGACAACTGACAAAATTACGGAATCTTTAGATGAAGTAAATAAAAAAATTACTACTGAACTTAGTCAGGAACAATTGAAAGCAAAAATCAAAGAACTTTTGGGTAAAGTCACAGGTGTTTTACAGAGTCAACCGGTTAAAGATGCTTTAAATAAAGCTGATCAAGGTATCGATCAAGTGGTGGCTGCTTTACAGAAAGTTTCCCTTGAACCTGCTTTTCAATTGGCAGTTACTCAAACCAATAAATTAGAAGTAGAACTCAAAAAGATAGATGTTTCTACCATGGGAACTGCACAAAAAACCGCCTTAAAAGTAGGGGTCAAAATTCTCCAAGAAATTGATGTTCCTGGTGTAGTTAATCCAGAATTAACAGCAGC
This sequence comes from Crocinitomicaceae bacterium, assembly GCA_044376455.1. GTDB lineage: Bacteria > Bacteroidota > Bacteroidia > Flavobacteriales_D > Crocinitomicaceae > UBA952. The sequence goes on along the minus strand of JBIPMW010000377.1, from coordinate 910 downwards.
CTTTGATTCTCTGTTAGATCCAGTTGTTGGGTTAGTAGATTCAATTCAAGGAGAAATTAAACAAGTTGATGAACAAGTTAAATCTTTTGCTCCCGGAACCTTAGTTAAGACTTTTCTTGACCCTTATATTCAATCTCTAGTGACGGAACTGAATAAATATAAACCTTCTGTACTTTTAGAGACAGTTAAACAACTGTATGAAACTTTACTAGAAAAGCTAGAGATATTGAACCCTAATCAGCTTTTAGAACGTTTAGAAGAACTTTATGAAAAATTACTTGCAGTTGTTGACTCTCTCTCTCCTGAGAAACTCACAAAGTTCTTGACGGAAAAGCTAAATGCACTAAAAGGCATCTTAGATAACTTACCAGTTGAACAACTGATCAATAAAGTTATTGAAGCCATCGGTGATGTGGAAAAATTGTTAGGTGGTTTAGGATTAGACAATGTGTTAAATTCTGGTTTTTGGCAAACTTTAGAAGAAATTTTGAGCCTTAACCTCCAAGAACAAATTCAACAGGTAGATACCATTAAAGCCAAAATTATAGAACGGGTTAATAACATTGATGAAACCAAGTTGATTGCTGCTTTAACTAGCTTACGCGCTAATCTTACCAACTATGCAACGGATCCTAACATTGCGATCAGTAACGCCAAAAATGAGTTAAACCAAGCTTGGGATAATTACCAAGAAGCAGCAAAAAACTTTACTACTCAGTGGGAGCAGACAAAGCCACTTTTAGATAATTTTAATCCCCCCCCAGAATTGGCAGTAGATTATCGCGACTTGTTAACTCGTATGACTGATTTACGTCAAAGATTAGTCACGGCAAAAGTTACTAACGATCCTACGAAAAAAGATATAACTCCTTCGTCAACTCCCACCAGAGAAAAGTTAGATAATTTACTC
>JBIPMW010000183.1:0-3993 GCA_044376455.1 Crocinitomicaceae bacterium | reverse complement strand
ATGGAATTATGTTCGCGGGTTTTCACAAACCAGATGCCTTTAATTTTGATAATTTTTCTGGCCGAATAGCAGTAGATGGAACCCTCATTCAGGAATATACACAATTAGATAATGCTGGTGAAATTAGCAATAATCGGGTTCGACAAGCACAGTACCTAGCCCAACAACAGAACTGTGTCTTTGGTTATCAAACTATCAATAGTTCTACCTTTCAAGATACCTTTGACCTCGTTATTGGATATGTAGATTCATATTATGGAGTTTGGATCCTTAATTTAGCAGGTACAGTTATTCAGAATGAAGGACTTGATGAAATCAATCAAATCAGGGCTACAGCAGATGGCGGTTATGTAGCTGTTGGCACCAATTCAAATGTTGTTGACAATCAAAATGCACTTAACGGCGGCTCTAATATTTTTGTACTTAAAATCGATATGCTTGGCGGTGGAGAAATTCAGACCGATACAGTTTTTACTTTGAATCAATTGGTAGCGGTAAGTACCATTGATCAGGAGGAAATCAGCTTTGGGGTACATCCGAACCCCATGACCGATGTCTGTCAAGTGACGGCAACGTCAAAGGAACCTCAACTTGTTCGCTTATTTGATCAACAAGGAAGTTGTCTAGAGAGCTTTATTTTGCAAGAATCGAAGGAGCTGGACCTTCGAAATTATGCAGCCGGTATCTATTTTTTAGAACTCAATGGTTCGTATCTCAAGCTATTGAAGCAATAGATTATTTTGCTCGTCGCGCTTTTTCTTTCATCAATAAACCCAACTCACGGCTTGTTTGACCTGCCACAGACGTGTTTTCGTCTGCTCTTCTTAACAAATACGGAAGTACTTCATTGACAGGTCCAAAAGGAACGTACTTGGCCACTTGGTAGCCGGCGTCAGACAAATTATAGGAAATGTGATCTGACATTCCGAGCAATTGTGCAAAATAGAATTGAGGATTTTGCGCATCAATTCCTTCTTTACTGAGAAGGGTGGCCAAGTGCATCGAACTCTGTTCGTTATGTGTGCCGGCACAAACAGAAAATACGTCTTTATTGGCCACAATAAATTCAAGCGCTGCATTGTAGTCGTGGTCTGTACTTGCTTTGTCAGGTTGAATAGGAGAGGGGTGGCCCAAATCTTTTGCTCTGGCACGTTCTTTTTCCATGTAGGCTCCTCGTACTAACTTAACGCCATAAAGAATACCGTCCGTTTTAGCGCGTTCACACTCTGCCTTTAAATAAGCAAGACGGTCGTGTCGATACATTTGAATGGTGTTGTAGACAATGCATTGTGTGGAATTGTATTTGCGCATCATGTCGTAGGTCCATAGATCGATGGCTGTTTGGATCCAGCTTTCTTCAGCATCAATGAACAAGCGGGTTTGGTGTTTGGCAGCAGCGGCGCAAATGCGATCAATGCGCACAATGATGGCTGTGATTCCATTTTTTTCATCGTTGCTAAGTTCACGGAATTCGACACCTTTGCGTTGTGCACGAATCCGGCTTGATTCAAGTTCAATGAAATGATGCTGGGCAATACCAGTCACTTTAAAGACAGCAAACGGAATGGCTTTGTCGGTGGCTGATTTTTCGATGGTTTGAATGATAATCTGGGTGGTTTGCTCAAATTCTTCCTCTTGGGTTTTTCCTTCCACAGAATAATCCAAAATGGTTCCGATGCCAAAAGCATGTAAACTCTCTATGGTATGATTGCATTCTTGAATGGTTTCGCCGCCACAAAATTGTTTGAAAATTGTTTTTTTGATGAGTCCTTGGATAGGGAGTTTGATGCGCAATGCCAGAGGCGTAAGTACCTTTGCCATTTTGACTAAACGTGGCCATCCGATGATCTTAAACAAAAGATAAGCGCGTTGCAAATCTTGTTTATTCTTGGATCGAAAAGCAATCTCGGTATTGTCGAAAGATATCATAGTTCAAAAATACTTGGTTTTTGCTCTTCTTGCATTCTCCGAACTTTATTTATTTTTACACTATGGCATCCCAACAACATAATGGCAAACAAGTAGCACTAGATTTTGGTCTACTTGCAGCAACAACACTCTCTGCGCAACTCGATGCCTATGTGGGGCAAAAGATCCTCATTTTAGTGGACGAAAACACCCAACGGTACTGTTTAGATTATTTGCTCACGAGTTTTGAGCAATTGGCGCAAGCAGAAATACTCGTGATTCCGCCAGGTGAAGAAAGTAAATCCATTGAGTTGGCGGTGCAACTTTGGGACCTCCTGCTCGCATATGAAGTAACTAAAAAAGACTTGCTGATTTGTTTGGGAGGAGGCGTTGTTACAGATATAGGTGGTTTTATTGCCAGTACGTACAAGCGTGGGCTAGATGTAATCATGATTCCGACAACCTTGCTTTGTATGGTCGATGCAGCTATTGGCGGAAAGAACGGTATTGATTTTAAAGGGTTTAAAAACATCATTGGATCTAACAAGCAGCCCCTGCATATTTTCATTGACCCTGCCTTTTTATACACCTTACCTGCCGAAGAATTACGCTCGGGTTGGGCCGAATGCATCAAGCATGCCTTAATTAATGGGCCTGAGCTCTGGCAGCGGGTTCAAAAAATCACGTCATTCATTGATTGGGAGAACTTTCAGTTAGATAGCACGTTATTCTGGGAATTAATCCTGACAAAAATTCAAATAGTCGAGCAAGATCCACTTGAGACAAACCTCAGAAAGGTGCTCAACTTAGGACACACCATAGGGCACGCCTTAGAAGCGCACCAACTTCAAATCGATGCACCAATTGCTCATGGGCACGCTGTGGCTTGGGGTATTTTGATTGAAGCCATGATCGCAACAAATCAGGGTGTTATGCTTGAAAAGGATCTCAATTCAATTCATGAATTGATTGCGGCAATTTATACGCCGCTCAGGTGGGATCAACTCGATGTGGCAGCGCTTGCTGCATATCTTGATCAGGATAAAAAGAATCAGGATCAGTTGTGGCGCTATATAGCACTACAAAAGGCTGGTGTGTATGAAATGAATTCAGTAATTCATTCACAAGAAATAGATGCCGCACTGAAAGCCCTTCAATCAATGAAATAGATGTTGGATATTTCCTGTGAATAATTTGACGGCAATAGCCATTAGGATGATGCCGAAAATTTTACGGATTATTCCGATGCCTCCTTTACCGAGCCATGCGCCAATTTTACCGGATAACTTGAGTACAACATAAACTAATGCCACATTGATGATGATGGCAAGGATGATGTTGATGTCTGCGTAGGCAGCGCGCATGGACATCAGGGTGGTCATGGTACCCGCACCAGCAATCAAGGGAAAGGCAATCGGAACAATAGAAGCAGTTTCCGGTTCATCATCTTTGTAAAGGGTGATGCCTAAAATCATTTCAATGGCTATAAAAAAGATCAAAATGGAACCAGCAACCGCGAAAGAATAGACATCGATGCCGATCAAGCCCAATATTTGATCACCGATAAACAAAAAGATGATCATGATCAGCAAGGCCACAACGCTCGCTTTCTCAGATTCAATGTGCCCTACTTTTTGACGTAAGTTGATAATAATTGGGATGCTGCCAATGATGTCGATAACGGCAAAAAGCACCATGCTCGCAGTAGCAATTTCTTTGATATTGATTAAGTTGAAAAAGCCCATCTGATTTTTTTTACAAAGTTAAGCGAATCATTTGGAGTATAAGGATAAAAAAAGGCCTCCGAAGAGGCCTTTTCATTCACAAGTTAGTTGGAAGCACCAACTTGAAAATACTTTATTTAACGATCGTCATTTCGTCCACTAGGTGTTTTGCACCCGCATATTTATCAACGATAAACAAGACGTAGCGGATATCGACATTGATTGTTTTTTGCAATTTGTTATCAAAGATAACGTCACCTGCCATGGCTTCGATATTACCGTCAAAAGCCAATCCAATGAGTTCTCCTTTGCCATTCAATACCGGCGAACCAGAATTGCCACCTGTAATGTCATTGTTGGT
>JBIPMW010000298.1:0-4003 GCA_044376455.1 Crocinitomicaceae bacterium | reverse complement strand
AACCATCACAAAGAGCCAAAGTATCGTTCTCTGAAGTGGTGTCACCTTGCCAACGGATTAACTCTAGGTCGTTACCGATACGTGCTGCCATTTCTGTCCAGTAGTAAGACATAAAAGAAGCTACAGTAAAGTCGCCGTTAGAACCTTGCGACATTTGTAATGCTAAAAAAGATTGCTCAAGGTCGAACTGACAGATTTGAGCCATAGCTGAAAGCGCACAAACGTCAATATCAACTGCATCTAGGTTGTCTGTAGGTGCAGAAAAGTTACAAGTAGACGGCGCAAGAATGTTACCGAAAGTAACGTTAGCTAATTTAGTAGCTGACTTAATACCTGGCAAAGTGCGGTAGTTGTCTGCGATATCTTCAGTCAAATAAGCTTTGCTGTAGAACTCGTCTGGGTTAGGACATAACAACGCGTTTGTGTCTACGTCCAAGTCAAATTTTAGGTTTCTAATCATTGTGTTGGTTTTTATTTTGTTTTTATTTTGTTACTTGTTTGATGCGCGAAACGCTTTAAACTTGTCGAAAGCTGACATTTTTACGTCTTTCGCTAGTTCGAGTTCGTCTTCTACTTCTTCTTTAGCTACGCCGAGTTCTTCGATTTGGTTTTTCAAGTCTGCAACCATTCCGATAATAGCGTTAACTTGTTCTTCGATGATAGGCATAACGATAGCTTTGATAGCTTCGGCGTCGGCAGTTGGGTCAACAGCCATTTCTGTAGCTACTTCTTCTTCGACTACTTCTTCTTCTGTTACCGCTGTGTCTTCGAGTGCTACTTCTTCTGTAACTTCTTCGGTTACTTCTGCTAGTTCTACTTCTTCTTTTTCGACTTCTTTAATTTCAACTACTTGGCCGTCTTTAACCACGTAGATTTTACCTTCGATAAGGTGTTCTCCGTCTGGGAAATTCATACTATTTTGTTTTATATGTTTACTTAATTTCATTCCCAAGAAGCCCTCAATAGAAAAGCCTAGCTGCTCGTTTTTTACTAGTTCGTTATAATACTCTTTGTCCGTTACTTGGGCTGTGAGCATTAACGTTCCTTTCGGTACTTCAATTCCGTAAGTAGTAAAGGCTTTATCTTGGGTTGGGTTTTCCACTATCCACGCTTCGAGAATGTACGCGGGTACTTCTTTAGCTTGGTCGTGTTCTAGGTTAAAAACGTTTTTGTTCTGCAAGTCTTGCATAAACTTAACGTGTATTTGTTCGATAGTTTCTTCTTCGAATTGTACGTAGTACTCGCCAGCTTCGTCGTCGCGTCTGTAGATTTCCATAGGAATCATAGCGGGCGCCGTTACTCTATATTTAAGTTCGTCGGAAAAGAAACGTTTGGCTACATTCTCAAACGCCATACCCTTAACTTTAATAGCTGGGTTCGACGTGAACGCAATTTGTTCGATACCTAAATTTTCCCCGTCTGAATATTCGGGGTCTATTGTAATTTTGTAAATAGGTAAATCATTAACCATAACGATATTAAAAAAAGTCTATATTTGTTCAAAAATTAATAACTATGGTAACTATTTTAGGACGGGAAATACCCAACGAATTAAGCGAGTTGACTATACAGCAATTCGAAGACATTACAGAAATTCACGCTAACGAAAAGCTAGACCACGTAGAAAAACATCTAGAAGTGTTTAAGTATATGGGTCTACCAGAAGAAATTGAAGACGTAGACTTTGAAGAATTTAAAGAATATATCCGTCTTTTTAACACCGCTAAAAGTCCAGAAGGTGTTTTGTTAAAGCGTTTCGAAAACGACGGCTACACCTACCAAGCTTACAGCGAAGAATGGAAACTAACGGCCCGCGACACGAAGCTAATTGAAAAGATTTTATTTCATAAACACAAAGGCTATATTTCCGAAGTGCTAGCGGTGCTATTCAAACGCACAGACCTAACGAAAACAGAACACTACACCGACGCTCACGTAAAGTTTAAGGCAAAAATTATACGTGAAATGCCAGCCGAAGTTGCAGTCCCTTACTTGGTGGCTGTAGCTGAAACAATTAACAAACAAGTAGAGCAACTGAATGAACCTACCGAGTAGCTGGCACGAAGTTAAGCTATACCAGTTTAAGGAACTACGCCAGCTATCCGAAGTTGGCGGGTTCTTTAACACACAGCTAGAAACCCTAGCTATATTGGCAGACATTCCTACCGAACAACTAGAAGACCTAGAACTAGAAGAAGTAAGTAAGCTATTTAAGTCTGTTAAGTGGGTGCTAAATGAGCCTAAAAAGGGGCTGTCTAGTGAACTATCTATAGACGAACGGACCTACATATTAAAACCATTCAAGAAACTAACGCTAGACGAGTTTATAGACCTTGAATATTTCCTACAAAACGACTATTTAAAACATATTACGCATATAGTGTCCGTGTTTTGGCGACGTACAGAACTAGACAAGTGGCAAAATGTACACTTTGAGCCGTATATATTTAGCCCGTTCGACAGACAAGAAGACTTTGAAGAAGTAAGCGTAACAGAAGTTTACGGCATAGTTCCAGAATACCTAAAGTATAGGGACGAGTTTATGAAGAAATACGAAAACTTGTTTAATTCTGACGACATAAACGACGAAGAACCCATTAACTCCAAAGACTTTGACAGCATAGAAGAATATAAAGCCGAACTTAAAGAACGTGAGCAAAGTAAAAAGGCCCGCAAGTGGGGCTGGGAAAGCTTACTATTTGACTTAACAGAAGGCGACATAACAAAAGTAAAGGCAGTCGGTGAACTGCCCTTAATCTTTGTATTTAATATGTTAGCTATGCGTAAAGAAATGGGCTATCTAGAAACCTCGAAAGGTTAAGGCCGCATTAAATTCGCCACCGATAGGCTCAAAGGTATAAATTAAACTACGTTTTTCCCCTAGAATTGTAGCTACTTGTAAGATAGGGTAGCGCTGTGTCATCCATTCCGTGTATTGCTCGAATATTTCCGCTGTAGTTCCGTTAGCGTTTAGTGCTTATGTAAGCTTTGCGCATAGGTCAAAGGCCGCCATATTCACAGTTCCGTTATTCAAGAACCCAAAATAGTACATAGCTAGAATTTGAATTTCTAGTTCGCCTAGCGCTGGTATCTGGGCGTTAATTCTAATACTATCGTAAAGGCTACCAGTATCTATAAGCGCTTCGCTGGCAATAATTTGCTTTAGCGTTTTAGCTATCTTATTACGGGTTTTATATTTGACGTTGAAAACGCCGTTATTCTTGTACGCCATTCTCTAAAAATTGCGGTGTGTAAGGGAATTCTTCTGTAACTGCGTGGCCAGCAAATGCGTGTTTTGGGTTCTTTGGTTCTACCAAGTTTGCTCCGAAGTCGTATGTCTCGGAACTCATTACATCGTAGTGGTATCCGTCAGCATAGATAGGTTCTTCGATTACTTCCATTCCATCCATTTCGGGTGGGGTTACCATAATCAACCCAATTTCAACAACTGCTTGCACTCCGCTTCCGTATGCTTCGTGTTTTTCTCCGTTGAACTCCACCTCTACAAGAATGCCTTTTGCCTTAAGGTCTGCGAGTGCTTGTTCCTTGTTTTCGTATGTCAGTTTATAAATCATATGCTTGTAAGTTGTGCGAGTTGAGTATTTGTAAGGCGAGTTTTCCAAAGGGCAGTTGCTACATTTTTACTTGCTCTTGCTCCACCATCTGGGTAGCCACCTAAATAAACTTGGTCGCAAGTTGGCGGTGTGCCACTTGTTGAAGTTGCAATTTGAACACCATCAATATAGAATGCAAAGTCATTAGCTTTATAAGCTAAAGCAAATTTATGTTTGCCAGAACTTAAGGCACTACCTGACGCTACAAATTGATTTGTCGCAGAACTTCTAATTGAAGCAACACTTGTTCCGTCAGGGTTAATGAGTATTGCAATCATTTCATTATAAGCCGATGCACCAGTTCGCATCCATATACCCATATTTTCTGCTCCTTCAATTCTATCAAGTTCGCAGAAGATTGTCCCCTCTGTTTGTCCTATAAGCGAACT
>JBIPMW010000182.1:0-4008 GCA_044376455.1 Crocinitomicaceae bacterium | reverse complement strand
CAGACCTTTACACAGATTTGGCTGCTAGCATTGCATATACAGGAAATCCAACAACTGTATATTCCAAGCCAACAGCGAATAGAACATACACTGCAACAGCTACAACTGCCGCAGGTTGTTCTGCATCATCAAGTGTGACAATAAATGTGGCTGCACCGACTCAACAATCAGTTGCTTCAACTGATTATATTTGGAAAGGAACAACGAGTAATGCATGGGGTACACTTACTAATTGGACTCAGTTCGATGGTTTAGTTTACACTACACCTACTTCAGCGCCATCATCTAGTTCTGTTGTTGTTATTCCCGCAAATAATGCATGTGTTCAAAATCAACCTTTAATTGGATCATCACCAATTTCGGTTCAAAACTTTAATATTGAATCTGGAGCATTAACGACCCTCAATCCAGGTGCCCAATTAACCGTCAACGGCACCCTCACCAACAACGGTACTTTAACCATTGAAAGTGGAGCTACTTTATTACAGGGCCCTTCAAGTACGATTGCTACAGGAACAACAGGTACCTACAATGTCAAACAATTCGTAACAGGTGGTGGAGGTAATACACCAAATGGTCGATTCTGGTATATGGGTGTTCCTTTGGAAGGCCTTACTAGAGGAGCTGCGTTCGGAGCTGCTGGTTTAGACAACCGCTTGTGGTCTTGGACGGAGTCAGCACAACAGCAATGGAGTAATCAACTTCAAAATAGCACTCCATTGGCTCCAACTACCGGCTATGTATTCAGAACAGGTGCTGCGTCCACTACACTGAATTTCTCTGGAACAAGTCTGTATAGTTCAAATGTAAGTATCTCAAACTTGTCAAACTCTGGCGCAACTTTTGCAGGTTGTCATTTACTTTCAAATCCTTACACTGCATATTTAGATTGGGAACAAATTGTTGACCCTAATAATTCAGGTACTTCAAACATATCATCTACTTATTGTATTCCTACATATGATGGTGCTGGTATGGTATATGATACCTATAACGCTAATAATGATGTTGCAGTTAACCCAAGTAATGTTGCCATGACAAGATACATTGCCCCAATGCAAGCATTTTGGGTTGTAGTAAACTCAGCGCCAGGATCAATCAGTATGACCAAATCAATGTTATCACATCAAGCAGGTGCAGTTGGTTTGAAGGATATCACCAGTTTCCCTGCCTTTGCGCGGTTAAATCTTGTCAATGGAGACTTCTATGATCAGGTCGTTATTTATACAGATGTCAACGCAACATCAGAAGTTGAAGATTATGACTCTAAGAAATTCTTTTTACCAAATAAAGCACAAGTATACTGCCCTGTAGGAAATGACAAACTAGTAATCAATGCCTTGAAGAATGGTAAAGCACAAACAAGTGCGCCACTTACCCTTGAGCTACCTTCAACTCAAATTTACAAATTTGAAATGGCTGAGTCTTTTGTAGAGAATGGGTTGGTCATTCTTGAAGATAAGCAAGAAAAAATACTCCAAGATATGGGCGTCAATCCGGTGTACGAGTTCTTTGGTAATTCAGGTGTTATCGCTGATCGTTTTGTACTTCATTTCCAATTACCTAACGGCTCTAACAACGGTGGGCAAGCAGGGGTTGAAGACCTTTCAAGTGGTCAAATATCAGTGATTTCTAACCATGAAGGAGCCATGACAGTATTGCTTTCTGCAGACCTTACTACTTCTGGTGATATTCATATCTTTGACGAAGCAGGTCGTTTGGTTGCTCAAAAAGAAATTACTAGTGCTAAAACTAGCTTGCAATTGAACAACGGAATGGGTGTTTACTTCGTGCGTGTACAAACACCGATGAAAACTGAAATGAAAAAAGTAATGGTGTACTAGGAAGTACGTGCCACTCATTAAACACCAAAACAGAAAGCAAATGAAAACTCAAAATAACAATACAACTACAAAGCGTGCTTACCAAGCACCGAAAGTAGAACAAGTCAAATTGGACAACGAAATATCAATGATCATGATGTCAGGAGGATGGCCTAATATGCCAGAATACCCTACCCAAGATCCACTCATGTCATTGAAAGGGTTTAGGTTGTTCAAGTAAGCAATAAGAAACAAATGAATGAAAGCCTCCAGCGATGGGGGCTTTTTTGTTTTTGGATGCTTGGAATTATGTAAAGTTTAGCTTGGTTGGTGCAACAAGAAGCCCTGGGTGCTCAGGTAATTTTGTTGAAAATCAACGTTATGAAAGCACCAAAAATTACTTCGAACTTTTTTATCTTGACACTTCTTGTGGTGTCACTGCCTGCTTTTGCGCAGCAAACCATTACAAATTGGACATTTGATAACGGAGATGTATTTCCGGATCAAGGTTCAGGTGTAGTGTCAATCCTAGGGAATCTGAATCAATCTTTTCCTAATTCAACTTATGGCAAATGCCTACAGCTTACCAACTTTGCAACGCAATCTACCCAAAATGGGCAAATGGGTGTTGCTTTTCAAGTCAGCACGGTAGGTAAGACAAATATTCAGTTGCAGTTTAGTCAAAGGGCTTCTGGGCCCGCTTCCCGTTGGGTGCAACTCGACTACAGCCTGGATGGCAGCACATGGGTTACGGGCTTCTGGACCAACAGTGGGGCAATTTTGCCACAAGACACTTGGCATACCTTTAATGTCGATTTCAGCGATGAACCCGGCGTAGCCGATAATCCGAATTTCAAAGTGCGTTTGGTTTCAATCTTTAGCCCTTTTGCTTTTGATCAATCTAATAATTCTGCACCTTACGCATCTTATTCTGCTTATATGTGTGCAGATGCATGTTCGGTATTCACACCAAGTACAAGTAGTTGCCATGCAACTTATAGTACACATGGTTCTTGGCGTTTTGACAATGTAAGTATTTTGGGTGTTGCCTTGCCTGTGCTATCGGCTCAGGTTTTGAGCGGGAGCTTAAGTGCGCAATACGGCGTTTCAAGTACGCCACAAACTTGTACTTTGAGTGGTACTAACTTACTAGGTACCATCACGGCTACTCCTCAAACGGGTTTTGAAATTTCACTGAGTTCCAATACTGGTTTTGTTTCAACGCCCATTCAGAATATCAGTTCAGGAACCATACTTTATGTACGTACCCTTTCAAACAAACCTGTTGGGGCCTTCAATAATACAGTTTGTGTACAACTCACGAGCCTAAGCGCAGCGTCGAGCCAAGTTAGTTGCAGTGCTGCGGGTAATGCAATCAGTCAGCGGCCTCTTATAATAACGGCCAATAATGTTCAAAAAGAATTAGGATCAACGCTTTCTCCTGTTTTAGGATCAACGGCCTTTACCACCAGTTGGATGCCTGTCAATGAGTCGATAAGCACTGTAGATATTAGCTATGGTGGCGCTGCAGCTGCCTCTGGTGCTGGAACCAGCGTGGGCGTATATCCGAACCAAGTTTTTGCCACTAATCCGGTCGGTGTCAATGTAAGTTGGAGTAATTATATCTTGAGTTTTCAAGATGGTAGCCTTCAGGTAACCGGTTTTATGCCCGGAGACTTATTGGTCAATAGAATAGGGGATGGTTTGTCACCGTTAGGCTCTGTTACCTTTCCCCTGAGTTTGCTTGAATTCTTACCATCAGGCAGTGCTCTTCAAGAAGTTGCGCAACAGTTCTCCAGCTCAAATCTTTTGACTGAAACTGGTGAGCTCAATAGTTCTAATGGGCATTTGAATTCAAATAACGAATATTTGGGTGTGCCGGGCTATGATTTACAACCGGGTGTTCCAAACGTGGCTAGTTATCAGGCCAAGGCCACAAATATCTTGAATACGGGGGCAAGCGTCAGTAATCGGGTGGTTTTTCCTGCAAGTGGCCAAGCGGTGCCTTTTGTAAATGGTTATATCACCAGTTTATTGCCGCTCAATAGCAATCAGTTTTATGCCGCAGGCACAGGCGACGGAACTTCAGGTGGGGTCTGGTATTTTGACGGAAGCGCATTTGTTCAGTTGAATAGCAATATTCTTGCTGGGCGCTCCCTTGAGATTTTCAATGGGAACCTTTATT
>JBIPMW010000331.1:0-4009 GCA_044376455.1 Crocinitomicaceae bacterium | reverse complement strand
CGCGATCCCGATGACGCTCAGGATTAAAACCGCGCTGGTAGTCGAACGTAGCGGAGCTAAAGTGAGCGGGACCGTCCAGTGACTTCCATTTACTTGATATAGAAAGATTGAAGAGAGAGCTGCTGGAAGGGTTTGGTTCCATACACGCGCGATTAAACCTACAATTCCACCCGGAGTTGCTTCTCCTGGAGGAACCGCAAGGGGAGATACCCAGGACCAGTGACCGGTAACATAACCAACAGAAAAAGACGTCCAGCAAAGCCAGATGGCGATTCCTATTAAGAGTGAAGCTATCTTAAAAAAGTGCCTCTTCCATTCCGACCAGCGAAATACCAGAAGCACCATGAAGAACGCGATGGGAGCGAATACCAGAAATAGGCCAGAGGCGTAGGTGATTCTCGCCAGTGCACTCACTAAGGATGCTAGGAGGAAGTCTCTCCAGCGCCTTCTAAAAAAAGCACGCGCGGTCGTAAGGAGAATTAGAACCGTTACGAGCCCAGGGATCTGGTGAGCGCACGGCTCGCGTGACCACCAATTTTCTGGTGGACCGAAAGATAACGCCGCGGCGCCAAAAAGCGCTGGAATGGGACCACTTAGGTAGCGAATGAGCACGTACATTAGCCCAAACTTAGTGATGCTTATGGCTGTGCCGATGAGTCGTTGATAGAGGTAGTAGAGATCCGGTTCGTTTAGGTGGCCAAAAAGCCAATAGATAAAGGTCCACGACATCCCAAGAGATGTGTGTCGAGGGGTGCTAGCCTCAACGCGCATTACATTCCAGAAGGATGTAAATATCGTATATCGAAAATTACAAAGCTCCGTGTCCCAGACAACAGGAACGGTATTTAGCATGTAATACCTAGAGATCGTCATCGCCGCAAAGAGAGCTAGGAATCCTATTAGCTCGCCGATTCCTATCGGATTCGTGAAATTTGTGTTCTCAGCGGCTGATTTTCTGGTTAGCAGGAAGAATAAACCGATAACAATTACGGAGATCGGATAAAGGTAGGTCGCTAACTTTGGAGAGTTAGTAAGTACTAACAGTTCGGTCGCGCACGGGGCGAGAGCTAAAAAGCAAAACAGAGCTATCCCTAATTTGCGACGGCATAGGCATATAATCGCCAGAAGCCCGATAAGGGCGCCGGCGCTATAGGTGGCATAGGAGTAGAGTTTATAGCGTAAACCTGAGTCGCCCCAGAATTTCTCTACAACCTTGACGATCCGGGTCACAAAAGGTTGCAGCGGCGATAGAAAGCCCCTTTGCTGAGCGTGCTCAGACAAACACCAGTACGAGAACGCAACTATGGTGGCTGCGATTAAAGCTATCAGCCAGAAGGCGCCGGCACGGATTGAAATCTTCTTCACTTAATTAATATCCCTTATATCTGTTTTTACTGCACCTTAAGCACGGTTTAGAATAGTTCGAAAACGGGCGACTCAACAGATAAAATCAGCGCGATTAGAGCGTCTTATCTCTCTCTATCCGTCCTACTAATGTCAGCTCGTTCTTGTTGTTAGTTAGCTGTCTAGCGTCAAACCAGCTACACGACGATTTAAGGAAAGCGCCAAGCTTAACAAGGGTATCGAAATCAGGCTCCCCTTTAAACTTTACAGTGACACAGAAGTTGCGGCACAGGTTGCCATCGATCCAGCTTGTAATAAGCTTGGCTGTATTAGTCGGAGCAGTTATTACGTCACAGATCATCCAATCGACGGCCTTATCTGGCTTCCAACTTAACGCATCTCCAGTTAAGCATACTATGCCTTTGTCACGTGATAGTGATTGCTCTAGCGGAGCTCGATCGATTGCGGTTACCGTTATTCCCAATTGCCTCATCACATAGGTCCAACCCCCAGGAGAAGCCCCGAGGTCCACTGCAGTCTGGCCTTTTTTTACAGGTAGCGAGAATATGTCGATCGCTTCACGTAGCTTTTTGAAGGCGCGTGACGGTGGGCGTTTGTCATCTTCAATGGTAGCGAATCCCGCGTAGGAGCTTAATAAATTAGCGCCGTACATCCTACGTGTTTCCGGATCCGTGATGCTGATATAGCCGTATTCCGGAGTGATAGCCAGAACCTGAACAAGAGTGGTGTCTAACGACGGGTGACCTTTAAACTCTCGTAGGTACGCGCGTCTCTTTTTTCTAAGGTTCTCTAGTAATGCTTCTTCAATCCTGACCTGCCGAGCGAATTTCCGTCCTGTCACGCAGCTGTCAGGCTCAAATACATGCAACGCCCAGGGTGGTGGGTAGTCGCCAAATCGCTCCACTAATTTATCCAAAATACTAATAGCCCACAGAGAGATCGAAGTGGCTTTGATTTCCTGGGGGTCTGGCAGGCATTGAACCGCGAAAAACAGGGGGAGAGAGCGCAAGTCGGCATGAGAGCTGTGCGTTAGCTCTACCACCGCAGGCGCTATACGGGTACACTGCGTCGGGTTGGTGCGACAGGAATGAGCGACTCCACGTTCTAACTCAGAAACTAGGTATCCTTCTTGAGTAGGCCTAGTCACACAGATGGTTTTAAGTTTTATCGGAGCGCTGGCTAAGTTTTTTTGAGTGGAAGTCATGACTAGAACCGGTAGAGATGCACATAATAGCGCGAAGACCAAAAAACAGCGAGAGGTAAGAGAACCTAGGTGGCGCGATAAGAAGGTAGAGCGAGAGGAGCTGATAAAGTTTTATGGGGTGAATCAGTGCCATGCGATATTTCGTTATAGGCGCAACGAAATTCGGCGAGTTTTTGTTGATCAGGGGCTAGAGGAAAAGTTTCAAGAGCTGCTGGAGTGGAGTGAGCGGCGTGGAATTCAATATAAAATAGTTGAGCGGGATGAACTATCAAAGATAGCCGCCACTGAGCACCACGAGGGGGTGTGTTGCGAGGCCAAGCCGCTAACCTTAGTCCCGCTATCCAAGTTCGCGGCGCGCTTAAAGGAGGAGTCCGCGCGGTGTGTGTTGGTTTTAGAGGATGTAGAGAACCCTCATAATGTTGGGGCGATACTTCGGACGGCGGGCTTCTTTGGAGTAGCGGCGGTAGTTCTGATATCGAAACAGTCCCGAGTTTTATCAGGAGCCGCCTGCAGAGTATCGGAGGGCGCGGCAGAGTTTCTGCCTATAACTGTTGTTCGCGAAGCGGATGAAGTCCTCTCAGCTTTGAAAAAGAGCGGATTCTCTGTGTTTGCTACTACGCCACATCAAGCTTCCTCGCTCTACTCAATTGCTTGGCCCGAGAAGGTTGCTTTAATTTTTGGAGCTGAGGGCGGAGGAGTATCAGATAAAGTTCTAGACGCCGCGGATAAACGAATTGTTATCCCGCGTAACGGGCCGATAGAGAGCCTTAATGTGGGGGTTGCGACGGCGTGCGTGTTAGGTGAGGTTTTAAGGTCGCGTGTCGCGAATAATGCCCCAAGGGAGTCTAGACGGACAGGACGCTAGTGCCGCAGCTGCGAGTTCCCTGAAGGGTTCTCCGGCAATCGTTCTGGCCAGGATCTCCCCAGCCATCGGACACGATATCAATCCGCGACTTCCGTGTCCCGCGTTAATAAAGAGTCCTGGAATGAATTCGAGTTCAATCTTAGACTTTAAGTCTGTTCCTGAGCGGTACTGAGACGATCTTTCAGTCATCAAGTTAAAATCGGGGAGCGCACCGATATATGGCAATCTATCGATTGTTGAGGCGCGGAAGCACACCCTAGGGGTCGCGATTTGTTGGCGAGATAGTCCTAGTTCGGGAAGCCATTTTGCGCAAAGGTCGACTACCGAGGCGGTATCAGTGTCTCGGGGATTCGGCTCGCTGTCATCGTGGCTATAGTGAGCCCCAATAAAGTGTCTCTGATTCACGCATGGGGTTATATACCCGCCATACGATACCACACAGTTGAGCGAGCTTGCTTTTTCGATAAGCACTGTTTGTCCACGTACCGGTTCTAAAGGTACCCAAGCGCTCTGTTGGAATTTAGCACTTTCACTCGCGGCAGATATTATGACGTTTGGTGCCGTGATTTTTAATC
>JBIPMW010000339.1:0-4014 GCA_044376455.1 Crocinitomicaceae bacterium | reverse complement strand
AGGCGGGTGTAGTACAGGGTCCAAGTCGTCGTGTTATCCGGCTTCGGCCACACAGTGAACTGCGGGTAGACGATCACGTTATCAGCGCCTGTTGCGCCAGTACGGCGATTAATCCAAATCTGGATCGGGCGACCCGTCGCGTTCTTGTTCGGGATCGACACGTAAGTACTGGATGAAATGCGCGAGATGTTGATGTCTTGCTGGTTCGTGCCCGTCCCAGTCCTAATGACATGGTCTAAAAGATCGACCGTATCTACCGGCAGATCATAAGTACCGACGTTGTAAGTCAGAACATGAGTGCCCTGCTCCAGCGTCCACAGGTTGATGCCACGGTTGGCCCAGTCCATCAAAAGCAATGACAGACTACGCTTCGCGGTACGTAGGTCGTATCCACTACGCAACTCAGCCCCGCAACGCTCAAACGCCTCTTCTACGATGGTGTTGAGGTCGAGGTTGAAGTCGGTTGTAGCTGTAGTCTTGTCAGCCATTACTTCTTACCTTTAGCCTTTTTAACGCTTAGCCGTTTTGGCACTTTCACGGAAGGCTTTGGCGGTGGGGGCACCGGCACTTCCGGGCTTTCGCATTTTTTCCCCAGACCCCGCAGCAATGCGAGCACGTTTTTTATGAATGTTTTCATAGAGACCACCTTTAGCCATACGAATAGGCTTACCCGTCCCTTCGACAGGCTTGTCATCACCGCGACGCTTAGCGCGAGGAATTTTGCTAGGTGCCATTGCACCCATACCGCGTGATGGCATCATGACTGGGCATACCTTCCATAAGGACTACGACCGCCGAACTGACCCAAGCTAGCTAAGCCTTGGAACAGCGGACTGCGACGAGGTGCAATCATGGGTGACGACGGCGGCGACATCGGAACCGGCTCAGGCTGGACCGTCATGGGAGGAGAAAATCCCCCACGGTTTGGATCGTACTGTCCGGTTTCGTCTGGAATGTAGGCTCCGCCTTGATTCCCGTATGGGTTCCCGTATTTATTAAAATTCTCTAACTGTTCTGGGCTAATGTACTGTTCATCGGTAAATTTGAGATCCGCAGTGCCAACCGCACCATTAGCAAACCGGTCATAGTAGTACGGGTTTTTTACCTTGCCAGCATTAGGGTCCGGCAACGGCTCAGACGGCATTACGCCCGTGACGGGGTTTGGCATAGGTTGCGGGGCTAATTGCGGTCTTTCTGTTAGGCCAAACGGATCTCCGCCTCTATAGGCTGGCGGCATAGTGCCTTGGTTCGCTCCCTCATCACGAATAAACATCTGCCTAGTAACGTCGTCGGGGCGATAATCGGTCTGCATAGCGCGGCCCGGATTGTAGTCCGGGTTCAACTTCATTCCCGGAGGGGGCTGGGTACCGCCCCAGCCATTACTAGGTGCAAAAGGTTTTTCTGTTAGGCCAAACGGATCCCCGCTGCCATACCGACCCATACCACCGCCAAAGAGCGAACCTAGACCGCCGAACTGGCCGCCGTATCCGCCCATGCCCCCACCAAACCCGCCAAACATCGGGCTACCAAACGGAGAACCAAAGCCACCAAACGGGGAACCTTGATTGCCTACATAAGGCGAACCAAATCCACCAAATCCGCCGTAGCCGCCCATGCCTCCGCCAAATCCGCCAAATCCGCCGTAGCCACCACCAAAGCCCCCCATACCAAAGGGCATACCGTAGCCGCCACCAAAGCCTCCCACGCTCCCATACCCACCAAGGCCCATATTCATAGGACCATAGCCCCCCTGCTGTTGAACGGGGCCGCCGACCATAGTCGTATTAGTTGTTGGAGCAGAAGCGTAGGAAGCCATGAGAACCTCTTAGACGAACTTGCCTCGGGTCTTTCCCTTGGTAGCACAGCCATCAGCACGCTTGGAAGCAGAGCCAACAGAACCGCCGCTACGCATGTTGCTAGATGGCGGAGTAGGCATAATAGGGCCGCTAGAAAAACTAGATACGGTCGGAGCAGGCTTACCACCACCGGTAGTCAAGTTTCCGCTTGGAAGTTTTACACCGCTACCTCGCGGCGTAACACCCATCTTCTGACGAAGCGTAGCCGTCTTAGCAAGTTCAGCCTTACCCCTTTCGCTAGCAGCCTTTCCGCGAGCAAGAGCCTCATCAATAGCAGCACGGGCTTTAGCGGGATCAATTAATTTGGACTTATTCATACAAACTTACCTCGGGTCTTGCCTTTGACAGCACAACCATCAGCACGCTTGGAAGCAGAGCCAACCGAACCACCGCCAGCCATCTTCTTTTTCGGAGCGGGAGCCTTCTTAATGTCGTCGCCAAATCCGGCACCCGGCTTGATGGTCGGGACATCCGGCAGCATGTGCGGAGGGACCAAATCGTCGTTAGGCGACGTAGGCGGCATTACAGGTTTACGAGCTTTCTTACTCATTAGCATTTACCGCCGTAAGCCATCTTAACTTCCTTACCCTTGGTCTTGCCCTTCTTGGCAACACCGTCAGCGGCCTTACGGAAGGAGCCAGCCATGCCGCCCTTCTTCATGCCGTACTCGGCCTTCTCATGCTTGATCATGGACTTCGGAGCGCCTTTCTTCTTCATAAAGGCGATTTCCTTCTTTGCCATCTTCTTGGATTCTTTCATTTGGATTTACCTTTAAATTTGCGGCCTTTGTCGGCCTTCATGAACTCTTTCCCTACTTTCGCAGGGATACCCAATCGCTTGGCTGCTTTCGGATCGTTAGCGACCAAGGCCATAAGACGATGCTGTTTGCCGGACTTACTTGGCACGGTCCTTCCACCGGGAAATAATGTCCTTCACCGTATCAGTTTCGTAGATACGGATGCTCGTCCACACAATTGTGATTAATGCTGCAATTGACGGGAGCATGTTTACCAACGTCCCTACCACGGTAAAGACCGAGACTGCATCGCCAACGGTCTTAACGATTTCTTGACTCTCTTGTTTCATCTTCAGCAATTCCACGCTCGAAGACTTTTGTTGATCCGGGAATTAGGGTCATTCGCAGTCTTGGCGCTCGTCAGTTTCTTCTTCATCCCCGACATCCGGGCACAGAAGGATTTCTTACGAGAACCGCCTTGGGGCTGCGGAGCCTTAAGTCCCGGCTTACCGGGGTTCGCACGGTTGTAGGAAGCCCTGCCTTTGGCATTTAAGCCGCCAGCAGGGTTCTTCCCTTCTTTCCGCTGCCAAGCGGGTGACTTAGGCATAGAACACCATCACCGAGGCAATGTCCGTGACATCAACATAAATGTTGGTCTGGAACACAAGGCCTTCGCCGGGGAGCAGGATGTAGTCTGGTGCCGTGGACGAAGCAAGGGTATTCACGGTCATTTTCACCGTGCCCGAAGCGCCACCGTCCTTGAACACCACGCTGCCTGCACCGGCTGCGGGGATGATGTAAATAGCCTTAATGCGATTGCGCCCGAGGGTATTACCTGCCTGATCAGCAAGAAGGCCATCGGTAGTTCGAACCGCACTAGCTAATACATCTGTTTGCATAGCCATTAGCGGCTCCTATTAAGCAGCGACAGCCCCGTTGATTCCCACAATCGCCCAACCAGCGGCGGTGTAGATCAGGGTGGCAGCATCGCCAACGTTCGTAAACGTGATCGTGGTGAAGCCAATCTTCGTGGTCGGGGTCAGCACAGCCGAACCGCCATCAACCACGTGAGCAACAACCTTCAACTGACCAACCGTGCCGTTAGCAAGGGTCAGAGCCTGAGCAGCGCCAGTCGTGGTAAGCGAAGTGAACATGTCGGTCACATTGACCGCACCGGCTCCCGAGAGGGACTGAACCGAAGCGAAGACATCGCCCGTCACGTTGCCCGTGATGTTACCGACGAAATCACCGATGAAACCGTTGTCCGAAGCGACCGGACCCGAGAAAGTAGTACGTGCCATTTAAATATTCCTCACATGCGAGTAATGCTTATCAGTCTGCATGTCGTCAGTCGGGGCTGTCTGATAAGCGGATTTTTCCCGATAGAGACTATATACACACTATAGCCTTAAAAGGAAAGGG
>JBIPMW010000297.1:0-4020 GCA_044376455.1 Crocinitomicaceae bacterium | reverse complement strand
GACCCGAACACCAGGCCCGGGTGCGCGAGCGTCTGAGCAAGCTGGTTCACGTGCCGTTCGGATTCGATGAGTCCGGCAGTCGCGTGATGCTCTATCAACCCAACGGCCTGTGACGAGCCGCACAGGATTGCCCATGATGAATCAGGAAGAACTCATCGCCTTCGAAGACCAGGTGGCGGCGCTGTTCAATAGCGCGAAGATTCGCGCACCAGTGCACCTTTACTCTGGCAACGAAGCCGAGATGATTGAAGTCTTCAAGGACGTTCGGCCCAATGACTGGCTGTTCTGCTCATGGCGCTCGCACTACCAGTGCCTGCTCAAGGGCGTGCCGCCGCAGGACGTGCTCGACGAGATCATGGCCGGACGATCGATTTCGCTGTGTTTTCCAGAACACCGCATTTACTCCTCGGCGATCGTCGGCGGCGTGCTGCCGATCGCGATCGGCACCGCGATGGCCATCAAGCGCCGCAGCGAAGACGCGATGGTCCATTGCTTCATGGGCGAGATGACTGCTGAAACCGGCATTGCCCACGAGTCGATGAAGTACGCCCGCAATCATCTTCTGCCGATCCGATTCATCGTCGAAGACAACGGCAAGTCGGTCTGCACTGACACCCGAGACGCCTGGAATCAGCCCACCCTCAGTTTTGACAACAGACGAGACAGTCATGTCCACTACTACCGCTACGAGACCCGATACCCGCATGCCGGCGCAGGCCAGCGCGTCCAGTTCTAAGCCGCGCGTGGTGAAGTATTTCGACGAGCTCAAGCGCTCGATGGAATACCTCGCTACCGATCCGCGTACCCTCTTCATCGGTCAGGCTGTTGCCGTTCCCGGAACGGCGATGAGCAATACGCTGAAGGACATCGATCCGATGCGCCTGCTCGAACTGCCTGTAGCTGAAGAAATGCAGATGGGAATGACCACCGGACTGGCACTGGCCGGGCTGGTGCCGGTCAGCTTGTTCCCGCGCTGGAATTTCCTCCTCTGCGCCATGAGCCAGCTGATCAATCACCTCGACAAGGTGGCCGTAATGTCGAACAACGGCTTTGCGACCAAGGCGATCGTGCGCACCAGCATTGGTGCCGAGCGACCGCTGCATCCGCAGCATCAGCATGTAGGAGACTTTACCGATGCGGTGCGCTCCATGTGCAGTGCGATTGAGGTGATTCGCCTGGACGAACCCCAGGACATCTTCCCGGCCTATCAGCGCGCGCTGCTTCGCGATGACGGCCGTAGCACCCTACTCGTGGAGTGGGGCGACTTTTACAACGAGAAGTAAGCCCAGGCCGCCATGATGAAGTTCCCATTGATGCGCAACAACATCCTGCGCGAAGACCTCGATGCGATCATCCGCCACCTGCAGCAGGATGACCCCATTCTGACCAACGGGCCGAACTGCGCAGCCTTTGAAGCCGAGTGGTCGCAGTGGCTGGGAGTCAAGCACAGTGTCTTCGTCAATTCGGGCGCATCGGCCAATCTGCTGTCGATGGCGGTACTGCGCATTCGCCACCCTCAAGGCGGCGAAGTCATCGTGCCGCCGCTAGCCTGGGTGTCGGACGTGGCCACCGTCCTGCAAAACGGCTTCACGCCGGTCTTTGCCGATATCGATCCGTGCACGCTGGCGATGGCACCCGGCGAGATCCTCTCGAAGATCAACGACCGCACGCGTGCCGTCTTTCTGACCCATGTCCAGGGTTTCGACGGGCTGACCGACGAGTTGATTGCCGAACTCGCGCGTCGCAGCATTCCGTTGATCGAGGACGTGTGCGAGTCGCATGGCGCGACCCACAAGGGTATCAAGCTCGGCAGTATCGGCTGGATGTCGAACTTCTCGTTCTATTACGCTCACCACATGTCGACCATCGAGGGCGGGATGGTGTGCACCAATGACAGCAAGGTCTATCAGCAGCTGCGCATGCTGCGCTCGCATGGCATGGTGCGCGAGTCGACCGATCCCGATCTGAAGGCTGGCTATGTCGCCGAGCATCCCGACCTGAATCCAGATTTCATCTTTGCATATCCGGCGCATAACGTTCGCAACACCGAGATCGGCGCGATCATGGGTCGCAGCCAACTCAAGCGGCTCGATGCCAATGTGCGCCGGCGCACCGAGAACCTGCATCGCTTTCTAGCCCGTATCGACAGCACGCGTTACCAGACCGACTTTCTGCTCGAAGGCAGCAGCAACTACGCCTTCAACCTGATCCTGAAAGAACCCGATGACGCACTCGTACAGCGGCTTATGACCACCCTGCGCGCGGCAGGCATCGAATTCCGTCGCGGCAGCGCTGGCGGCGGTAATCAGGTGCGCCAGCCCTATCTGCGCGGCATCGTGCCGACAGATCATCATCTGCAGTTCCCGAAGACTGACCATGTTCACTTCTACGGGTTCTACATCGGCAACTTCCCGGATCTGCGCGACGTCGAAATCGACGAGATCTGCGACATCATCAACGCCGCATGAACCAGCATACGGTCACTTCGGCGATCGTGCTGGCCGGCGGCCTCGGTACCCGGCTGCGCAGTGCCGTGCCCGATCTGCCCAAGCCGATGGCACCGGTCTCCGGCCGGCCATTCCTCGCGCACCAGCTAGACCAGTGGATCGCCCAGGGCATCCGTGACTTCGTACTTGCGGTCGGCTATCGCCACGAAGCCATCTCCGATTACTTTGGTACGCACTACCACGGCGCATCGATCCGCTACAGCGTCGAAGCCACGCCGCTTGGCACCGGCGGCGCGCTGCTGCAGGCGGCTAGCCTGGTCTCCGGTGAGGCGCGATTCCTGCTGCTGAACGGCGACACCTACTTCGATGTCGCGCTGGCGAAGCTTGAAGACTTTGCCCTCAGACATGATGCCGACTGGTGCTTCTCACTCTTTGTGGCTGCCGAACCCGGCCGCTACATGGGCATGACGATCGAGGCCGACGGTCGCATCAGCGCGCTGAAATCGGACGACCAGACGCCCGGGCGCCTCGCCAACGGCGGCGTCTACTTGGTGCATCCGCGTGCCCTGCGGGGCGCACCCGAGCCGGCGCCAGGCCCGCTGTCGCTCGAAAACGATCTGTTTCCTGTCTGGCTCTCACAGGGTCAGCGGCTTCATGGCCTGGCACTCGACGGTCGATTCATCGACATCGGCGTGCCGTACGACTATCACCGCGCTGCCGATGTGCTGCCCCAGACCTGCGAGGATTAAGCCATGACCACTCCTATCGAACGCCTCTCGCGCAATGTCGAAGCTTCGCTCGCGGCCAAGCAGCAGATGCTCGCTGACCCGCAGATCATGGCGACCTTCGATGCAGCCGCTCGCCTGATCGTAGGTTGCTACAAAGCGGGTGGTCGCCTCTACATCGCGGGCAACGGTGGCTCGGCCGCTGATGCCCAACACCTGGCCGCTGAATTCGTGAGCAAGCTCGCCCGCGACCGCGCGCCGCTGCCGGCCGAAGCCCTTACCACCGACTCGTCGATCCTGACGGCGATTGGTAACGACTACGGTTTTGATCGAATCTTCGAGCGACAGCTCGCCGGCAAGGCTACCGAGAAAGATGTCTTTCTTGGCATCACCACCTCCGGCGAATCGGCCAACATACTCAAGGCCCTGGACCATTGCGCCAACCGGGGATTGCCGAGCGTGGTGCTCTCGGGCCGAGGCGGCGGCAGTGCCAAGCTGCGCGCCAACTACTGCATTGCCGTGCCGGGCGAGGCCACCAGCACCATCCAGGAACTTCACATCGTCCTGGCCCACACCCTCTGCGAATGCGTCGAAGCAACGATGTTCGACGACGGCCAACTTTCTCCTGGGAGCGCGACATGACCTTCAACATTCTCGTGACCGGCGGGGCCGGCTACCTCGGATCCACCCTCGTTCCGCAGCTGCTGGCAGCCGGCCACAGAGTGACCGTGCTTGACAGCTTCATGTTCAAGCAGAACAGCCTTAACCACGTCTGCTTTCACCCGAACTTCAAGGTGGTCAAGGGCGACATCCGTATCGAAAGCACGATGGCGCCGCTGCTCAAGGAA
>JBIPMW010000303.1:0-12316 GCA_044376455.1 Crocinitomicaceae bacterium | reverse complement strand
ACTCGCCGGTGCCCTGCTCCTCACCGTAGTTGAAGGTCGGAGGGCCACTGCCACGAGGCTGATTACCGTAGAAAGCGGAATTTGGCTGCCAAGGCTCATCCTCCTTCTTGAGTTTGCTCACCTGAGGGGCGAGAACCGGCACGTCGTCCGCGTCGATTCCTGTACCGTGGAAGCCACGCTCGCTGAATTGGTAGAGGTCATACGCCTGCTTGAGCGCGGCGTCATCGATACGGTCTTTACGCATTGGAAGGCACTTTTGAGAGAGTTTTACCCGTTATTCGGCCTGAGCAAATCACCTGGTTTAGGAGCGTCATCCTTCTCCTCTTTGGGTTTCGGAGGCTGAGCTGCGGCTTGGGGTTTCGGAGCTTGAGCCGCTGGACGAGAACCACCAGCAGCAGCCCTACCGCCACCTCCACTATTCGGCTTCGCTTCAGGCTTTTTCGGTCCGACTTTTTTCTCTCCAGCGACAGATCCCCAAGAAACTAGCACCGGCTTTCCGTCCTTAATTGCCCACCCTAACTTCTTACCTGTCTTGATGTCCTTAATCATCTTGTTGTTTTTAGCATTCGACCCTTCTTTCGCAGCTTGGGCCTCGCCTTCTTCCTCGCCTTTTGTCTTCTTCGAGGAGTCAAAGTCTTTCTCATCCTTAGGACTTGCTTTCGCTTTCCTACACATCCCAAAGATCATCTTTTCGTCGGGACCGCACTCTTCCGCAAACGTTGAAGGAGCTCCTCTGCCTGGCATGTTCGTTTCTAAGTCTCGATCGATCTCGCGACTTTCGGCGAAGGACCAGTCGACGACGCGATAGTGAACGCCCTCGATAAGGTGGTCCACTGAAGGGATGTTAAAAGTGTTCATCGTGGTGTGTTCCCCCACATTGCGTCACGGAGAGCGCCTCCGATGTATTTGTCATCAAGGTATTTAGTGGGAATGCCGCGTTCACTTAATTGACGATTCTCCCACTCTCTTATCTGAGTTTTAGCGATGTTCATGGACATTTGATCCCTAGCTTTTGCATCCGCAGCGTTTCTGTAGTTTTGTCCAAGTGTGCTTACATACTGCCATTCCCAATCACCAAAGACTTGAGCCTCTCCATTCAATCCTTTCTTCTTTTTAATGTCGTTTAGCACGTCTTGAACCGCCGCTGTGTAAGCCCCTAACTCTGAACTAAGCTCACCACTGCTGAGGTATTTTTTCGCCCGCATTTCCACATCTGAGGAGTACTTCTTCATTTTAGCTACTCGAGCCTCTTTCTCCTTCTTCATTTTAGCTATTTGTTGGATAGCTTGTTTCTGTTTTGTTTTTGCGTCACCCTGGGCTTTTGCGGTATCATAATTGATACCCTTTCCAGCTTGAGTGTTAAGGAAGCCTGTGTCTGGACGACTCTTTACCTCCTTTGCTGGAGCAACGCACTTCGAGTCGTCGGGGATGCCATAATGTTTACCGTCAGGCTTTTGGCACACCTTAAAGTCGAACACTCCTTCGGAGAAGTCCTGATTTCCTGTGTCTAAATTGTGCGCCTCAGCGAATGCGCGGAGGGCTTGGGGGGAGAAACGTCCTAACATGTGATTCACCATTTGACTTTGTCCGCCCAGTAAGCCGCTGAAGACGGACCCTTGGCGATATTCTTTGCGTGGCGGGCCTTAAAGGAGGCGCGCTTCGCCTTCATCCTCTCCGACTCACCCTCTTTGGGTTTGCCAGCTGTGGAGGCTCCGGCTTGACCGAAGCGGATGAGTTTCTCCTGACCGTCGTAGCAGGCTTTAACGACGTGGGACTTGCCGTTGTGCGTCTCAGCCTTGGGCTTATTACACGGCATGTCCTCCTTGTCGGAGTAGGACTGCTGGGGATAGCCGATAGCCATCGCTTGACGTTCGGCGTAGGCTTCCTTAAACTGCTGAAGTAACTCGTCGGAGAAGGAACCGAACATCACTTGATACCTAAGTTCTTACAGGGGACAACCACGTTCTGCATGCCTAGGGGAGCCCAAGGTTGATACTGGCTGCACATCTTCTCGTCCTCCTCCTTCTTCTTCTTCTCCGTTTTCTTCAGAGAGTGGTGAAGAGGCTTATTAGGGGGTTGACAGTCTCCCTTGGTCCCATATGTCGAGCCGTTGGGCTTAACACACTGGGCGAAGTCATCTGTCTCCTCCTCCTCACCAAACGAAGGCGAACCGGCACTTGGACCAGCGATGAACGGTTTGCGCTTCATCTCCTCAGCGTGGTCAGACTTGCTCTTTTTGATAGGCACACAGTTTGGAACAGTGCGACCACCTTTCTTCTTCAGACCGACAGCGGTGTAACCCTTCCAACAGGCGTCCTTTAGCTCACCGGTTGCCTTCTCGGTGTAACCAAGCCCGAGGAGGCGATCAAAGTCGTAATCTTCAAGGTTCATTGTCTGTGGTGGGTCCAGTCCCGTACTGAGGAGATTTCTTCACGGATGTCGCGAAGTTGCTGAGTGATGTGGCTGTGCCACTGCTCTTCGGCATGCATGTGGGAGAGTAGTTCCTCCTTGGTCACGTAGGACTTCGGAATCTCCACACGCAACTCGGTGAGTGTGTGTTGCACCTTACTCAAGGTGCTGGTCATCTCATCAAGGTTTCTCTTACCGAGATACAGGATGACGGAGAGAATGAAGCCAGCTGTGGGTCCAGCGATCGCAAAGATGACGTGAGTAGGAATCATCACCCAGGCAAACCGGAACCACCTTCGGCGAGACGTTGTTTGACGGAATCTGGAAGTGCCGATTCCAGACCCATTTCTTTCGCGATGCGAATGATGTTACGCATGATCTGACGTTGGTTTCCGCCAGCGCGCCCAACTGCGTGCCACGCGGCTTTCACGTCGGTGGCGTTCGAGATCGGGAAGCTGGTGCCTGGACCGGCAAACTTGCCCTTCAGCTCTCCCGACTTCAACTCCTTACGCTTTTCAGCGGACCACTCGCGATACTCAGCGTCCTCACGCTTTTTGTTACGGCAAGAGGCACAGCTCCCACAAGAGCAACCCTCCTCAAAAGTGGGCATGAACGAACCCATCGCGAGGTACTCGTCCTCCTGTTCGGAGAACACGTACTCCTTCGACTTCAATTCGCGATGTTCGACAGCGCGGAGGGTGCGGCGTCCCATGATCTCGCTCATCGCTTGACCACCGTCCGCGTACTCATTCATGTCGCGGTTGATCAGGTTCACCCTGCTCTCACGACGTTCCTTATGGTTAGCGAGACGAAGCTCGTTGTGATCGGTCTTGCCGATGGTCATGAAACCCTCCTTGTTGACACCAGCACCCCACTTACGCTTCTGCTTGTTTTCCTTTTCCAGTGAGGGATCAGATTGAGCGTTGGAGGCGTTGATCATGCCACCAACGCCGGGCAGAACTACGCCGTCCATGCGATGTCAGAAACTGAGTTGTTTTTACCCTTTCACGGCCTCGGGGTAGGCAGTCATCAGAGCGAGAATGGCGAGTTCGGCCATCACACGTGACGCTCCAGTCTCCTCAGCATAAGCTGGTGTGCGGTTCATGAAGAAGTCCATGAGGAGCTTCGTGTCGTGAGCCGAACGTTCAGCCACCATCCTCGCTAGAGCACCCGGGCCAGGAATCTTGCCTCCAGCGACAGCGGTGCCAATGCCAGTGAATTTGCCAGCGAG
The DNA here is from genome assembly GCA_044376455.1 of Crocinitomicaceae bacterium. Taxonomy (GTDB): domain Bacteria; phylum Bacteroidota; class Bacteroidia; order Flavobacteriales_D; family Crocinitomicaceae; genus UBA952. The sequence goes on along the minus strand of JBIPMW010000303.1, from coordinate 8,676 downwards.
GAGAGGAGCAGCCTGTTGAATGATCTGTCGTGCTTCGTGAGCTTCAACGATTCTCTCCACACCACCATGTGCAGTTTTTCCGAGAAATGCAGCTGCTCCCTCTGTGATGATCTTCTTAGCCCAGTCGTCCGCGGTCTTCAAGTGCTTCGCTTCAAGAGCTGTCATCGTCGCCGCCTGAATCACCGTCTCAGCGAGAAGTTGGGCTTGCTCTCTTGGGAGTCCAAAGTGAGACTCGAGGTAGCCAGCTGTCGCCGAACCGAGGACCTTGCCCACCTTCCAGGCGGCCATTCCCTTTCCAACATGTTCAGCGACGTGACTCACACGCTCTACAACTTTCTTGTGGCACTTCTTGTCGTCGGGAATTGCCGAAGCACCACACTGCTTGAACTCCCAAAGAGCGTATAGCGCGGCCTCGCTGAAATCCCCAACTTCAAAGCCCATCAGTCGTCAGCCTCGTCAGAAAAGAGCAGTTCCTCAATCAAATTATCAATCTCCTCGTCACTCAGAACGTCGTCGTCAGTCTCGTACTGGGAGACCGTCTCATCATCGTACTCCTCCTCACTCTCATCATCGTACTCCTCCTCCTCGTCGGAGCCATGGTACATGATGGGCGAAGTCTCAAGCTTGTTCTTGCCGTCGGGATACTTCCAGAGATCCACAGTGCCGTGCCACGGCGAAGTGTTACTCACCTGATTTGTAGGCAGACCTGTAGTCAGGTCGTAATCCTGTTCCTCAGGCGTGAGTTGCATCTCGTAGGCTTGCTGAAGTGCCTCGAGGGCTTCAGGGGCGAAGAATCCGTTCATTGTTTCTTACCGTTTTTGTTGTTGGAGTTGCCGGCGTTGCCACCGGGGAGATAGGGGTCAACTTTGGGCTTGTTCTTTCGCATGTCTTTGATAACTCGGTGGGTGCCCATCCCCACGCCAAGCATCTTCTCCTGAAGGTCGAGGTGCTTCCGCTGCTCATCGAACTGCTGCTTCTGCTGTTCGAGCTGTGCCTGCATCGCTTCCTCCTCCATTCTCTGGTGGAGACGGTGGAGCCCACTGTGAACATTTTTGTGGAGTTTCTGCCTGCAGACTCCGTCGGGATGAACCTTCGACTTACCGCAGGGAACTGTGTAATCTGTGGGGGAAGCCATCAGGCGCCTCGACGAATGTGAAGACTGGGGTCGTTCCATGTTGGTGCGTTGTTTCCGACTTGGGTTTGCCTGCGAGGTTTGGGAGAGCTCTTCTCGTGCTCCCTCATGTCACGAATCATAACGTCACGCATCTGCCGCAAGTGCTCCTTCGGAACGGTGCAGTACTTCGACTTGCAGTGGGAGCGGTAGAGGTGTGCCACGTGTGACGGGTCGTCAGCTTGTTTGAAGAAGTTCCAGATGGCCAACGTTTGAGGGTCAGCCAAACTGAGTCTCTTCGCCTCTGAGAACGACTCGCCGGTGTCCACCTTGGCCTGAGAGGGCGGTGGGTTGTTGTCCTTGTTGCTCACTCCCTGGTCACCGAGGTACGGCAGTGCGGGTGCCATAACCATCGCGTCAAGTTCGTGAGGTGCGGAGCGATTCCAGCGAGTCGATGTTCTCATCAGTCGTCGTAACGATCTAGAATGTGGGCGATGACGGAGTTGCGGACGATGTCCTCCTTATGGAACTCCAGGATGCCCACGTCCTGGAGGTGGCGGAGTCGGTAGATGGCGTCAACCAGACCGTTCTCACGGCGGAAGACGTCAAGGTCAGCCTGTTTGGTGTCTCCGATCAACACCATCTTGCTCTCACTGCCGACACGAGTGAGGCAAGTTTTTACGTGAATCGGGAGGAAGTTCTGAACCTCGTCAACAATGACGAAGGCGTTGTTCAGGGAACGTCCTCGGATATCTTCGAGTAGCAGTGGCTCGACGATTCCCTTCTCAAGCATGTAGTTAGCGGCACCATTCGAGCGGCAACAGACTGGAATGTTATCCAGAATGGGACCAAGCAGTGGTGCGATCTTCTCACTCATGTCGCCTGGAAGTGCTCCACGTCCGCGTTGGAATTCGACTCCAACGTCTGAGCGAACGTATACCACTTTGTCGAAGTCGCCTTTCGCGACCAAGCTTAGTCCAGTCCACAGTGCCAACAGGGTTTTGCCTGTGCCAGCTGAACCATGAGCGATGGTGACAGTGTTTGTTTTGATGAGGCGGTTGAACTCCTCCTGTCGGTGGGTCTGGAACTTCACGGGGAGGATGTCCATCCCACGTGATTCGTAACCCATCTTCGTCTCTATCATCTCGACTTGACGACGGAGCTTTCTTTTCTCTCTAGCGCTAACGGACATACAATAAGGGTGCGTGAAACTCTTGGGGATCTCACAGAGTGAGAGTGCTTGGGCCTTAAACCACTTACCACCTCCTGTATGAACGAGGTGTGTCATATCTCATAGAAGAGATGCGATCGCTGAAGTTTTACCCGTTAGCCGTCCCACCCGACGCTTCTTGTCCTGCCTCTCCGTCCCCTCATGAGTCTCTCATTCGTGGTCTCGATGGCGTCTCCAGACTCCACATTCCAACCCTCTGCGCCAAGTGAACGACGACCTGTCTTGTTCAATGTGGTGAACACATTGCCCTCATCAACCCCATCACGGCGTGTGGAACCGAGGAACTTGCGGTGAGTGATGATGGACTCGGCGAGCATTCTGTTGCCCTGGTCCATGTGTTCGAGGTAGTAGTGAAGTGACCACACGACGGAGTCAGTTCGGTCGTCGTGTGCCACGTATGGAAACTGTGTGAGTTCGCGAATGAACGGGTCACACCAAGGTCCCTCCACAAACTGGACTCGGCCTTGTTCAAAGAGGGGAGACACCGCCTGAAGACGTGTCGTCTTCGACTTCAGTGGCTTGAACTCCTCGATGGGAATCTTCGCCTCACGCCGCAATACCTGAATTAGGGACTGGCCGGATGCCGCCTTTTCAATGCAGAGAACACGCGCGTTGTAGAGACGGTAGAGGTGTTTCACTGCCTCGATAAGGTCTGGGAAAGCCCACCTTCCCGTGACAATCTCAATAATGTAGGCCTGACTCGGGTCTTCCTTGCTGATTCCGGCAACACACACCGCGGTCTCGTCCGCCATCTCCCTTTCGGAGAACGCGCAGTCAACGGCGAGCCACGTGACGTCAAAGTTCGGTGCGTCCTCCTCACTGACGGTGTTGATCCAACCAGGTCTGATGATCTGTCCCTCGTCAGCTGCCGGAACTCCCTGATAGAGAGCGGCAAACTTGAAGCTCCCCATCGCTCGCTTCTGCGACAGAAGCATGTCAACGGTGAAAGCGGAGTTGGAGGGCCAGTGTGACTCACCCTGCTGTCGACCGAGGGGGTCATTTACCACGTCATCGCACAGTCCCTGGATATTGATCCATCTCCAGCCGAACTTATTCTCTTCCTCATCGTAGAGGCCATCCTTCTCCATTAGGATACCGTGGAGATCCTTCTCGTGGAAGCGGGTGGCGATCACCATTTGACACCAGTGGTTGGTTCGACGGGTGGACGCTTGTTCCTCCCACCAACTGGACAGCGTGTCCATCGCCGTCTTCGAGTCGGAAGACTTCAACGGGTCATCGATCACCATGGCGCCGACGCCTGGTGACTCCATGTCGGTGGTTCCAGCTGTGAAGCCAGTCAACACTCCACCGACTGAAGTGGCGAGGATGTAACCGCCACCCATCAGGTCGTACTTGGAGTCTGGGTTGAAGCCAAGAAACTCCGGGAACACTTTCTTGAACCCAGGACTCTTCATCATCTGCGCCACCTCACGGTGAAACTTCTGCGAGAGTTGTTGGCCGTAGGAGGCGATAACGTGCTGCGTTTTCTGGTCACGACCCAGCAACCACGCCACGAACATGGTCGCCAACATCGACTTCCCCGAACGTGGGGGACAGGAGACAATGAGTCGACGCTGACGACGTGTAGCGAGGTCCTCGAACGCCGAGCCGATAATCTCGTGGAATGGGGCGACCTGAAGGTCTCCCGCTTTCATGATGTCACAGAAGGCGAGGAAGCAGTCCCTCGCCGCCTTGTGCTTGAACTCGTGAATGATGCTGCGAGGTGCCTCAAGAAGCTCCAGCTCCCTGATCCCCCGTTGGTATTTTCTCCAGCTGGAGTGTTCCTCAAGCTGGTCAACGTGGGTTAGGACAGGTCTCATGACGAGAATTTCTTGAGCAAGTCGTCAACTTTGGATGTGTACTCTTTGGCGAGTTCCTTCTCGCCGGCTGCTTCCTTGGGAGCAGTCAGGTCAACGATGTCAGAACACAGGTCACGGTGTGTCTTGATCGCTGAGTTGAAGATGCTGATGAGATCGCGGATTCCGGCGTCAGGAAGTGCATCCTGAAGGTATCCCAGCGCGTCATTCGCAACTTGGAGAGCTTCCTGAGCCAGGGCCTCCTTGATCTTGAGAATGTCTTCGGTCTTTTTCATCGTGGGAATCGGCGACTGCAGCAACCACCAGTCCACCCCGGAATTGGGGTGGGGTCTGTGGGTCGGCGATTGATCATCGCGAGGATTTGCCTAGCGCGTGTAGGATCTCCTTGAGCGAGTGCTTGGTAGTACTGCGCCCAGAGTTGGGGATTCTCTTTCATAGTTCTCCGACTCCAGTAGAGCCTCGTACGTTTCGTCCCACTCCTCGGCTCCGCTATCGGCGAAGAAGAATGAGAAGCACAGCGGCGGTTTCTGCTTTTTCATAGAGTTTTACCCGTTAGGGGCAGATCTCGGGTCGACATGTGGGGCATCCGAGCTTCCACAACTCGTTGACGGAGGTGTACTGGATATCAGTCTCCTTCACCCAACCTCGACCTGCGGGAGACTGCTGAACGAGAACGTAACGGTTGGAGTCCACCTGAATATAGACGTTCGGAAGTACTCCGATGACAATTCCACCGTCGATCATTCTCTGGTTGGACTGCGGGTTAGTGGGATCGACGTAGAGGACGACTGCGTTACTCAGGGTGACGGCGAGTTGGCCGGTCATTGTGCTGAAGGTGAAGGTTCCCTCGAGCACCGACTTACCGTAGCTCTCGTTGGTGATATTGCCGATCGAGCTCCTCCAGAGACCCCATGCGTAACGCATCAGGTACTCAGGGTTGCCATCACTGTCTCCACTTCCACAGTAGATCACCTCAGCGATAGTCTCTCCTGTTTCAAGGTCGGTGATGGCTACCATGATCTTATTCTTGTCCTCACCCAAATACTGTCCGGTCCAAGTCAGACGGACACGGTTGATCAGTTCAGCGGGCAGGAACACAGTGGTCGGGTCACAGCAGTAGACCATATTGCCGGACCGAGTGACAGGATTCTCCCACGTGATGCTTCCGCCGTTGCCGTTGTCGCATCCAGGAGTGTCGGCGCAGGTTCCGTCAGGAAGGGCCGGCACAAAGATTCGACCCTCATTGTCGATGACTCCTGCGAGTGGGAGACTCGTGCGAGTGTAACGACCTGGGAAGATCTGCGAGCAGTCCCCACGCTGAACACACGGGTCGAGAGCGACGTAGGGAACGGTCTCGGAGATCGTAATCTGCCAGACCTGAGTGTACGTGTACTGGGAGTTGTCGGTGATTCCGGTGAAGGACTCCGACTGGAGGGTGAACGACTCGGCGACAGCGACACCCGCGTCACCTGGCACACCGTTCACGAGAGTGTTGAGAGCGCCGGCCAGCAGTTGTGTGGCGAAGTCGTGGCCGGAGCTCGAGAGGTAGTTCTGACACGAGAAGTTCAGCTCGAAGGTGAGCGCTCTCTCGTAGACGAGTGGGATACGTGTCTTCACATTGAAGAACGAGCTGACGTACCGCACAACGATGTTGTTGGTGTCCTGGACCACCCCTTCCTTATCGATCGCGTCGGCGAGACGGATCACGTTCACGCTCAGCGGAATCTCTGGAGAGGCGATGAGAGCGTCGCAGATGTACTGCTCGATCCGGGAGATGGTGTAGAGTTGCATAGTTTTATGAGGTGAAAGAGGGGGAGCCGAAACTCCCCCCAACATTCTTAGAATGTGCCGCAGTTTACGACGCCAGGGATATTGCTGGCGTCAACTTCGATCTTTCCATCTTCGGTGATGTAGAGGCCGTCACCGAGTTGCATTGGGCCGTTCTGAGTATAAACCTCGTACTGAGCAAGAGAGGGAGCTGGTTGAACTGTAGGAACTGCCATGATCAGAGAGCGCGAATGAGGTAGGTAACAGCAACGTTGACCGGATTGGTCTCACCACCACCGGTGTTGCTCACACGGGGCAGACCAAAGTTGACGTTACCGCCACTTGTCAAACCAGAGCCGCCACCGGCGTTGATGGAGTCAGTGAGGTTACGCCAGTTGGTATTGATGTTAGCGCCATTTGCGTCAACCATGTTGTGGTTGTGCGAGGCAAAGGAGTCAACTTGAGACGAGCCCGTCAAACGACCTGCGGTACCGGCTTTGACACCAGCAGCGTTGTTGATGGAGCTGTTCTGACCGTCGCCACGCAGGAACACACCTCGGTAGTCGGGCACGTTGAAGGTGGTGGTTCCATTACCAGCACCGTAAGTAGTGCCGATGATGGCGAACAGTGCAGCGTAGGTGGTGCGGTTGAGGGCGGCTCCGTCGCAGCGAACGAAACCAGGGGTTGTAGGAACTGCTGTAGCGGGCCAGATGATGATGCCACCGACGGGGATCAGCTGGTTCGCCAAAACCGCGCCATTGACTGTGGCGTTAGCGCCAGAAGACAGGTTGAACTTCCCTTGGACGTTCAGAGTTGTGGAAGCCGCAAAGGTGGTCGTCTTGACTCCAGAGAAGTTGTTGTCTGCGGAGAAGTTGGCGACGTCAGAGAAACTGGCGGGAGCGGTGAACGACGAGGTGGCTTGAACCACCATGTTGTCACCACCGGCAGCTGTGCCCACGTTCAGGGACTGGGCCACACTGAGGATGTTGGCGGAGATGGCACCGGTGAAGTTCGAGGTGCTGGACACAGCCAGAGTTCCGAACGTGCCGGAAGCACCGCTCACAGCGCCGGTCGCGGTCACAGCGCCGGTCACGACCACGTTTCCAGCGGAGGTCACGCCGGAGCAGCTGACGGAACCACCAGTGATGATGGGACCAGTCACTGTCATGGTGCTGCCAAAGTTCGCAGCTCCGTCAGCAGACAGAGGACCCTCAATCTGAGCTCCGCCGCCGTTCTGGATCACCAGGGCGTCGATATCGGGAAGGCCAGTGTCAATGATGACTTTGCCGCCGATGGCACCACCAGCTTGATTGTACTTTTGGAGGTCAAGCTCGAGCAGAGCGGACTGAACGTTGGTGGAGGCGATGTCGCCTGTCGGGACCACGGTCACATTCTGTGCCGGGATGGTCACGCTGCTCTGGTTGATCAGGCTCCAACCGTTGCCGGTCGAAATGATCCAGTCGCCCACTTCAGCGGTGCCGGCGGGAGCGGGAGGAGTCAGAGTGCCGCCGACTTGGACGAGCACGTAGACGTCAGTGTTGCCAGCGCCAGAAGCGGGCAGGGGGTCACCAACGGTCAGACCTGCGACAGTGCCAGCAGCAGTGACTGAGGTGACTTCGTTGATGACGGCGTCATAGAGACCGCCGAAGATGGCGGAACCGTTGACAGGACCGGAGTTGAAAATGGCTTGTTGCCAACCTTGGCCGGGAACGGTTGCGGTGCCAATCACATTACCCAGAGTGTCCAGGTAGCTGTTGCCGCCGCTGCCAAGATATACGAATCCATCAGCGAGGTTGTATGCGACCTGGCCTGGGAGGAGGTCCCCAGGCAGGCTGCCCGCGCTCAGGCTGTGGAGGTTTTGAATAGTTGTTGCCATGCTTTCTTAAGTGAAGACTACTTCAATGTGAAGTTTTAGGTGGCTTGTTTGTAGGAGTGTTTTACCCCCCGTCAAAGCTGAGTAATTTCGGAGACGAGGCCGTACTTGACGGTGATGCGTTTGTTGTCAGCAGACACAAATGTGGATTGAGGTCCATCGTTGTACCAACGTGTAGGCCCATTCCCAACTCCGGTGCTGCTAGGATCTTGGATCAACGGTGCCCCCGCTTCGCCGAAGTTGTTCGGGCCAAAAGAAACTGCGCCCATCTTGTTGACTCTAAGACCAACATTTGTAGTTCCTATGAGAATCTCCCCGTCCAACGGTCCCAAACCTCGCACATAAAATGGATCGATGGTTCCGATCGCTACGCAATTGCTTATATTAGAAATTGGGTTAGAATCTCCTCCCAAACAACCCGGACCGATGCAAACATTGTTTACTGAGGGTGAAAGAACACATCCGGCATTGTTTCCGATGAACACGTTGTTTGTGAACACTCCGACCGTACTTCTATTTGCGCGGGTGTCCAAGCCGATCATTACGTTTCCGGTGGAGCCGGGTTTTAAGAACTGGCCGGCAGAAGAACCCACACAGATGTTGTCTGAGCACCCGTCTACATTTGACATGGCATTACCACCTATGGCAATGTTGTTCGAGCCAGTGGTGTTTGCTGTGAGCGCATTAAGGCCCATTGCGATGTTATATTGCCCGGTGGTATTTGCGGCCAGAGCATTGCAGCCAACTGCGGTGTTGCCCTCTCCCTGGTTTTTCGCCAGTGTGTTTGCACCAATGGCGGTGCAGAGTGAGAGATTGGTGGCTTGAGACATGCTCAAATCGCCAATGGCAACAGCGAAGTCACCAAGAGTTGGTGAAA
>JBIPMW010000413.1:0-4053 GCA_044376455.1 Crocinitomicaceae bacterium | reverse complement strand
AAAAGATTTAAAACCAGAAGTTTCTGCTGCTGTTTTTGCGATTCAATCTCCGAAATTACTCAAACCTATTATTACCTCCAAAGGACTTCACCTAATTATGATTGAAGAATTTGTTCAACCAGAACTTGATGAAAAAATAAAAAACAAAATTGTTTCTGAATTATTTTATGAATGGCTTAAAAAACAAATTCAGCAATTAGAAATTATCTCTACAGTATAGTCTCAGTCTTACAATCTTGTCCTGCACCTCAAATTTAAGATGCAGGATAAGAAAACGATAATTCTTGTTACGCTTTGCAATAGCGCGCACTAATCAGAATTCCGACGCCCACACCTATTATAAAAGGAGTGATACCACCTTGAGTAGTATCAATTTCTGTTTCTGTTAAATCATGCAAAAAACTTTCAGAATCAGAGAATAAATCAGCACCAGCAGGACGAAGATCGGAAATAACAATGTTAGCCATGGTTTTGACTCCTTATGTGAGTAAAAAGACAATTAACTTCGGTTAATTACCTAATTACCATAGTCCCTTACTCATTTTAAAAATGCAAGAGGTTTTAACTTATAAAAAAGACCTAATAGGTGTAGTTAAGTTCAGTACAATTACATCTAGATAGATCAAAGAAAGTCTTAACTTCTCCTTGTTTTTGCGGAGAGACGGCTTAAAGATAATCTTCAAAACTTGGGGTTTTTACTGAAAATGCTCTTAATCTTCTTTTCTTTTTTCTCATAAGTGCATCAATTATGTCTTTTTTTTTTGAGAAAAGTTCTATCTCTCGTCTAAATTAAAATCGGCGTTATATGCTTGCGGGATGATGCAGAATGGGGAAGAAAAATTTTAGTCGGCGATCGCTCTCAGGAACAAATCAAGATGAACTGTCCACAATCTGACTCTAATAATATTAGAAAAAACGGTCATAGAAGAGGAAAACCCAAAGTTTGGGGGTTAGAGCGGCTAAAAACTCTAGTTTTGAAAATAGATGAGGTTTAAGCAGCATAATAATGCTTACTTTGAACAATGTGAGGCTCTAGGAAGGTCAACAAATTTACTATAGTTTTGACCTCTAAGATTGCTTTTCAGGCTGACAATCGCTGAAAAGCCTTTTCATTAGGGATTTTAGGCATTTTTTCGAGATCCCTGACAGGAAGTTTTGTACCTACCAGAACAGACAAAAAAACAAAAATGATATTGCAAGCACCTTTGTTTACCTGTTCATCATCTCTGAATTAATGCCTTTTTCCATTTGTCGGGGAGTGATCACTGGACTCGAATCTCCCCTAGTATTTGTTAGGATTAAAACAAGTCATAAATATCTTCAGAGCCTTGATTTAAATAAGGATGCTCTAAGTTAATTCTTAACGTGGAAAATTGCTCAATAATAGCTTCCAATCGCTCCCTTACTGAACTATCCCCTCGTTGATGAGCTTCTAACAATCCATTAGCGACTATTTGACAGCGATTTGTGCCAAAACTATCTTGCTCACTTAACTTTTGCTCTGGTTCTTCTCCTAACCCTAAACCTGACGCTAAAAACTTAGTAAATAAGGGAATTTCTGGCTTAAAATAGGATTTATTCTCCTGATATATCTGAGACAAAATCGGTTTAATTTTTGCATAATTTTCCTTTTCTAGGTACAAGACTCCTGCATCATAACGATGATAATCATCAGGATTGTATAACACCTTAAAATGAAAAAATACAGGCAACTGATTGAGTTGTTTAGTTAGACTAGCCATGCAAGATATCGCTCCTTCATGAGTAATATTAAAATAAACTCTAACTAACTTACTTTTAGGGTTAGGTTCAACATTACTCGCCGCTAAATAAAACCCCTTTTGCAACAAATTTTTCGGCATTCGGATAGCGACAGTTTCTCCTATATTGGGGATAGATTGAGAAGTTTTAAAATGTTTTGCTGGCTCAACATGAAGTCTTAAACCTCCTTTACTCACCACTATCATTCCATCTTCTTCGTAGCGTAAAACTAACCAACCATCGTCAAAATATCCCTCGCCAAAATTGTTATTATGTAATTCTTCCATGAAGGATGTATCTATCCCTAAAACCGTGTCATTTTCTAAATCTAATGAAGAAGAATTACTTGAATTATCCAGAGATAAAATTTTTCGTAAAGAACCATTGTAATAAACCCCATAAAGAAACCCTTGAAGTTGTAAACTAAGATACTTTTTCTGCAACTCTAAAGGTAGATTTTGAAATTTCTCTCGCGCTTCTATCGGTAATTGCCAAGGCTGATAATTAGGATGAGAAATACAAAAATCTGCTTGAATTTCTACAGTGGTAGCAATTTCTTTAAGAAGTTCGAGTAATTGGGGATTAACGGGGAAAACATTCATCATTTTTATCCTCATTGAATACAATTAAAATACGATGTTAGCACCAAAAACAGTAGTTATTGAAGCTTGAGGACGACATAATAAGGTTTTAGCGACCTGTAGCATAGCAATTCCTAAATTACCAAAGACTTTGTGATACTGAATCATTGCTTGAATTTGTTGGATTAATCCTAAACCAGCAAACTGAATTACTCTTTCAATAAAATCAGGGCGAATTTCTAAAATTTCTGGAAAAATTTCTAGGTAATTTTGTATTAAAATCTTTAAGGAAGGTTGAATGTTTTCTAGGGGAATTGTCGCTAATTTGAGAGAAGTTTCAATACTTAGAGTGCGACTAATCACTAAACTATTTAACCAAAGTTGTAAATAACTGCTAATGAGCATCCCTAAATCAAAAGCTGGATCTCCCCAACTCGCTCTTTCCCAATCAATAACACACAGCAATTTTTGATCAAGATTTTGCCAATTTTTAGACAGTAAAATATTGTTGATTTTTAAATCACTATGGGTTAAACAAGAGGGTTGAAAAGCTTGTTTTAATTCTGATATAGCTTGTCCTAAGCTATCGTATTTCTGATAGAGAACAAAAAACTTCAAACCATCAGCAGGAACGACACTAAAGACCTCAGGAGTAATTCTTTCTAACCCTTCAATTAAAAACTTCAAAGGTTCTGTTGAAAGTGAGTTTTTATCTGCTGTCCAAAAGTTTTTATATTCTTGATTTTGGAAAGTTTCTCGATGAAGAAAAGCAGAAAAATAGCCGATGTCTTTGGCAATCTTGATTGGAAAATTAGAAGTTTGATAAAGATTTGTGAGATCCTGATAATCCTCTAGATAATGAAAGACTAAAATTGAGTTATCTGGATCAAAATGAATGACTCTATTCCCATAGTTTTTAAGTGGACAAAATTCAGGAAGTTGCCGCAAAAACTCCCGGCTTTTCCATTCCCCAAAAAATTCTCCGATCACTTTTCCTTGTTTCTGATAACGTTCCTGTTTAACCAAGAGCTTAGACTGATCAGAAAACGTTACTAATAAATTAAAATTCTTAGCTTCAATTAACTCAACCTTTTCTAAATACTTTTGTCCTGTGTTGAGTAAGTTTTGCTCAGAAAGATAACTAAAAACATTAGATGAATTAAGTGCAAAGACCATTCTACCTCCAATAAACGCTATCATTATTTTTTTATTTGGTTCTTAGAAAGAATATCACTTTTTTGCAAGACTTAAAAGAAATATTTATGTCTTAATTTTGAAATGCCGACCAAAAGTGCAACAGAACCTAGGCAAGAGATTAAGCCGAATCTCTCAAGAGACATGGGATAGATTTGTATCATTTTACATGAGATTGTCAACACAAAAAAGGATAGCAGGGTAAGCTCATCTAATTTGCATAAAATTAGCGATTTTTGCCACTAGACCAATCTGGCAGTGGCAGCTCTCATAAATTATCGGCAGCAAGAATTGACTTTTTTTATCCCTTTCGTCTCTTTTATGCACAAAAAAGATCGCTTGTCAAGAGCGATCGCCAATTAAATTGCCAGTTAAACTGATAGGCTATTCTCTTGCTTGGCAGTGGCAAAATGCCGCTCGATCAGGGAGGGGACATCTTGGGGAGCTACCTGATTATAATGCTTTTTATCGGGCATAACCACCAGATTCGGCCCTTTTTTGCACTGTTTTAAACAGC
>JBIPMW010000041.1:0-12436 GCA_044376455.1 Crocinitomicaceae bacterium | reverse complement strand
AGGAACCCATTTTTTGATGTAAAGATAATTTGGGTCAAATTTCTTTTGTTGTGCTTCCGGATTAAATACTCTGAAATAAGGTGCGGCATCACAACCACAGCCTGCAGCCCATTGCCAACCGCCAATGTTACTAGCCAACTCGAAATCGTGTAGTTTTTCGGCAAAATAGCGCTCACCCCAGCGCCAATCAATCAAAAGATGCTTGGTTAAAAAGCTTGCTACCACCATTCTTACGCGGTTGTGCATGAAACCAGTTTCGTTGAGTTCTCGCATGCCAGCATCTACTAACGGATAACCTGTTTTTCCGGCGCACCATGCTTTGAAATCAGTTTCGTTGTTATCCCATACGATGTTATCATAAGCGGGCTTGAATGCCTTATCGGTTGTTTGTGGAAAATGAAAAAGGATCATTTGATAGAAGTCTCTCCAAATCAGTTCATTGAGAAACTTTTCATTTGTTTGAAGCGCTTCCCTTGCTAATTTTCGGATGGAAATTGTTCCGAAACGCAAGTGCATGCTAAGTCTTGAGGTGCCTGCAATGGATGGTGTATCCCTTTGGAGATGATATTTTTTTAGGACATCAATTGGCGTTTGACTATCTGGAAAATCCTGTGTTTGATCCGCAGTAAAGCCCATTTCTTCTAAGCTAATGAGCTTCGTTGCCGGCTTCTTTACCAGGTTGTGAAGGTAAGTTTCAGTAGGATAGGGCTTCAAGAAATAATCATTGAGCTTTGCCTTCCATTTTCTGGAGTAGGGTGTGTAAATGGTGTAAGGTTTTCCGTCGTCTTTGACCACTTCTCCTTTTTCAAAAATAACTTGATCTTTGGCACCTTTGAAGTCAATATGGATGCTTTTCAAGGCGTCAAAGACATGTTGGTCACGCTCAATGGCACGTGGTTCGTAGTCACGGTTGGTGTATACACAACTGACTTGCAGTTTTTGCGCCAATTCAGGGAGCAACTTTAGAGAATCACCATAAAGGACAGTCAAATCTGAACCCAGCTGTTGGTATGCATTTTTCAGCGCAATGATATTTTGATAAATAAATAAAACGCGCTGATCGTTTTGGGGTAGGTGAGTGAGGATGTTTTCATCAAAAATGAAAACGGAATGAACGCTTTGGGCTGCTTTCAATGCTTTGAACAATCCGGCATTGTCAGCTATTCTTAAATCTCTTCGATGCCAAAATAATGCTGCACTCATTTTCCGTCGTAAACGATGATGTTATTTTGAGTTTCCCAGAGTTTGATGCTCAAGCCATATTTTTGATCCAGCCTCACTCTGAGTAAGTTCCAAATCACTACAGCAATATTTTCAGCAGTTGGGTTTAAGTTGGCAAATTCGGGGCAGTCGAGGTTAAGATTTCTGTGGTCAAAGCGTTCTTGTACCTCTTCATTGATGAGGTCCTTGACGATTTTTAGATCTATTAGATAGCCCGTTTCTTGGTCAATTTCTCCTTCAATCCAGACTTCAAGGGTATAATTGTGCCCGTGAAAGTTAGGATTGCTGCATTTTCCAAAAATAGAGAGGTTTTTTTCGTCTGACCAATCTTTACGATACAGCCTATGCGCTGCATTGAAAGTGGCACGTCTACAAACTTTCATAAGCTGCTTTTGTGATTTCTTCTAAATGTTGATTTAATAATATTTTGAACCAAGCAGTAAATGTCTGTGGAGCTGCATCCATTTCGTGAAGTAGGTCATTCATTGAGATCCATTTGTAAGCAGCAACTTCTTCATCATTGACGATTGGATTTTGGTTGGTGTAACCGAAAAGCACATGGTCGAGTTCATGTTCGGTAAGTCCTTGATCTAGTTTGGCTTTGTAGATAAAATGGAAGGCTTCTTTTAGTTCGGTTTCCATCCCCATTTCTTCCATTAACCTGCGCTTAGCCGCTGTCAGGCTACTTTCTCCGGGTCTTTGGTGAGAACAACAAGTGTTGGTCCAAAGCAATGGCGAATGGTATTTATGCGCCGCTCTTTGTTGGAGTAACAGCTCTCCTTTTGAATTGAACAAAATAACTGAAAAGGCACGATGAAGTAGGCCCAAGCGGTGTGCCTCCATTTTTTCTAAAAGACCTATTTCGTTGTCTTGATCGTCAATTAAAATGACACTCTCCTCTGGCATTACAACAAATTTAGGTTGTGTCTGACATATGAAGTCAGGAGAATACGCATTTTTCTGTAGTTGGGGATGCGGATGCGCTCATTTAAAACCATCTCGGCAGGGGTGCTTTTGATTTTTTTAAACAGCTTGAAGTAATACTTGTAGGCCATATAGACACCGAAGCGTGCTTTTCTAGGTAACAACAAAATTCCCTCATACCCTTTTTGAAAATCAAGTGCGATATCCGCTTCAATTTCTTTTTTAAGTGCGTTATTAAATTCAGTTAAATTGATCCCTGGGAAATATGTGCGTCCTAGCTCTTGGTAATCTGCTTTGAGGTCTCTTAGGAAGTTGATTTTCTGAAAAGCAGCTCCAAGCTTCATGGCATAAGGTTTCAATTGTTCGTATTGCGCTTGATCACCTTCTACAAAAACTTTCAAGCACATCAGGCCTACCACTTCTGCAGAACCCAAAATATAGGTTTCATACTTTCCTTGATCGTAAGTGTGCTTTTGTAAATCCATTTCCATGGAATCTAAAAAAGTATCGATGAGTTCAGTCGGAATTTGATAGTGATTCACTGCCCACTGAAAACTATTCAAAATAGGATTCAAAGAAATTCCCGCATCAATAGCTTCATAGGTTTGAACTTTGAAATCGGCAAGTAATTTGGCTTTATCATAACCATGGAAGGTATCGACGATTTCATCGGCAAATCGCACAAAACCATAAATGGCATAGATGGGTTTTTGAATTTCTTTGTGTAGAAAACTAATCCCTAAAGAGAAGGAGGTGCTGTAACGCTTGGTAGTCAGCTCGCTCATTTCTTGGCTAATTTGATCAAAAAGTGCTTTCATAGGTTTCAGTTTTAGGAATGCTGGGCAACGATGAGTTTAGAAACGACTTCTCCAGAAATAATAGATGGCGGCACGCCAGGTCCGGGAACGGTTAGTTGACCTGTATAATATAGGTTTTTTATTTTCTTGTGTTGAATGCGTGGCTTGAGAACAGCTGTTTGACGCAGGGTATTGGCTAGGCCGTAAGCATTGCCTTTGAAGGCATTGTAGTCTTGTTTGAAATCTGACACACAAAAGCTGCGCTTGTAAACGATGTGGTCTTTGATATCATTACCTGTAAGTTGTTTGAGTCGTTCTAGCAGTAAGTCAAAATAATGTTCACGAGTTGTTTCGTCGTCTTTCAGGTTCGGGGCTAAAGGGATCAAGAAAAATAAATTTTCAGATCCTTCTGGTGCTACTGAGGGGTCTGTGACGGAGGGCACGCTCATATAAAATAATGGGTTTTTCGGCCAACTCGGGTCTTTATAAATCGTTTGGCCGTGCGCTTCTAATGATTCGTCAAAAAAGAGGTTATGGTGTTCTAAGTTTGTCAGTTTCTTATTGACACCTACATAAAACAGCAGACTCGATGGCGCCATGGTTCTTTTATCCCAATATTGATCCGTATAATTGGCATTTTTACCGAGTAAAGATTGATCGGTGTGGGCGTAGTCGGCACCGGAAATAACAATATCTGCATTTTCAATCATTCCGTTGACTTTTACACCTACTGCTTTCCCATTTTCAATGATGATTTCATCGACATTGGCATTGGTACGAATGATCGCACCTTGTTCTTGAGCGATGCGCGCAAAGGCTTTAATAAATTCGTGCATGCCTTTCATCGGATACCATGTGCCAAGTTGGATATCGGCATAGTTCATCAAGGAATACAGTGCGGGTGTTTCGTTGGGCATAGCCCCGAGAAATAGCACTGGAAATTCTAAGAGAGCTAAAATTTTTGGGTGTTTGAAATACTTGCGAATGAATGCCGAAAAAGACGAAAAGAGGTGCATTTTAAATAAGCCACCAAGTACGCGACTGTCAAAAAACTCGGTCATACTAAGACTAGGTTTATAGACCAAATCTTCCATTCCTACTTTGTACTTGTAAGCTGCGTCTTTAAGGAATTCTTGCAATTTAATTGAGCTACCTGGTTCTATGGATTCAAACCATTCTTCTAATTTGGGCATCTCAGCGGGTACATTCGTGTAACTGTGATCGGGCCAATAAACGCGATATGAAGGATCGAGTCTCTTGAGTTCGTAAAAGTCGCTGGTTTGGTAACCAAAAGACTGATAAAATTTTTCAAAGACATCGGGCATCCAATACCAAGATGGCCCCATGTCAAAAACAAAGCCATCTACCTCAAATTGTCTAGCACGACCCCCGATGGTACTGTTCTTTTCAAAGATTGTGACATCGTAGCCAGATCTGGACAAGAACGAAGCAGCTGACAGACTCGAAATCCCCGAGCCTATAATGTGTATTTTTTTTGTCATAAATTAATTTGCCGAAAATGCGAATTCCGGTAAGGCTTCCATCAACTTTTTTCTAGCGATGAAAATCCGGCTCTTCACGGTTCCGATCGGAATACTCAGTTTGTCTGCGATCTCTTTGTATTTGTAGCCTTGAAAATGCATTTCAAATGGCTCTTTGTATTCCTCTCCTAATAAGTCTATTTGCTTGTTGATGTCTTTAACACCAATTTTCTCTATTGCGTTGTCGTCGTGGCTCTGGATATTGCCGACCAAAAATAATTCCTTGCTGTGGTCGAATATAGCACCAGATTTTACTTTTCTTCTGTACTGATTGATGAACAAGTTACGCATAATTGTGAACACCCACGCCTTAAAATTTGTCTGAGGAGTATAATAACTGCGATAGGTGATCGCCTTCAACATAGTTTCTTGTGTCAAATCCCTTGCGTCTTCTCGGTTTCTTGTAAAAGAAAGTGCAAAAGACTGAAGGTTGTTTTCTAAACCAATTAATGCTTCATTGAATTCAATTGTAGACATGGCGAATAGTTTTGTTTAACGATTACGTTATAAAGTTAAACATAATTTGTTTAACAAAACAACAAAAAGAATAAACAAAATGATAAATATTTTTTATTTTTCCCTCAAAGGAATGCTCAAACCAAGCATCCAAATGCTTTTGAAGGTGAAGATAAAATTAGGAGTTCACGTTTTCGAGCATGACTTTTACCATTGCTTTGGTATCAAATTGTGCTTTCCAGCCCCAGTCTTTGGTTGCATGGCTGTCATCGATAGAGTTTGGCCAACTGTCTGCAATGGCTTGTCTGAAGTCAGGGGCGTAGTTGATTTCAAAGTCAGGTTGTAGGATTTTGATTTCGGCTGCGAGTTCAGCGGGTGTAAAACTGCAGCCCGCCAGGTTGTAAGCAGATCTGATCTTAATTTGATCTGCTGGGGCTTCCATTAGTTCTATCGTAGCGCGAATGGCGTCGTCCATAAACATCATGGGTAGTGCGGTATCTGCACTTAAAAAACACGTGAATTTCCCTTCCGCTTTTGCTTTGAAAATAATATCGACAGCGTAGTCGGTAGTGCCGCCGCCAGGTAAGCTTTTATAAGAGATGAGGCCAGGGTAGCGGATGCTGCGCACGTCTACGCCAAATTTGTTGTGGTAGTATTCACACCAGCGTTCTCCGGCTTGCTTTGAAATACCGTAAACCGTTGTTGGTTCCATGATGGTATGTTGTGGCGTGAGGTCAGCAGGGGTAGTTGGGCCAAAAACAGCGATGGAACTTGGCCAAAATATTTTTTTAATGTGGCCCTCTTTCGCTAAATCTAGGATGGTAAACAATCCTTCCATATTCAAGCGCCAAGCAAAATCAGGATTTTTTTCAGCGGTAGCAGAAAGAAGTGCGGCGAGTAAATAAACCTGTTCTATTTTATTTTCAATGATGTATTGTCTGACATGATCTCGGTCTAAGGCATCCATTTTGACATATGGGCCATTTTGAAGGATTTCAGGACACTCGTCTTTGAGGTCTGCGGCAATCACTGCTTGATCACCAAATTGAGTGCGCAGCGCTAAAACGAGCTCAGTTCCGATTTGTCCGCAAGAACCAATTACCAAGATTTTTGTCATTGTGTTGAGTTGATGGTTGCGACAAAAGTAGTAAAACTGACCAAAATCATATATTGCAGTCGTACTTTCGTTTAGTTTTGTTCTACTAAAACTTTTAAAATGCCATTTTATCACAAATTAGGTCAGATTCCACACAAGAGGCACACGGTGTTTCGTCAACCGAATGGTTCGCTTTACCACGAGCAACTTTTTGGTACGATTGGTTTTGACGGTATGTCGACCTTGATGTATCATATCCAACCACCAACAGTTGTCAAGAAAGTTGGTGCACAAAAAAATATTGCGCCTGAAATTGCCATCGAGAAAAACATGCTCATGCGCAGCTTCAGAGGCTATGACCTCAAACCAGTAGCCGATTATGTAGATAGCAGGGTTCCGGTGCTCGTCAATTCAGATGTTTATTTGGAACTTGCCGCACCCTCCGAATCGATGAAGGACTACTTTTATAAGAATGCCGATGCCGATGAGATCATTTTCATTCATAAAGGATCGGGCAAATTGCGCACACAACTCGGCAACATTGATTTCTCTTATGGTGACTACCTCGTGATCCCGCGTGGAATGATTTACCAACTCGAATTCAATGATCAAAACAACCGTTTGTTTATCATCCAGTCATTTCATCCGGTTTACACGCCTAAGCGCTACCGCAATTGGTTTGGTCAGCTTCTCGAACATTCACCTTTTTGTGAGCGCGATATTCGTACGCCGCATGAACTTGAAACACATGATGAAGAAGGAGATTTCTTGATTCGCATCAAAAAGCAAGACGTGCTCTATGACTACACCTATGCGCACCATCCATTTAACGTGGTGGGCTGGGATGGCTATAATTACCCATACGCGTTTTCAATCCATGATTTTGAACCGATTACAGGTCGGGTGCATCAACCACCACCAGTACATCAAACTTTCGAAACATCGGCCTTCGTAGTTTGCTCATTCGTACCGCGCCTTTACGATTACCACCCGGATTCTATTCCTGCACCTTACAACCATTCGAATATTGACTCTGATGAAGTACTATATTATGTTGATGGTGATTTCATGAGTAGAAATAACATCGAAAAAGGTCAAATCACGCTGCACCCTGCTGGTATTCCACATGGGCCACACCCTGGTGCCTACGAAAGAAGCATCGGAAAAACCGAAACAGAAGAGTTGGCCGTTATGGTAGATACATTCAAGCCACTTTGTTTGACCAAACGTGCTTTAGAAATTGAATTGCCAGATTACATGTTTTCTTGGCAACATTAACTCAGCTTTAATCCCTAATTTTGATATAAATTCACCTTTATGGCAGAGATTAAAAACTTAAAAGACATCCAAAACTACGACTACAGTCTAGAAAAAATATTCCACGATGCTGAAGATTTTCTTCCGCTACTCGGAACTGATTACGTTGAACTTTATGTAGGCAATGCCAAGCAAAGCGCACATTATTACAAAACAGCTTTTGGTTTTCAATCAGAGGCCTATGCAGGTCTTGAAACTGGTATGAAAGACCGCGTTTCTTACGTCCTGAAACAAGATAAAATTCGTTTGGTGCTCACCACACCTTTGACTGAAGGCGGCGAACTCAACGCACACATCGACAAACATGGAGATGGTGTCAAGGTTGTTGCGCTTTGGGTAGAAGATGCTACCAAGGCATTTGAAGAGACCACCAAGCGCGGAGCAAAACCTTACATGGAACCTACCCGAGAAGAAGATGCCAATGGTTGGGTGGTGCGCTCAGGTATTTATACCTACGGAGAGACCGTCCATATTTTTGTGGAACGCAAAAACTATAACGGAATTTTTTTACCGGGCTATAAAAAATGGGAATCACATTACAATCCAGCACCAGTTGGGCTCAAGTTCATTGATCACATGGTAGGAAATGTTGGTTGGAATGAAATGAACGATTGGGTAGAATTCTACGGAAAGGTAATGGGCTTTGCCCAAATCGTTTCCTTCGACGACAAAGATATCTCAACGGATTACACCGCCTTGATGTCAAAAGTGATGTCTAATGGCAATGGGCGCATCAAATTCCCGATCAACGAACCAGCTGAGGGCAAGAAAAAATCTCAGATCGAAGAATACATCGATTTTTACAACGGCCCAGGTGTACAGCACATCGCTGTTGCAACCAACGATATCGTAGCAACGGTTTCAGCCATGCGCGATCGCGGCGTAGAGTTCTTGTATGTCCCTGAAACATATTACGACGACCTTCTTGATCGCGTAGGTGCCATCGACGAAGACGTCGAATTACTGAAGTCTCATGGCATTTTGATTGACCGCGATGACGAAGGTTATTTATTACAATTATTTACCAAACCAGTTGTAGATCGGCCGACTATGTTCTTTGAAATCATTCAAAGAAAAGGTGCACAATCTTTCGGTAAAGGTAATTTCAAGGCTTTATTTGAAGCCATCGAGCGCGAGCAAGAAAACCGCGGGACACTTTAAAGCGCTGCTAACACAGCCTCCATTTCTTCGTACACGCCGGCCTGATGGTCGGCGTTGTATGCTTTTTGGATTTCCTCTACAATTTTCGAGATTTCAGTAACGCCCTCAGCTTTGAGTCGGTTCATGACTTCTTGAATCACTGCTGGCCTTGGCCCCCAAGTAAAAACTTCCTTGCCATCTTGATCGAGGCAAATCAATTTTGGAATGGCGCGCCCTCCGTTTGTCAGATATGCATCCATAACCTCAAGGTGCTCATCGCGCAGGAGATAAGCAGTTTTTATTTTTGAATCATGCTGAGCAATTTTCTCCAAAACAGGAACGCATTGGGCGGCATCACCACACCAAGGCTCAGTAATAATGACCCAAGTCCAAGCACTCGCTTTTTGTTGCAGTAGTTCAGTGAGGGTAGCCGGTACTTCTATGGTCTTATTCAAGCGTTTCATTCTTTGTAAATTCAGCTTGGTATAATAAACATAAGCTTCGGCTTGATTGGGCCCACTGGTGCGGCCTTCATTCACTAATTGTTCGGTGAGTGCCATGTAGGCCTCATAGCTCATGGCTTGTGCAAGTACACTTGAATTGATTGGTGTCATAACGGATTTTGTTGATGGATGTGCGCAAAAGTACAAATAGAAAAAATTAGAATTTGCAAAAATTGCATTTTATCATTTCAAGAAGAATTTGTATATTTGCACCCACTTAAACGGAGGTTGTAGCTCAGTTGGTTAGAGCGTCGGATTGTGGTTCCGAAGGTCGCGGGTTCGAGACCCGTCTTCCTCCCCAAAACAAAAGCCAGTAGCAATACTGGCTTTTTTCTTTTACAAACACTTTAAAGTCTGCATACATAATTCTTGTAGCGGGGGAGGTAAAGTCTCGGCATTCCATGGATGGCTTGCACCAAACACATGGTCTGCACCACTAATGATCTGCACTTCTTTTTGCGCTGCTTCGGCAAGTTCATAAGCTTCCGAAAGCGGTACAGACGCATCTTGATCTCCATGAAAAATATGCAAGCTTTGACCAAGATGCTTTGCCGCGCTTAAAATATCCAACTGACTTCGGTTGGCTATATAATCTTCATAGAGTTGATAATACTGAGGTAATTCTTGGTTTGTTCGCCCATTTTTTACTTGTCTCAAGCCAATCTCTTTCCAAAGTACTAATTCCTCACCAGTAGGAAATCTTCGATCAATATCACAAATAGCCGCCCAAGTACAAACTTGCCCAAGTTTGCTTTGGCAATTCCAATGTTGTGCAGCCAGGATGGCCATACCACCACCTCTTGAATGTCCTATCAAATGAATGCGCGAATAGTTGCGGTGTTGACTTTCAATATGATGGAGTAAGGCTTGAATATCGTTCAACTCTTTAGAATAGGTATTTGCGCCAAATGCTTCCAAATCGACAAAATCAGTTGGCGCTTCGATACTAGTTCCGTTATGTGATAAATTGAAACGGCAAAAGTCATAGTTGTGTGCATAAAAGTAGTTGGCGACTAAATGCCAAGCTCCCCAATCCATAAAGCCCATGAAACCATGGATAAAAACGAAGAGTTCTATGTTGTTTTCGTTTTGAAACAATTCATATAAACTCTCCTTGTGCTGGGCACCTTTGTATTTACTCCTCATGAATAATTAAATAGCAATCCTCTTGTATTCGAAGATAGCCATAATCATAACAGTAAAAGATGGTTTGACCTGTTTTTGAAATTCTGGTATGCGTATGAAATTCAAATTGAAACCCCTTCTCATGAAAAATTCGGATGGAATGTTTCTTTCTTTTGTGCTGAGCAAGTTCCAGTAAGATGAGTTTATTGGCATGTAGTATCCGATTGATTTTTCGGTTTTTATGGAGTAAATCCGAGTAGTGCCTGTTATTATAGGTGTTGCGGCATTGATCAGAACAATATTTTTGATCGCGGCGTCCATTCAATACATGACCGCATTCGTGGCAAAAACGTTTGAGCGCTAAAAAATTCATAAGAACAAAACGTGCATTCACGGTTTATAATCATGTAGGGACCACTTTGAGCACATAAATGGTAGTCATTTCCTATTTATTTATTCGGTGAACTCCGTAAAATATGCAGTAAATCAGGCTTTTCGCTCAAAACATTGTAACGCATGAAAAAAAAATGCGTTGAAGTCGAACCTTTCTGCATTTTATCAGTACAAGCAAGGGCAATTAAAAATTATGAGGCAGTTAAAAATCGCAAAACAGGTCACTAACAGAGAGACCGCATCATTAGACAAGTATTTACAAGAAATTGGCCGTGTGGATTTGATCACCGCTGATGAAGAAGTAGAGCTTGCTCGTAAAATCAAAGCCGGAGACCGCATCGCACTCGAGCGTTTGACAAAAGCAAACCTTCGTTTCGTTGTATCTGTAGCTAAGCAATACCAAAATCAAGGGTTGGCACTTCCAGATTTGATCAATGAAGGAAATCTTGGCCTCATTAAAGCTGCAGAACGTTTTGACGAAACCAGAGGTTTTAAGTTTATTTCTTATGCCGTTTGGTGGATTCGTCAGTCAATCTTACAAGCTTTAGCAGAACAGGCTCGTATTGTACGTTTACCATTGAACAAAATTGGTAACATTAACAAAATCAATAGAGCTTATTCTGAACTCGAGCAAAAATTTGAGCGTCCACCTTCAGCAGATGAATTAGCTGAATTCTTAAATGTTACGCCGGAAGAAGTGAAGCAAACGCTTTCTCAGAACGGACGTCACATTTCAATGGATGCACCACTCATCGAAGGAGATGAATCAACTTCTACTATGTATGATGTCATGCAGGGTGACTCACTTCCTGGCCCTGAAGCCAATCTTACTTTAGAGTCTTTGCGTTCGGATATCCGTCGCTCTTTGACAAGCCTTACGCCGCGTGAAAGCGAAGTAATCAGCATGTTTTACGGCCTAGACGGTAAAGCACCACTTTCCTTGGAAGAAATCGGCGACAAATTCGACCTCACCCGTGAGCGCGTTCGCCAAATCAAAGAGAAAGCCATTCGCCGCCTCAAACACACCAACAAAAACAAGGTACTGAAAAGCTACCTCGGATAATAAAAAAAGGAACCGCAAGGTTCCTTTTTTGTTTAACGAATATTAAATTCAACTCTATATGGATCAAAAATCCCAATGTGCGTGAAATTCTTTGAAAAATTTACGCTTTTATGGTTCGGATCATTTAACGTATATTTCATATCGCAATTCTCGATTCTGAAAGCATTCACTTTGTCTACGGCAAAATAATGATCATTTCCCCAAGTTCTGGCGTATCCTTTGGTATGAGCATGAACAAAATAGACATTTTCACCTCCGTATAGTTTGCCACCGCAGTTTTTGCGTTCGCCCGGTATTATTTTATACCAACCATTTGAAACATAGCCATTGAATCCATTATTTTTTTCATAAGTTACTGTTGAAACCCAAACAGGTTCATTTGTTCTATTGGTAACATATATTTGAGCAAAAGGATTTAATGTAGCGAATATGAATAGAAATGTTGTAATTCTTTTCATAGAATGATTTAATAGAATTGATAGTAATTACATTCTGAATTATCGACTGTGATATATTCATCATACCAAATTTCACCTGTTTGATCTGTGATTTTTACATTAACATTTCCGGTAGTATTTTTTCCAAGGTTAATCGTATATGATGCTTGTCCATTTGCAGAACAGCTTGGTTGTGATGGGTAATATTCTGTCGCAATGCTTGAGCCAACATAGTTTCCATTTACGTAGTATTTTAATGACGTCACACCTATTGGTTCCCATGATTGAGCTGCAGATAAATCTTGCCAAAATATGAGTTTAGTCGAATATTCGCATGAACCATCATTCTTTTTTGCGTAAGAATTATAATTCGTTGCAGAAGGATCTGTACAACCTGGTTTGGCACAGCTGAAAAGTGTTAAA